>PMKM01000210.1 GCA_003157745.1 Bryobacterales bacterium | reverse complement strand
GACCGCTGTCGCGGTCTTCAGCGTGGCCGGCGGCTTGACCGGGATCTTCGGCACGCCTCGCGATTCCAGAATGATGAGATTGG
This sequence comes from Bryobacterales bacterium, assembly GCA_003157745.1. Taxonomy (GTDB): domain Bacteria; phylum Acidobacteriota; class Terriglobia; order Bryobacterales; family Bryobacteraceae; genus Bog-375. The sequence goes on along the minus strand of PMKM01000210.1, from coordinate 11,204 downwards.
GGTTAGTGGACGCGCCCAAACTTTCCAGGCTCATGCCTTGCAATATACACCGCATCGCCCTAACCGAACCAGGATGGCGTTAGTTATCGGAATCCTGTCTACGAACGGTAGCCTGGTAATTGCGTACGTGGGTGGCCAATAACCTCAATTTCGGTTGGACCAACCCCGTACCGCCAGAGGCTAACCCGGTGCGGCACGTCTTGCCGGGAGTGTAGCGTGCTCTGCGCGGACAGTGATCGGCGGGGAGGGGACGATGCCTGCGGCGCACCGAATGGCTCCAAAAGGCCATCCAGCGACCTGAAACTCCGGCCAAGGGTGCAGTGTCTAAGCTGTATATCTCCGAGACGACCGCGGGCGCGATCTACCCCAATTCACACCAAGACGCCCGCTTCGCCTGTCGTCACGTCCCCGGCGAAGGCCGCGTAATCAAGGTCTGCCGATTCGTTGAGAGAGACTACCGCGCCCACGCCGAAGACACAGCGCGGCGGCAAAGCACAAATCGCCTTATTGGTAAGTCGGCCGCGGACAATTGGTCATTCCGAAAGAGGCACCCGCCAATCGAATGACGGGAGCCCTTTCAGAACGCGGAATACTCCAAGGCTCTTACTTACGCTTCAGTGGCAGTCTGCTTGGCAGCTTCGGCCCGTTTGGCAGCCCACCGTTTCTTAGTGGCGGCGATGATGGCCTTTCTGCCAGCAGCGGAGAGCTTCCGCTTCTTCTTCTGCTTCGGCGCTGCTGCGGCGGCCGGCTCCTTTTTCAGGTCGGCCCATCTCTTCCGTTGTGCGGCGGCGATCGCAGCCCGGCCGGCCTTGCTCATCTTCCGGCGTTTGGTCGAGACTCTCGAGACAGTGGAGGGCTTCTCGGAAGCGACGACGGGCGCTGGGCTACCTTCCAGCAGTTGCCGGATTTCGGCTATCTGGGCGTCGATCCGAGCCTTCTGGATCTCGAACCCGTCAATTGCGGCAGTGAGAATTTCAGTTGTAAGTTTTGTCGGCATGTGGTACTCGGCTAACAGTTCACTATATCACGCCCCGTTCCAGTTGGCGATAAGTTCTAGAACGTCCATTCGCTCAGGTCCAGTCCGTGACAACATCCGTCTTGCAGGCGAGCGAGGCCGGGAACTGATCGTCATAACCGAGCCACGCCTTCCGGAGTGTCGCGACTGTGTTCGCTTGTAGGACGCCATCGATCCAGCTCGCGACCTATTGCGCATGGTAGAGACTCCTCGCCTTCCCGGCAAAGAAGACAGTCGAGGCCAGCGCCCGCATCCGCGCAGAGAGCTATGTCAACGCGAGATTGGAGGATTGCATCCACGTGCCGAATGACTGGGCTTCGTGCAAACCGCCGTCGACTTGATTGCTGGCCCACGTGGCAATCTCCGAGTACTTACAAGCGCTCGCGTGCACCCGGACCACCCGATCGTAGTCCTGAAACCCTCGTCCGACGGTGATAAGTTGCGGAAGAAACTGCGCCAGTTGGCCTAGAATCCCGTTGCGGTTGACGGTGCGCTGGGCGCCGTTGGCATCGAGGCCGAACGCCGCATACGAGTTGGCGCCCAGTTGTTGCGAGTCCAGACATTCCTGTGCAGACATAAGTACGAAAAGTGCATCATGACCTTCCTCGCCCATAGTTCGCACGCTCCGTTTCCACCCTGCCGGCCCAGCGGACCGTGCGACTCGGTACAATCAACCGCTCGGGAGGAAATAGCGTGACTATCGCGTTGGAGAATCGTGGGTGGGGCATCTTGGCGATTGCCATTGCAGTGGCGGTCGCCGGGCCGAGTTGTCTTCCGCTTTCCGCCGCGGATCCTCAAGCCGGTCCGCTGGCAACTCCGGGTAGAGTTTCGGCCTGGGACAGCAGCGGCCCGATCAAACTGAAGCGTGGGGAGCAGATCGCCATCCTGTTCCTGGCGGCCTTTGAGAAGATTGAGGGCGATTGTCAGTCCCGCTTGAAACACACCTGCACTTTGCAACAACTGGTGGCCGGACCGCTCGACGCCGGTGGCTCGCTCCTGGGCCGATTAAAATTCGACCCCGCGAGCGACCCCAATTTCAGCTACACGCTGGTCGCATCGGGCATGAAATGGGAAGCGCACGCCGACGCCAGAATGCCGGGCCTGCGGGGTTTTTGCGCTGTTTCCGAGGGCCTCCCTCTGGCGAGATTCACCCATAATCCCACCGGAAGAGCCGGCACCGCCGACAAGATGCTGAGCTGTTCGTATACGGGCGACTTCTTCGCGGTCCGCTGAGGCCGGGGGCGCGGTACAATCCCAGTTGAATGCCATCCGCTCCCACCGTCGGTTGGGCGAAGCTTCGCGTGACAGCCGTCACCGTGGCCGCCCTCGCGATTCTCTTCGTGCTGGTGCTCCTGCTCAGCGGCGGGACCTTGTTCCAATCGCGCGTGAGCGTCTACCTCTACGTCCCCGACGCGACCGGCCTCGCCACCGGCGCCGCCGTGCGCGTCGATGGGATCGACGTCGGCTCGACCTCGCGCATCGGCCTGTCCGGCTCCGCCCTCCCGGCTCGCGCCATCCGCCTGACTCTCAGCGTCCAGCGCGCCCGCCTCCCGGCCATCACCAGCGATTCGACCGCCGAGTTGACCGCCGACAGTCTGGTTGGCGATCAGTTCGTCGACATCACCAGCGGCACTGCTGCCACCCACGTTCCCGTCGGCGGCGAGATCCGCTACAAGGGCGCCCCGGGTCTGATGCAGAGCCTCGACCTGACCCAATTCCAGCAGCAGTTGCGCCTCGTTGATGCCGTCCTCCGCGACATGGAAACCGGCCACGGACCGATCGGCAAGTTCGTCCAGGGCGACCAGTTGTACTCGGACGTGTTGCACCGCATGGCCACCCTGCAAGTCGACCTGCGCGCCGCTGTGAAGACCACCGGCGCCGTCGGCAGCCTGATATACACCGACAGCCACTACCGCCGGATCGACGATTCGCTGCTGCGCCTGGATTCGACCCTCGCCCGCGTCCAGTCGAGTCCCTGGCTTCGCGAAACCGGCCAGTACCAGCAGTTCCTCGATGCCGCGCGCGACTTGCGCCAGTCCGTTTCCGCCGTACGCTCCGGCCCGCTGTTTCAGTCCGACGATCTCTACGCCGATCTCTCCCGTCGCCTGTCCACTCTCGTGCGCACCGTCGACGATTTCAATTCGAGCCCCGCCTTCAGTTCCTCGCTCGTCTACGACAACCTCACCGGCATGTCGCGCGAATGGGGAGCCCTCGCCCGCGCCGTCCGCGAGAATCCGAAGAAGTATCTGGGAGTGTCCGTATTCTGAAACCGAAGTGGGGCGGACGCCCTCGTCCGCGCGCATCGTCAACTCCGCTCCGCCCCCTACTTCTGCAGAAAGAAGTGCCCGACGAACATGGCGTCGATCCCCGATGAGTAGAAGCTGCGCACCGCGTCGCGCGGCCCACACACCAGCGGCTCGCCGAATAGGTTGAACGACGTGTTATACAGCACCGGCAGCCCCGTCGATTCGCCCGCCGCGTGCAGCAGCTTGTGGTAGAGCGGGTTCTCGCGCGCGTCCACCGTGTGTACGCGCACCAGGTCGCCGGCCAGCACCGCCGCGGCGAATTTCTCCGCATATTCCGGCCGCACGTGCCCCACCGTCGCCAGGTACCGCGCGTTCGGTCCCACCTCGAAATACTTACTCGCCAGCTCCGCCGGCACCGACGCCGCGAACTTGCGCACCGGCTCGCGGTGCTTGATGAACGTGTTCAAATTCTCCGTCGAATACGGATCGAGCGGCGACGCCAGTATGCTGCGGTTGCCCAGCGCCCGCGCGCCGAATTCCATCCGCCCGTGCATCCACGCCACGATCTTGTGCTCGTTCAACTGTGCCACCGCCGACGCAATCAGTTCCTCGTCCGTCAGCAGGTAGTGAAAATTCAGCTTGCAGTTTTCGAGCACCCGCTTGATTTCGGCCGCGCCATAGCTGGGGCCAAGTGCCAGCGTCTCCAACCGCACGCGCTTTTCCTGTTTGTACAGATGATGCCAGGCCTCGAGCGCCGCGCCGATCGCCGTCCCCGCGTTGCCCGCCACGGGCTGCACGAAAACGTTCTCGAATCCGGACCGGTTCTCGAGCGCCGAAACCAGCAGCGCGTTGAATCCCAGGCCGCCCGCCAGGCATAGGTTGCGCCCCTTCCCGGCCAGGCGCATCACCGCCGTCTCCGCCGCCCGCTGCACGCCGGCCGCAATCGGCGCGCGCAGCTCGGCCGGAATCGGCACCCCGTCTTCGAGGCCCAGTGCTTTATAAAACCGGTGTCCGAAACCGCCCGCGTGCGGCCGCTCGCTCGAGAAGAACGCGCGCTCCACGTGCAGCCCCGCGTCATCCGCCTGCAAAATTTCCAAAAACAAATCGTGGAACCGGTCGTCGCCCTGCACCGAGAGCCACTGCACTTTGTGCTCGTCCACGTTGGGTTCGAATCCCAGCAGCTCCGTGACGCGGCTATACACGTCGCACAGCGAATCGGGCGAGTAATGTTCCTGCTCGATCGTCATGCTGGCGCCGCGCCCCGCCCAGCGCGACCCGCAGCGGAAATCGCCGCCGCGGTCGAGCGTCAGCACCGTCGCCTCGTCGAACGGAGACGCGAAGTAAGCCGACGCCGCGTGCGCCAGGTGGTGTTCCACCAGCGTGATCCGGCTGGCCGGAAACTGCGCACGCAGCCGCAAATAGAAGTCGCGCTCCGGCACCGGCCGCGCCACCGCCACTGCGTCCACCTGCTCCGGCTTCGCCCCGGCCAGCTCCAGGCATATCGAAATGGCGCGCTCCGGCAGCGGGTCGCGCCCGCCCCAGTGCATGCGCCGCCGCAGCAGTTTCGATTCCTCCACCGCCGCCGCCAGCTCGCCGTCTTTCAGTACCGCGGCGGCCGCGTCGCCCAGCACGCCGCCAATTCCCAGAATAATCACCGGCCGCTCTTCTCCCGTTTCTCGATCTTCGCCCACGTGTCGCGCAGCGCCACCGTCCGGTTGAATACCAGCTTGCCCGGCCGCGTATCCGGGTCCACCGAAAAGTAACCCAGCCGCTCGAATTGATAACCGCTGTACGCCGCCGCATCCTTCAGACTCGGCTCCAACTTAGCCGTCGGTATTATTTCAAGAGAGTGCGGATTCAAGTTGTCGAGGACGTCCTGTCCTTCCTCGGTCTGGTTCGGGTCCGGTTTGGCAAACAAGGTCTCGTAGATCCGTACTTCGGCTTCAATCGCGTGTTCGGCCGACACCCAGTGAATAGTCGATTTCACTTTCCGCCCGTCCGGCGCATTACCGCCGCGCGTGGCCGGATCGTAAGTGCAGTGTATCTCGGTTACTTCGGCTTGATCGTTCTTGACCACGCTCGTACACGTGATGAAGTAACCGTAGCGCAGCCGCACTTCCTTTCCCGGCGATAGCCTGTAATACTGCTTCGGCGGAACTTCGCGGAAGTCGTCCTGCTCGATGTAGAGCACCTTCGAAAATGGCACCAGCCGCGTCCCGGCCGAAGCATCCTCGGGATTGTTGCCCGCTTCCAGGTGGTCCACTTGCCCCTCGGGATAGTTATCGATCACCACGCGCAGCGGACGAATCACCGCCATCACGCGCGGCGCGCGCCGGTTCAAATCCTCGCGCAAGTGATGTTCCAACAGCCCCAGCTCGATCGTGCCATTGGTCTTCGACACGCCGATCGATTTGCAGAAGTTACGGATCGCCTCCGGCGTGTACCCGCGCCGCCGTATCCCGGCCAGAGTCGGCATGCGCGGATCGTCCCACCCGGATACGCGCCCTTCCTTCACTAACTGGAGTAACTTGCGCTTACTGAGCAGCGTGTAAGTCAGGTTCAGCCGGTCGAACTCGATCTGTTGCGGATGATAGATGCCGAGCGCTTCGCAGAACCAGTCGTAGAGCGGCCTGTGGTCTTCGAACTCGAGCGTGCAAATCGAATGCGTGATCCCTTCGATCGAATCCGATTGTCCGTGCGCGTAGTCGTACATCGGGNNACCGGGTCGCGCATGTTCAGGTTCGCCGCCGCCATATCCACCTTGGCGCGCAGCGTGCGCGATCCGTCCGGAAATTCGCCCGCCTTCATTCGCTCGAATAAGTCCAGGTTCTCTTCCACCGTACGGTTGCGATACGGACTCTCCGTGCCCGGCTCGGTCAACGAGCCACGCAGCTTCCGCACTTCCTCCGCCGGCAGGTCACACACATACGCCTTGCCCGCCTTGATAAGTTGTACGGCCCATTCGTATAACTGGTCGAAGTAATCGGAAGCGTAGAAGCAGCGGNNCTTGCCGCCGAACTCGGCCGCCAGGCCGAAGTTCAGGCAGATCGATTTCGCGTGGCCTATGTGCAGATACCCATTCGGCTCCGGTGGAAACCGCGTGTGTACGCGCCCTCCCCACTTATTCGTTCTCAAGTCCTCGATGATAATATCGCGGACGAAATTCGATGCTCCGGCCGCGGGCGGGTTGCCCTCCGCGCCGGCATTTACATTGGACGGGTTCATATGGTTTTCGACTTTTCCAGTGCCTGCCCGATCCGTTCGAGGCAGGTCTCGCGCCCAAGCGCTTCCAAAGTTCCGAATAGCGGCGGCGCGTTCTTCCTCCCGCACACCGCCACGCGTACGGGTTGAAACATTTGTCCGGCCTTGATTCCTAACTCGACGGAAGCCGCGCGCAGCGCCTGTTCCAGCGGATCGTGACGGAATTCCGCCGTTGCGAGCACCGTGGCGCTCTTTTCCAGCGCGCGGGCCGCCATCGCCAAATCGCCCTTCTGCGGTATTAGTTCGGTCACTTCGTACGGTGCCAATTGCTTCGCGAAAAAGAAATCGCCGACAGTCGTTACCTCGCTCAGCAATCGTATGCGCTCTTGGATCAGTGGTGTGACCAACGCCATTTTCTCGGGGGTGACCGCGAAACCCGCGCCCGTGACGAAGGGCGTCAACGCCGCTGCCAGCACGTCCACCGGCATGCTGCGAATGGTGTCCGCGTTTAGCCAGATCGCTTTCGGATCGAACGGTTCGGCCTCGCTGAAGTTGACGACCGCGTTGCTGCGGTTGATGCCCTCGAGCGTAAACGCGCTGGTCAATTCGTCGAGCGTCATCCGCTCCCGGTCGTCCTTGGGCGACCACCCCAGCAGGCAGAGAAAATTCAGGAACGCGTGCGGCAGAAATCCCGCGTCGCGATACGTCGTCACGCTCACCACCGGCCCGTGCTTGCGTTTCGAAAGCTTCGCGCCATCCGGCGCCACCAGCAGCGGCAGGTGCGCGAAGCGCGGCGCCGCCACGCCCGCCGCTTCGAAAATCAAAATGTGCTTGAACGTGTTGGCGATGTGATCCTGCCCGCGAATGATATCGGTGATCCGCAAACCGGCGTCGTCCGCGCACGATGCCAGATGATACGTCGGCATTCCATCGCTGCGCAGCAGGGCGAAATCCTCGATATCGGCGACCGATTTCGATTGCTCGCCGAACACGCCGTCGTTAAACGCGATCACCCGTCCGCTCTCGCGCGGCACGCGGAACCGCAGCGCGAACGGTTCGCCCGCCGCCGCCCTCCGGTCGCTTTCCTCGCGCGCGAGTTCGCGCATCCCGGCCGGAAACAACCACGTCCCATGCTCGCCTGAGCGTTCCGTTTCCGCCGCACCCGCCGGCGTGAAATCGCGATACGCCAGATCCTTCGCGAGAATCGCCTGCGCCATTTCTTTGTGCAGCGCGAGCCGCTCCGATTGCCGGTACTCCTCGTCCCATCCGAGCCCCAGCCACCGCAGCCCGTCGAAAATGGAGTTGAGCGAGGCGTCCGAATTGCGCCCCACGTCAGTATCGTCCACGCGCAGAATCATCGTTCCGCGTTGGTGCCGGGCATACAGCCAATTGAAGATAAACGTGCGCGCACTCCCCACATGTAGAAACCCCGTGGGAGAGGGCGCAAACCGAACTCTATTCATGTGGAAAGTCCAGTATAACAAGGGGCGCGGAAGAGGACAGAAATGGTCCCGGGTGGGGCATGCTTTAGCTTACCCGGTGTCTTCCCATCCATCGACGATCCATTTGCCACGCGCCCATCGACAAGAGCCTGCTGTGTTCCGAAAACCCAGCGGCGGTAAAATAGATCCATGCGCAACGAGTTCACCGCGATCGTCGAGAGGGACGGTCCCTGGTACATCGCCTACTGCGCCGAAGTCCCCGGAGCCAACGGTCAAGGCAAGTCGCGCGCCGACTGCCTGGCCAACCTTCGCGAGGCGATCGCACTGATTCTGGAACACCGGCGCGAAGACTCCTTGCGTGCCATAGCGCCTGACGCCGAGCAGGAACAAGTTGTGGTCGGATGAAGCGTGAAGGACTCCTCCGCCATCTGCGGCGGTATGGCTGCGTGCTGCGCCGGGAAGGCAAGGAGCACTCGCTTTGGGAGAACCCACTCACCGGCCACGCCGAGGCTGTCCCCCGCCACGCCGAGGTTGCCGACCTCCTCGCCAAGCGAATCTGCCGCAGATTATCGATACCGGATCCGCCCGGATAGTTGGCCGAGCTTAGCGGTACGATGTGGGTGTGAATCGTGTTTGGCTGGTCTTCTTGCTGATCGCTGGTTTCCCGGCGCTCTACGGCCAGGAAGATTCGCTCGTGGGCCCTGACGATCTCCGGCTTGCGGACGCTGTTGTGGTCGGAACCCTCCATCACGAGTTCGTTTTCCCGTGGTTTGACGGCTGGAATGAACGTGGGTACATCGTTGCGGACCAAGTCCTCAGAGGCGGCGTCAAAGCTGGCAGCAAATTGCCGTTCGCATGGGAAAGGGATTTCAACCCGGGATGGTGCGCATGGCGCCCGGACTGGCGGGGCGCGATCGGCAAGCGCGGAATTTGGCTACTAAAGCGTGACGGCAGCCGTTACCGATCGCCGTACCTCTTTGGCGGATTTCACCAGATGAAGGATCTCGCGAAGATCCTGGCATTCCTGCGTTTGGCCAACTAGGGAAGACGTGTCTACTACCCTTGCCGTCCGGCCCGCGCGACAACATTTCATCGCAGTTGGAACTCGGCGAACTTGCCCCCTACCACTCCGCGTACGCCACGCCGTCGAGGCCCGTCTTATCCGAGCCGCTGTGCACGTCGAAGATGCCGGGTTCGGCTTGATTGAGGGCTTGGCTCGCGTCTTCCATCACGATCTTCCAGCTCTGGCTGTCGCCGGTCATCGGGTCGATGGGAACGTCCTTCAGGTAGCCTTCGGTCACCAGGTCCTGCAATGTCTGCGGCGCCTTTTCCTTGTCGTAGGTATAGTTATCGATCACCGTGCGCAGGGTGAACAGGTTGTTGGCGAGCACGCTCTCCTTGGCGCGGAGGATCGACTTCTGATAGATCGGGATGGCCATGCTGATCAGGATCACGATGATCGTGATCACTACCATCAGCTCGACGAAGGTGAACCCGCGGCGCGCGCTCCGTTTCGATGTGGCGCCAGTATCCGGCGTCCCAGCGGCGAGCTTGTGTCGAGATGAGTCTCGACACGGCACGCAAGAGTGCGTGCGCCACGTCAGCCAGGATCCGAATTGGCGATTACTTAGCAAGCCCCTACCACTCCGAATACGCCGTTCCGTCGGGCGCCTTCTGGTCCGTCTTGGTGTAGACGTCGAAAACGTTTTGGCCGCCCCAACTGTTTGACGTCGGATCGTCCTGGTCGCTGCGCATGCCCCATTCTCTCGTGCCCGTGAACGGGTCGCGCGGAATGCGGCGCAGCAGCTTGATCTTCTTATCGTCGGCCGAACTGCCGATCTTGACGCCGTCGACCAGGTCCTGCAGCGTCTCCGGCCAGCAGTCGGTGCCCTGTTTCACCGGCCCGAACACGCCCATATCGCAATAGTCTTTGTACTTATCGATGGCCAGGCGCATGTCGTCGAGCGCATAGCGCAGCGCGCGCTCGCGTTCGGCGCGCACCTTGGCCCGCGCCAGCGGCACCGCCATGCTGGTGAGGATCAGCATGATGGTGAACGCCACGATCAGTTCCACCAGCGTCAGTCCGCTTTGCTTTCGCCGCCGCCGCATCGCCCCTCTCACTTCACCGTTACGGTGAGCTGCGGATTCGCGCTGGCGACCACACCGCCGTGCGAGTTCTTCACCGTCATGGTTGGAATCCGGACCGTGCCGCTGCCCGCGGCCACCGCCTGGAAGCTGAGCGTGACCAATGTGCCCGTCGCCGCCGTGGCGCCCACGCTGCCCGCGGCCACGCCGAGCGTCACGCTAGCCGCTCCGCGTTCGTTCTCGACGTTCCTGGTAAAGACCGGCTGCCGGCCGCCGGAGGAAAGCAGCGGGCCGAGCGCGACATCGTTCAGGCGGAGCAGCTTCGGATCGAACTCGATGGCCATCGGCGCGGTCGCCACGTCCTGCCCGTTATCGAGCGTCACGGCCACCGTGAACGCACCACCCGCCGCCACATCCACGTGCCCTGGTTTGAAGTAGACGCGCGCCGGACCGCTGAATTCGGCCGCTCTTGTTCCGCCGGTCGGTGGCGGCTCGGTCCCAGGCGGCAGCGCCGGCGCGGTTGGCGGCGGCATACCGGGCACCGGCGGAAGCGGCGCCAACGGCAGCGCGTTGTTGACGGCCGGCGCGGCCGCTGGCGGCGCCGTGATGGGCAATGCGGTTGCCGGTACCGAAGCCACCGGCGCCGGCGCGACGGCGGCAGGCGAAGCTTCAGCCGCGTCCGGCGCAGTCTCCTGCGGTTTCGCCGAGTGGTTCAGATGAATTACCGTGTTCGACCCCACGGCGATGGTGCGCAGGTTGGCCGCGGTAATCTCGGGCTGCCGGATCACGTGCGGAATCACCACGATCATCAGCTCGTCGCGGTTGTGGTTCACGCTCGACCCCTTGAACAGGTTGCCGATCAGCGGAATGCTCGCCAGTCCCGGTATCCCCGTCACCGTCTTGTCGTCTTCCGTATTGATCAACCCGCCCAGCAGGCCGATCTCGCCTTCTCTCATCCGGATGTCGTGCTGCACTTTGCGCTGGCCGATTACCGGCTGCTTGATGCCACCCACATCGACGTAACTCGCCACGGTCGAAATATCCAGATCGATGTGCATGGTCACGTCGCCGTTCTCATGCACGCGCGGCGTCAACTCCACGTTGACGCCAACGTCCTGATAGGTGAACTGCGTGTTGACCAGCGGACTGACGGTGGCCGCACTCGACTGGTAGCTGCCGGTTGCGATCGGTTCCTTTTCGCCGATCTTCAGCGTC
>PMKM01000042.1 GCA_003157745.1 Bryobacterales bacterium | reverse complement strand
TTATTTAAGTGGCATTGGGCTTTCGGCCTGCCAACCGCCCGGCTCGACCGAGGTGAGTCCATTCGGAAGGCCTATGAGCAGTCTTTGGCATTGGGATTCGCGGGTTGGCAGGCGGAAGCGCCTGCCCCACTTCTCCGCGCGATACCGGTCGGGATCTCGGACGCACTACACTAGCGCCGCAAATACGCGTCGTCCTTGTCGATCCAATCCTGCCGGATGGGACTGAAGATGTCCAGCACCACGGAGTCTTCGAGCGCCTCGGCGCCGTGCGGCACACTCGATGGAATCAACAGCACCTGCCCCTTGGAGAGGGTCACTTTTTCGTCGTCCAAGTGAAACCGCAGCGCGCCCTCCAGTACATAGCTGATCTGTTCGCTCTCGTGCTGGTGGATGGATGCCGGCGCGCCCTTCTTGAACAGAACCTGCGCCACCGTGAGCTTCTCGCCCGTGACGAACCGGCGCGACATATGGTCGTTCAGGACCTCTAGCTCCATCTCATCCCAGGCGTACTTTTGCATGGCTCCTGTTCACTTCTTTCCTTTGGCGGTCTTATAAGCCTCGCGGATTTCGCCGATCTGCCGCGCGTGCGATTCGGTGTGGCTGGCGCTGTGTCCGAGTAAGTCGTGGAGCGTCATGCGGCCGTTTCGCGTGTGATTGCCGGCGCGCTCGTACGCGTTCTCCGCCAGGGCTTTCAGCAGTTCGACGTTCTCCGCCCGCGTGCGGCGCAGCGTCTCGAGCGACTGCTTCGGTTTGCGCCGTGCGTAGTCGAGATTGGCCGCCCAGGCGTCCTGATCGAACCAGACCAGTACCGGCGCGTCCTCCGCAATCACTTGCCGGAAGCGGTGCGCCATCACGATTTCCGCGTCCGCCAGGTGCGCGACGATCTGCCGTATGCTCCACTTTCCAGGCACGGCGACGAAGTCTTCTTCTTCGCCGAAAACGCCGGTGAGTACCATGGCGAGTAACTCCGGCCCGCGGCGAAAGCGTTCGAGTAATTCGGGTATGTCGGACATAAGTCGAGTTAGTAGTAATCGGCGCAACTCAGATAGTAGCCGCACGTCTGGCAAACCAGCTTGCATTGCCGCTCGGCCAGCCGCGTCGAGCAGACCGGGCAGTAGAGCATCGGCTCGTGCTCGTCGCTCGGCGGCGGAGTCGCGGAATCTTCCCGTGGCATATCGTCGGCGTCCATCGGCAAGCTCTCACCTCAAAGTGCGGATGAAGCAATTATACAACCGCGCAGCGGGGGACATGCACTGACCATGCTACGGCAACGGGCGATGCACCGCCCCGTGAACCGCGATCGGGCAAGGTCCGTCTAGGGTGCGGTGCGGGACGCGCCGGGCACGTTGTACTCGATCACTTCGCCCGTCTCGTCGTCGATCCGCAGGTGGATGTTGCCGCCGCGCTGCTGGCCGCGGTCCCGCAGCGTCCAGACCAGCCGCTTCTCGCTGCCCTCGGGCGACACATTGACGTAAACCGGATCTTCCAGCGCCCCGCCCAGTTGTGTCATATAACTGCGCGCCGTGGCGAGAACCTGCTCCGGTGTTCGCGCCGGATTCCGCTTGCCGGCGGAATAGAGGCGGTTGATCGCTTGCACGAGGCGCTTCATTTGGTTGCCGGTTTGTACGCGTTGTACAGCACACGGTAAGTCGAGCTCGCCGCGTTGACCGGTCCGAGCAGGACGCCCGCCACTTCCTCCCCCATTTTCGCGAGGGTCACGTAACCGTTCTTAACCGGAAAACTGATCCCCGCCGGAAGACCCTGATAACCGCTCGTGCGCAGTTCCGCCACTGTCTGGGCCAGTGCTTCCTCGAGGTAACGAAGCAGATACGAGCGGTTATACCCTTCCATCGCCACCCGCACGCGAACTTCCCTCAGAAAGTATAGTTTGGGAGTAAGTCGCGAGTGCACCATTTCGTGGAGCAGCGTCGCTGCCTGGTCCGCCTTGCTCAGCCGCGATTCGATGGTGATGTCGCCCCACATCGTCGTGATGCCTTTGGTAAGGAAGCCCGGTGACTGCCTGATGGGCGCGATCGTCGTGGTCGGCCGATAGAACATCCGTCCGCTGCGCGGCCCCGTGGAGAGGCGCCCCACCGGACCGCCGAATTTCATGTCGTTCAGGACTTTTGGCTTGGAGCGAAGGAACAGCGCGGTAATCAAAGCCACGCCGCCGATCGTCACCGCCTTGCCGAAGTGCCGGGCGGCGTCTTCGAGGGCCGCGTCCGTGCGCGCGCCCTTCGCCGTCACGGCGAATTCCACCGCTTCCTTGCCGGCGTCGATTGCCGAAGCGCCCACCGTCAGGCCTCCCACCACTAACAGCACCGCATCGGCGATTTCGCCCACTCCGAAGAACTGCGAGACCGCCCAGGCCACAGTCACGATGGCCATCACCGCCAACGCCTCGGGCTTCAGCATCGGCGCGATCTGCGCCCAAACGTCGGCCGGCATGTACTTGGCGGATCGCCGGACCGCCTCCTCGAGTCGGCTCTCCAGCGACAATGAGGTAATTGGAATTGTGTGAGTAGCTACAGCGACACTGGCCATAGAAGTATCATATACCCGGTCAAGCACTAACTAACTGAAACTCCATCGCGTGGCCGGCGCCGATTCACCGGAGGTAGCTTTGTATGAAAGAACACAGATTTCGCGGTGTTCATTGGTTGTACCGGGAAATCGGCCGGGGGGAAGTGGTCTTCGAGCGTGACGACGCTCCGTCTCGTCTTACAATAAACCAATGGTGAACCTGAGGGCGGGGAAGACGCGCTCCGCGCGGGCATGGTAGGGCCGCTGTTCGAAGAGGAGGCCGGCTTCGATCGCGCCGGGCTCGCCGGACGTCTGCGCGCGCTCGCCGACCAGCGCATTCTGATCGGCGGCAGCTCCTGGAAGTACGCGGGCTGGCTCGGGCAAATCTACTCGCGCGAGCGCTATCTTTCGCGCGGCCGGTTCTCGAACACGGCGTTTCAAGCCGAGTGTCTCCGCGAGTACGCCGAGACCTTCCCCATCGTCTGCGGCGATTTCGCTTTCTACCAGTTCCCCAGCGTGGAATTCTGGCGCAAGCTGTTCGGCCAGACCCCCGCCCATTTTCAATTCGCTTTCAAAGTGCCGGAACAAATCACCTGCAAAGTGTTTCCGGCCCATCCGCGCTACGGCTCGCAGGGCGGCAAAGAGAATTCCGCATTCCTCGATCGCGCCACGCTGCACGAGATGTTTCTCCGCCCGCTGCTCCCGCACCGCGCGCAGACGGCGGTGCTGATCTTCGAATTCGGCGCATTCGCCAAAACGAGTTTCCCGGCCGCCGGCGAATTCCTCGACCGCCTGGACCCGTTCCTGGCCGCCCTGCCGCCCGAGTTCCGTTACGCGGTCGAAATTCGCAATCCCGAATTCCTCACGCCAGACTATTTCGCCTGCCTGCGCAGCCGCGGCGTCGCGCACGTCTACAACGCCTGGTCCCGTATGCCGGAACTGGGCCGCCAGATAGCCATGCCCGGTTCCGTCACGGCCGATTTCCTGGTGTGCCGCGCCCTGTTGCGCCACGGCCGGCAGTATGCCGGCGCGGTGGCCTCCTTCGCGCCCTACACCGAAGTGCGCGACCCCAACCCGGAAGCCCGAGAGTCGATGCGCGCGCTCATCGGCCGCGCCCGCGAGGATAAGAAGTTTCTCTTCCTGTTTGTCAACAACCGGCTGGAAGGCAATGCCCCGCTGACCATCCTTTCTTTAGTGGATTCGTAGCTCGCTGAAAATGCGACCTTTCTTTGCCTCCACCGCCGCTAACCCTAAAGATTCCGCCGCTTCAGACGATTAAGGTAAGTGGCTGAGGTATCGATGGAACTGCTGGTCGCGCGCCAACCGGTCTTTGACGCGCAGATGCGCGTGTTTGGCTACGAGATGCTGTATCGATCCAGTAGCCGGAACGAATTCGACGGCACGGAGGAGAACTCCGCCACTGCGCAGGTCATCAGCGCCGTTTTCGGTTCCGCCGATACGGAGCAACTGATCGGACGCAAGAACACCTTCATTAATTTTCCCCAGAAGATGCTGCTGGACGGCACGGCATCCATCCTGCCGCCTAATCAGACCATCGTCGAGATTCTCGAAAACGTCGTGGCGGATGAGGATCTATTGGCTGCCTGCCGCGACCTGCGCGAGCGCGGCTACCGGCTGGCCCTGGACGACTTCACGACTTCGGACAAAGTGGAGAGACTGATACCCCTCGCCGACTTCCTCAAAGTGGATTTCCGGGCTACCACTCCGGCGCAACAAATGGACGTCGCCCTGCGCTTCAAAGGCCAGCTACAACTGCTGGCCGAAAAGGTGGAAACGCAGGAGGAATTCCGCAGCGCCTGCGAGATGGGCTATCAGTATTTTCAAGGGTACTTCTTCGCTCGCCCGGTCATCGCCTCCAGCCGCCAGATTCCCGGGTTCAAGTTGCAGTTCCTCAGAATCCTGAACGAAATTCACCGGCCCGAATTGAATTTTCATAAACTGGCCGACCTGCTCAAGCGCGAGCCGGCGCTCTCCTACAAGCTGCTGCGCTTCGTCAACTCGGCGTGGTTCGGCCTGCGCGCGCCGGTCGAGAGCCTGGAACGTGCGCTGAGCACCATCGGCGAGGACGCGGCGCGCAAGTGGCTTGCGGTGCTCACCATGGCGAATCTGGCCGCGGACCACCCCACGGAGCTAACCGTCAGCACGCTGGTCCGGGCGCGTTTTTTTGAATTGCTCGCCAAGGAAGCTGGCTTGGGATGCTTGCGCGACGACTGTTTTCTGGTGGGTATGTTCTCCCGCCTGGATGCCATGCTGGGCCGCCCGCTGGAGGAGTTGGTGGAGGGCTTGAACCTGCACGGCCAGATTATTCGCACCCTGCTCGATCGTCCACGTCCTGGCGACGCGATGCCTCCCGTATGGAAACTCGTGCTCGCCTACGAGCGGGGCGATTGGGATACCCTGGGCGCCGGCGCGCCGGGCGCCGACGTGAAGCCGCAAACGCTCACCGCTTGTTACGCCGCAGCCGTCACGTGGGCGGACGGCGCCGATTTATCCTAGTGTCTAATTGCATAAGTTGA
>PMKM01000197.1 GCA_003157745.1 Bryobacterales bacterium | reverse complement strand
CTCGGAAGCGCCGATGACTCCTCAGTTCGCGTTCCTTGCCCGCCGCGGTTCGCGATGATCCAAACGAAAAACGACTTGCCAACTGGGACGCCCAGTGTTTTCGAGGGTGCCGCAGCACACCGGCATTCAGCGGCTCTAGCCACTGTGGCTTTTCCCGAGCCAACAAGGGCTGCAGCCCGGAGTTCTTCGACACCCTGCGGCAGTCCCCAGGGCCCTGCCCTTACGCGAAGCCCCGGAGAGCAACGTCCTCTGTACCCATACGCTCAGGTTTATGCGGACTCATCGGGGATGGACAGCCTCGGTGTCTTTGTGTCGCGCGCCCGGGCGATAGCGCCGCTTTCGCCGAATGCTAGACTTGATGGTTCATGGCGAAAGTAACCCATCTGGAGTGCAGTCTGTGCGGCTCGAAGCTCGATGCGGGCGTGGTCGAGAACCTCTGCGCCTGCGGCGGTCCGCTGCTGGCGCGCTACCACTTCGAGACCATCCGCCACCGCTGGCCGCGGCGCGAAGTGTCCGGCGGGCCCGCCAGCATGTGGCGATACGCGCCCGTGCTGCCGCCCGCGGAAGCCTCCATCGTGAGCCTGGGCGAGGGCTGGACGCCGCTCCTGCGCACCCGGCGGCTGGGCGCGCGGCTGGGCGCCGATGCGCTCTGGGTGAAAGACGAAGGGCTGAATCCCACGGCGTCGTTCAAGGCGCGCGGCCTGGCTTGCGCCATCTCGATGTGCGTCGAATTGGGCATCCGGAAAGTGGCGATGGCTTCGGCCGGCAATGCGGCTGGCGCGCTGGCGGCATATGCGGCGGCGGCTGGAATTGAATCCCATATCTTCATGCCGCACGACGTGCCGCAGGCGAATTACCTCGAGTGCAAAGCGTTCGGCGCAAACGTAGCCCTCGTGGATGGCCTGATTGGCGATTGCGGCCGGATCGTGGCTGAGCGCGGCCCGCAGGAGGGCTGGTTCGATATGTGCACGCTCAAGGAGCCCTATCGCGTCGAAGGCAAGAAGACCATGGGCTACGAAGTGGCCGAGCAGATGGATTGGGATCTGCCCGACGCCATCTTCTACCCCACCGGCGGCGGCGTGGGCATGATCGGCATGTGGAAAGCCTTCGACGAAATGGAGAAGCTCGGCTGGATCGGCGGCCGGCGGCCGAAGATGATCGCCGTGCAGGCGGAAGGTTGCGCGCCGCTCGTGCGCGCCTTCGCCGAAAATGAGCCGCGCTGCCGCTTTTTCGATGGCGCCCACACGCTCGCGGCCGGCTTGCGCGTGCCGAAACCGCTGGGCGATTTCCTGGTGCTCGAAGCCGTCCGCGCCTCGGGCGGCACGGTGCTCGCGGTCAGCGACGAAGAGATGCTCGACGCCGGAGCCGAGCTAGCATCGACCGAAGGCATCTTCGCCGCACCCGAAGGCGCCGCCTGCGTGGCCGCGCTGCGCAAGTTGCTCGCGAACGAATTCCTGAAACCGGCCGACCGCATCGTCCTCTACAGCACCGGCTCCGGTCTCAAGTACCCCGAAGCCTGGTCGACCCGCTTCCCGCGCTCCGCCGCGAGCGAACAGGACAAACTCGGCGGACTAATCACGCCGCGATAAGCGCGATAAGTCCTACTTAGTGGAAATCGGAGTTATCTGCCGCCTAACTCGCTCCTGCCGGCATCTTACTCATACCGTAACGCGACGATGGGGTCGATGCCTGTGGCTCGGCGGGCAGGAATCAATATAGCCAGCGCGGCGGCCGCGGCGAGCACCAACGGGATGCCCACGAATGTCACCGGGTCGCTCGACGGCACGCCAAAAATCAGCAGCGCCAGCAGGCGCGCCGTGGCATAAGCCGCCGCCAGTCCCACCACCATGCCGCCGCCAACCGTAATCATGCCGCTCCGGAAGACCATCGCCAGCACTCCGCTCCGCGACGCCCCCAATGCCACCCGCACCCCGATATCGTGCGTCTGCTGCGACACCAGGTAGCTCATCACGCCGTAGACGCCCACCGCCGACAGAATCAGCGCGACCACGCCGTAGGCTCCCAGCATTGCCGCGACGTAGATCAGCCCCAGCGTCTCGTTCCGCGCCATGTCGTCGAACGGCATCACGCCGGCAATCGGTTCTTCCGGGTCCACCGCGTGGATGGCTTTCACAACCGCCGATTCGACCAGCCTCGGGTCGCCCGCCGTGCGCACGCCGAAATCCGTGTGCTCCTGCGGAAATTGTTCGAGCGGAACGTAGACCAGCAGCGCCGGCCCCCGCTCGTACGGGTTGTTCGGCACATCGGCCGCCACGCCGACAATAGTCACCCAGTCGCCCGCGCCCTCGGGCGAATCGAACCGGAACCGCTTGCCCAGCGGCGCGCCCTCGCCCGGCCACCAGCGCTGCGCCGTGTGTTCGCTGATCACGGCCACGCGCCGGCTGTCCGGCCCGTCCGATTGGCTCAGAAACCGGCCCGTGCGCAGCGGCACGTGCATGGTCGAGAAATAATTCGGCGTCACCACTTGGAATAGCGCGTTCGGTCGATCGCCGGGAACCGGGACCCGGTTCTCGATCGTGAGTAGCTTGCCATAGTAGTGATCGGCGAATGGCATCGCTTTCACCGCAAACGCCGTGCGCACCCCGGGCACGCCGTTCACTCTCTCGATCACCCGCCGGTAGTACCCCACTCGCTGGTTGTCCTTCGCGTAGCGGGCGCCGCTGATCGACAAACGCAGTGTCAGCAGCGTGGATGGCTCGAAGACTCGGCTGTCGCTGAGCAGCGCGCCGGTGCCCCGGATCATCAGGCTGGCGCCCACCAGCAGCACCATCGAGAGCGCGATCTCCGCCGCCACCAGCACACCGCGCAAGCGGGCGCGTCCGCGGCCGGCCGATGCGCTGCGTCCGCCTTCCTTCAGCGCTTCCTGTAGATTCGATCGCGTGCCCTGCCATGCCGGCACCAGGCCCGCCAGTACGCCGCTCGCGACCGCCGCTACCACCGTGAACAGCAGCGCACGTTGATCCAGACGGATCTCGTACCAACCCGGAATGTAGCGCGCAGTCTCGGCCGGCATCCCGGCCAGGATCGCCTGGATATCCCAACTCGCGATCACCCAACCGAGCCCCGCGCCGGCGAGCGAAAGCGTCAGGCTCTCCGTCAGGTATTGCGCGATCAGACGCCAGCGCGCCGCTCCCAGCGCCGCGCGCACCGCCACCTCGCGCGAGCGGCCCAGCGCGCGCGCGAATTGCAGGTTAGCCACGTTCGTGCACGCGATCAGAAGAACGAAGATCACCGCCGCGAACGTCATGATCGAGTACTGATGTGTGTACGGGCCGATCAGATAGTCGTGTGCGCTCATCGTGTAGAAGCGGCGATTCTTGTTGGTATCCGGATACGCCTGCGCCAGTCGCGACGAAATCGTTTCCACTTCGGCTTCGGCCTCGCCCATCCCGCGGCCGGGCTTCAACAATCCCATCACGATCAATTGCTGATTCGCCCGCACATTGCGTTCGGCTGGCGTCAGCGCGAGCGGCGTCCATAACTCCGACGACATGGGAAACACGAATTTCTGCGGCATCACGCCGATCACGCGGTACTCTTCGCAAGAGCTTCCTCAGATCTCGCG
>PMKM01000231.1 GCA_003157745.1 Bryobacterales bacterium | reverse complement strand
GGCGGCGTTGACGATTGCATCGACGTCCTGGCCGGTGATATCTCCGACCAGGACCAGAACCTGGCCCGCGAGGAAAGTAGCGAGAACCTGTGACTGATCCATGGCCGAACACCTCACGCAACACTGATCGTAACTCCAGTGTAGCCGCGTTGCCGGAGATTGGGCGCTTAAAAACTGTCTGGGAATAACCGCGCCAATCCTCCGTAGCGCACGCACTCCTGCGTGCCGCGTCGGCACTCGTGCCGACGCACGGCGCCCAGAAAAAAGGGTGCCGAGAAGCGTCTCGACACGGCACGCACGAGTGCGTGCGCTACATCCACACGCGGAATCTGGCACTGTTATTCCGTGACAGGATCTTCGCGAAGACAGACGGCCGGCGGAAGACGATCGACTGCTCCGCCACCGGACGGCGTTCGGGGCGGCGTATAGTAAGTGGTAGCTCCAATGAAGTCGACTCACTCATCCGGCGGCGAGATGTTGGACCCGGTCGCCGCCTATGACTTAGTGGCACCGGTGTACGCGCGGCTGTCGGACGAGCGGCGGGCGTATCTCGATTCGATCGAGCGGCTGGTGGTTGGCGAGATCCGGCTGCGCAGCCGCTCGCTGCTGGACGTTGGCGCCGGGGATGGCGCGCGCGCGGTTCGCATCGCGGCGGAGGCGGGCTTGCGCGACGTGATTCTACTGGAACCGAGCGCCGTGATGCGGAGCCTCGGCCCGGCGCAGGCCAGCCTGTGGCCGATGCGAGCCGAGGAACTGCGCAGCCAGCAGGGCAGCTTCGACGTCATCACGTGTCTGTGGAACGTGCTCGGGCACATCTTCCCGGCGGAGGCGCGCCTCGAAACGCTGCGCCAGTTCGCCCGGCTGCTGGCCGCGGAGGGCAGGATCTTTATCGACGTCAATCACCGCTACAATGCGAGTCATTACCGAGCCATGGCGACCGCGCTGCGCTTTCTGCGCGACCGCGTGGCGCCGGGCGATGCGAACGGCGACGTGAAGGTAGTGTGGGATATCGGCGGCCGGCCCTGCGCCACCGCGGGACACGTGTTCACCCACAAGGAATTCGCCAAGCTAGCGCAAGCGGCGGGCCTGCGCATCGAAAGACGGTATGTGGTTGACTACGCGACCGGGCAACTGCGGCAGCGAAGTTATCAAGGGAATCTGCTGTATGTGCTGCGGTAAGTAGAGTTAGAAGGAGTGATCAGGCGTTATTACTCGCCGCGACTCCCCATCACCACCGCTCTCTGACGGTCGCGGCTCGGAACTTGTCTCGGAGCCGCGACCGTCAGGGAGCGGTCATGAATAGTCGAACTGGCGATTCCAACGGCGGCATCATGCAATCTCGGGCGCGCGCTTGATGAGAAGCCCTTCGCCGAGCGGGACGGAGGCCAGCACGGAGACGATTCGCTCGGCCGCGTGGCCATCGCCGTAGGGATTTTCCATTCCGTGCAGCGATTGGCGAAACTCAGCGCTCATCGCTATCGCGATGCGTTCCCGAATGGCGGCGGCGTCGGCATCCGCCTGGAGCACGTTGCGGGCGCATTCGCGTCCTCGCTGCCGTATCCCGACGTTGACCGCCGGCAACGCGAAGGACGCTGCCTCCATGATTCCGCTGCTCGAGTTTCCCACCAGCAGATCGACCGAGCCGAGCAGGCTCCAGTAGACGACCGGATCGAGGTTGACGAACACGTGGCCGCGACCGAGCCGCTCGACGAAAGCCTTGGTACGCTCGATCAGGGCGCGGCTGCCGGCGTCGGCGTTCGGATAACAGAAGACGAGTTGCGCCGGGACGGACGCGAGCGCGGCAAACAACGCATCGGCTTCGCGCGTGGGGTTGCGGGCGATGGTCGTAGGGTGGTAGCCGATCAAAGCTGTTGGGTGCGCGAACTCGATCCCGAGGTGTGCTTCGACCTGCTCGCGGGAGAGCAGCGGGCTGCGGCGCAAGTGATCGAGCGAGGGCGCCCCGGCGCAGTGGACGCGCCACTCCTCCTCGCCCATGGCGACCGCGCGCCGGCGCGCCAGTTCGGTTGAAGTGAAGTGAACGTGGCTGAGCTTGGTGAGCGCGTTGCGGATCGCGTCGTCAATCGCGCCCTCGCTGATCTCGCCGCCTTCGATGTGCGCAAGCGGTATGCGCAACGCCGTCGCCACCGAAGCCGGGGCCAGCATCTCAAAGCGGTCCGCGATCAGTAGTAAGAGGTCGGGACGCAGACGGTCGAGACAGTCGGCCAAGCCAAGCGTCGCCAAGCCGATGGTCTTAGCCATGCCGACATCGCTATCCGAACTTAGCAGACACTCTATGCGCGCGGCGATGGGGAAGCCATCCTTCTCGATCTCTTGCGCAGTACAACCGAATTCGGGAGAGAGATGGGGACCGAGCGCGATCAGTTGTAACTCGACGTCCGGGTGCGCCGCGAGTTCGCGCAGCGGCCAGTATAAGTGACAGTAATCGGCGCGCGAGGTAGTTACTGCTGCGATCTTGCGTTTCATCCGACTGAGTTCTCCGCAGAATGGACCAGATACTCCGGCTCGCTCGCCGGGCCCCATGTATAGGGCAACTATTAGAGTATTCCCATTTGGCGGCCGCTGCCCAGGGCCGCCGAGTCCGAACGGAGCCGCGACCAAAGGGAGCGGTGGTCTTTCGATCACGAACGCACCTCCTCGCTCGCCGGCTGTTCGCGGCTCCGTTCGAAGTGCTGGCTCCGTCATTTGTACGGGCGGGAGCGATAGCATGGGGTGATGGAGACCGGAACGGTGCAATCCGAAGCGAAATCGCTGGCGCGCGCGGTTGTCGAGCGGCTGCGCACGGCGGGGCACCAGGCGTATCTGGTGGGCGGGTGCGTGCGCGATTTGCTGCTCGGGGTGCGCCCGAAGGATTTTGACATTTCGACTGGGGCGCGGCCGGAGCGCGTGATGGAACTGTTTCCGCAATCCGGGCTGGTGGGCGCGCACTTCGGCGTGGTGCTGGTGCGCGACGGCGCGGCGCAGGTGGAAGTGGCCACCTTTCGCAGCGATCACGAATACGAAGACGGCCGGCGGCCCACAGCCGTGCATTTCGAAACCGATCCGCGCGCCGACGTGCTGCGGCGCGACTTCACTATCAACGGCCTGATGATGGACCCGGAAACGGGGCGGGTGCTCGATTACGTCGCTGGCCGCGCCGATCTCGATGCGCGCCTGGTACGCGCGATTGGCGACCCGGACGCGCGATTTCGCGAGGACCATCTGCGGCTGCTACGCGCGGTGCGCTTCGCGGCACGGTTCGGGTTCGTGATCGAAGCGGCGACGTTCGACGCCATGAGACGCCATGCCGCGCTGATTACGCGCGTTTCGGCCGAGCGCGTGCGCGATGAGTTGGTGCGCATCCTCACCGAAGGCGGCGCGGCTTACGGCCTGGATCTGCTGGACGAAAGCGGGCTGCTGGCCGCGCTGCTGCCCGAAGTCGTTGCCATGCACGGCGTGGCGCAGCCGCCCGAGTTTCATCCCGAAGGTGACGTGTGGCGGCACACGCGGATGCTGCTCGAGAATCTCGACCGCGCCACGCCGGCGCTGGCCATGGGCGCGCTGCTGCACGACGTGGGCAAGCCGCCGGTGTTCCGGGTGGCGGAGCGAATACGGTTCGACGGGCACGTCGAGAGAGGCGTCGAGATGGCGCACGCGATTCTGGCCCGCCTCCGCTTCTCGAACGAGGACACCGAGCGAATCGAGTCGCTGGTCGCGCATCACATGCGCTTCAAGGACGTGGGCCGCATGCGAGAGAGCACACTCAAGCGGCTGATGCGCCTGCCGCATTTCGACGAACACCTGGAGTTACACCGCCTCGACTGTCTGGCCAGCAGCGGCAACCTGGAGAACTACGAGTTAGTGAAGCGTAAGCTCGACGAGTTACCGGCGAGTGAGATCAAACCAACGCCACTAATCACCGGCGACGATCTTATTGCTGCCGGTTACCACCCCGGCCCCCGTTTCGGCGAGATCCTTTCCGCCGTCGAGGACGCACAGTTGGAACATCGGCTGCGGACTCCTGGCGAGGCTCTGGAGTGGGTGCGGGATCGATATCCAACGAAAGCTGAGCGGTAACGGGCCGCCCGGTGTTGGCTGGTGCAGCGGCGGCCGGACGGTCGCCTGGGACCCGATCGGCTGGTTCCGGATCGGACTTATCGACAGGCTTATCAACCGCCGGCTGGGGCGGCGCAACAGTCACATAGTTGCGATAGGCCAAGTCGAGCAGTTCGACGATGTGCATCACGCGCTGGCCCTTGCCGTGGAGGCGGACGCCGGCTTCGAGTTGCACCTCGCAACCGGGATTAGTCGTGGCGACGATGGTGGCATTGGTTCGGTTGACGGCTTCCATCTTGCGCGCCAGGATTCGCATCGACATTTCGTTCCGCACGATGTTATAAGTGCCGGCGCTGCCGCAGCAGATATCGGAGCCGGACATCTCTTCAAGCGCGATGCCGGGGATGGCGGCAAGTAAGTTGCGCGGCGCGCTGCGGATGCCCTGGCCGTGAGCGAGATGGCAGGCGTCCTGATAAGTCACCACCTCGTTGACCGCGCCCATGTGGCGGTCCAGTTCGATCGAGGCGAGAAACTCGGTGATATCGCGAACCTGGGCGGCAAAACGATGGGCGGTATCCGAGTAAGATGGATCCTGCGCGAGCAGTTCGCCGTATCCCTTGAGCATGGCGCCGCAGCCGGCGGAGTTACTGACAATGGCGTCGAAGTCGCCGCCGCGCAGGGCTTCGATGTTGCGGCGGGCCAGCGCGCGCGCCTGATCGGGAAGACCGGAATGGAGATGCAATGCGCCGCAGCAGCCTTGTCCGGCGGGCAACACGACCTCGCAACCGTTGCGTTGGAGGACGCGCACAGTGGCTTCGTGCAGCCGCGCGAAGGAAATATTGGCGACGCAGCCGGAGAGAAATGCCACGCGGTAGCGGCGCGCGCCATCGGCCGCAAACGTCTTGCCGATTTGAGAGAAGAAGAACGGCGGATCGGCCGAGGGAGCGAGTTGCACCACGTCGCCGACGCGCCCGAGCAGCTTCATGAGGCCGAGCGCGCGGGCCAGCGCTTTCAGGCCGGTGGCTTCGTAGATGTAGAGCAGCGTGCCGGCGACCGAGAGCAGCGCGCGCGATTGAATCAGACGCCCGAACAGAAAGGCGCGTAGCCGGCCGGCGATGCGGCCATGCGGGATGCGCTGTTCGATTTCGGCACGCGCCTGTTCCACCATGCGGCCGTAAGGGACGCCGGAGGGGCAAGCCGATTCGCAGCCGCGGCAGGCCAGGCAAAGACCGATGTGTTCGAGGTAAGCCGGCGTGATGGGCGCGCCCTCGGAGACCTGCACCATCTGATAGACGCGGCCGCGCGGCGAATCCATTTCGAGACCTAGCTCGCGGTAAGTGGGGCAGGCGTTCAGGCACAGGCCGCAATGGACACACTTATCGAGATCGAACTGAGTGGGCCCGGCGGCGCGGGAGTTAGAGGCGATGGTAGAGTCGGCCACGGTTTAACACATTGGACGGATCGAAGAGAGCCTTCAACCGCCGCATAGTTTCGAAATCGGCGCCGGGAGCGGGCCACAAATCGAGCTTGGATTTACGCGCTTCGGGCGCGTACTCGACGACGGCCTTCCAGCCTTGCGCGGCTGCGCCGGCGGCACAATGGGCGGCGGCGGATGGATCGTCAAAATACAAATAGGAGACACCCGAACCGGCGCGAGCCACGGCCGGGACAGCAACCGGCGTCAAAATCTTTTCGAGATCGGTGAGAGTGGAGGAAACGCGCACCACCGCGCCATCGGGGTGGGCGGCGAGAAAGCGCGGCGTCGAGTCTTCCGCCTGGCGCCAGAACTCGTCGTGCGGCGCGCCATCGAGCGCGGCGGCGTCGCCGAACGCAGACAACTCGCGCTGATAGCGGTCGATGGCGGCCTGATTGCCCTCGGCGCGCACGGCCAGCACCCAGGCCGCGCTGCCATTGATGGCGGCGGGCGGATTGAACAGGTCGATGGCGGAGGGTTGCAGCACGCTCGCGAGCAAGCGGGCGCGGGCGGCGAAGGCGGCCGGCGCGTCGGCGAAGGAAAGCAGAATGGTGCGCTCGACCTCGGGCATCGGCTGGACTTTGAAATTGACGACCGCGATCGAGGCCAGCGTGCCGAAGGAGCCGATCATGAGCTTCGCCATATCGAGGCCGGCCACGTTCTTGACGACCATGCCGCCCGACTGCGCGAGCTTGCCGTCGAGCGTGACGAACCACATGCCGATGATCATGTCGCGCGCGGTCCCGTACAGGCGACGGCGCGGCCCGTTCGAATTCGAAGCGACCACGCCGCCGACGCTGGCCTGGGCGGCGAAGGGCGGATCGAGCGGCACCATCTGCCGGTTCTGGCGGAGCAGCGCGGTGAGCTCGCGCCAGGGCAGGCCTGCTTCCACGCTGATGGTGAGGTCGCGCGGCTCGTATTGGAGCACGTGGTTGAGCGCGGAGGTGGAGATGGCCTCGTCGGCGGCCGCGGTGGGGCCAGCCATCAGGCGCTTGCTGCCATTGCCCTCCAGGCAAATCGTGCGCATGTGGCGCGCGGCGCGGCTGAGCGCTTCGGCGAGATCGTCGTAGGTCTCCGGAGTATGCACCATTACCCTTCGAAGTCGGGGCGGACACCGGGCCGTGCAATTGCGGACCCGGCTAGAAGATAATGATAAGCCATGGCACGCCTCTATGCCGGAACGTCCGGTTTCGCCTATGCCGCGTGGAAGCCGGACCTCTATCCCACCACGCTGCCAGCGCGGCGATTTCTCGCGCACTACGCGACGCGGTTGACCGCCGTCGAAATCAACTACACGTTTCGCCACGCGCCGGCCGCGGCGACGCTTGCGGCGTGGGCGGAAGCGACGCCGCCGGGATTCGTCTTCGCGGTGAAGGCGAACATGCGGATCACGCATATCCTGCGGCTGAAGGGCGCGCGCGTGGCGACGAAAGCGTTTCTCAAGACGTTCGATCCACTGCGGCCGGAACGGCTGGGACCGATCCTGTTTCAGCTTCCGCCCAACATGAAGCGGGATGACAGACTGCTGGCGACGTATTTGAAAACCCTGCCTGCGGGCCTGCGCTACACATTCGAGTTCCGCCACCAATCGTGGCTGGTGGAGGAAGTGTACGCCGAATTGCGCCGGCATAACGTGGCGCTGTGCATCGCCGAATCGGATAAGTTGATCGTGCCCGAGGTGATCACAGCCGATTTTGTGTACTGCCGGCTGCGGAAGCCCGCTTACACCAAGGCTAAAGTGAAAGCCCTCGCGGTTCGGTGCAAGGAGTTACTCGCCACCGGGCGGGACGTATACGTGATGTTCAAACACGAAGACAAGCCAGCCGGCGCACTGAACGCGGAGATGCTGTTGAGGTTGGCCGGGCAGGGGTCATCTCCGAGCCGTGACTAGAGGGCGCAATTGTAACGGTTCTTTCCTACTTCGCGCCTCCATTCAGTAGCCCACGCACCCTCAGCCAATCGGCTAAGCGGGCGGGCCAACTCGAGAGGGCTTCGTCGGTGGCTCCCAGGCCGACGCCGTGCGGGCCCTGGGCGTAGATGTGCATCTCGGCGGGGACGCCGGCTTTGCGCAGGGCGAGATAGAAGAGAACGCTGTTCTCTGGCGGCACGACGGTGTCTGTGCTGGTGTGGTAAAGGAACGTGGGCGGTGTATTGGCAGTGACTTGTAACTCGTTCGAGAGACTTGCCACCAACTTAGGATCCGGGTCCGGACCGAGCAGATTCTCGCGCGATCCGTGGTGCGTGTACGGCTCGGTGAGAGTAATCACGGGATAGACCAGCGCCGCGAAATCGGGGCGGCTCGAGACGCGGTCGATGGGGTCATGGGCATCGGGCGCGCCGGCATCGAAATGAGTCGCGGCGGTGGATGCCAGGTGGCCACCGGCGGAAAAACCCATGATGCCGACGCGGTCCGGCAACACGCGATACTCGGCGGCTTTGGCGCGGACGGTGCGGATGGCGCGCTGCGCATCGCCCAGTTCGATCGGATGATGATAGCGCGGCCCAAGCCGGTACTGAAGCACAAACGCCGCGACGCCGAGCGAGTTAAGCCACTGCGCGACTTGCGCGCCTTCGTGATCGGACGCGAGGTGCGCATAAGCGCCGCCGGGACAGACGACAACGGCGGTGCCCGTACCACGGCCCTCCGGCACCAGGTAGGGTGTGAGCGCCGGCTTGTCTGTGTCGGCCGTGCCAAGCGCGCCGGGGGCGCCATCGGGCCAGAGTAACTCCGGCTTGGCCATGTTGATCGGTTGCGCGAACATCGCAGTCGCGAGTAGTGGGAGTAAGAGAGCGCGCGTCATGGAGAATACGGTATCACGGCGACGCGCCAAGGTGGGTGGGCCGCGCTGAGTAGATCACGCACATGGGATTGGCGACACATGCGCGGACTCGTCCAGTTACAATAACGGCATGACCCAGCTTACCCGCCGTGAGATGTTCCAACTCGCATCCTCGATCGCACCGGCATTCTGGCTGGTGCGTGGCGCGTCCGCGCAGACGCCGCCCACGCTCGAACTGCAACCGCTCTCCGACAAGTTGACGCTGCTTACTGGCGACGGCGGCAACATAGCGATCCTCGAAGGCGCAGACGGCCTGCTACTGATCGACAGCGGCCTCCCGGCAAACGCCGAGGCGATGGATAAGAAGGCGCGTTCCGTCGGCCCTTTCGCTATTCGGGTCCTCATCAACACGCATTACCACTTCGACCACGTGGGCGGCAACGAGCGACTGGGCCGCGAGGGCGTGAAGATCATGGCGCACGCGAACGTCCTCAAGCGCCTCAGTACGCCGCAGAAGAATCCCTTCCTGAACCGCGAGTTTGCTGCCCTGGCGCCCGAAGGGCGGCCCACGGCGACGTTCTCTACCGGCGACGAGATCGCGCACGGGAGTGAGAAGATCGCATACGAGCACGTGCCGCCCGCGCACACCGACGGCGATGCGACGGTTCACTTCCGGAACGCCAACGTGTTTCACGCGGGCGATCTCTTGTTTAACGGCACGTTCCCATTCATCGACTACTCGGTGGGTGGGTCGATCGAAGGCATGATCGCGGCGGCGGATCGCATCATCGAGACAGTGGACGGGAAGACCAAGATCATCCCCGGCCACGGTCCCATAGCCGTCCGCGAAGATGTTCGCGCATATCGCGCCGTTCTCTCGACCGTGAATGAGCGGGTGACGGCGCTCATCAAATCCGGCAAGACTCTCGAACAGACTCAGGCCGCCGAACCGACTAAGGAATGGGACGAGAAATGGGGCAAGGGCTTCCAGAAGAGCTCCGATTTCGTGCGTATGCTATATGCCGGCAAGACGAGCGGGCGCGGTTGAAAATCGGGCGCGTTGCGAGCGAGGTGAACTCGTTAATTGGCTGCGGCATCGGGCTATCGAAGGAGGCGGAACCCAACTCCAGGTTCGCGCTTTGGCACGGGACGCGGTTCCCGGCGCCGAACTGGCCGCCGCTCGGCGCGGTTAACGGTCAGTAGGATGGTGGTGATCGCGGTTAGTCCGTCGCTCACACCGCTAATTGTCACAATCGAAGTTCCTATCGCCGCGGCATTAGTGGCAGTGAGAGTGAGACGGACATTTCCGGCGCCCTCGATGCCGGCCGGACTGAAGGCGGCGGCAACTCCGTAGGGCAAGCCAGCCACCGAGAGAGCGATCGAACCAGCGAAACCGTTGAACCCAGCGGCGGCGATGGTAGCGGATACTTCGGATCCCGCGACGATGGCGAGCGAGCCCGGATTCGGAGTCAGTGTGAAGTTCGCCCGGCTGCCCGCGTATGGTGCGCCGCCGAGAAAGTCGCTCGTCATGATGGCGGCGAGCGATCGCATGATGGGAGCGTCGTCAATGATAAGACCGAGTTCGCGGTTTTTAGTGAGAGAATAGACGGAGAAGTTCTCCGAGCCCACAAACACCGAGCCAGCCGGGTAACCATAGTCGGCCAGAATCGCTTTGGCGTGAATGTAGAGCGGCGCAGTGGATGCGTAAGTGGAAATATCGCCGCCCACAGCCACGATCCGCTTCCATTCGCTCGTGTAAGTCGCGCTGGCGTTCATGACTACCTGAACGTTAACTCCGCGCTGGGCCGCGCTCACCAGGGCGTCGACGATGGCCTTGTCGCTCATCTCTTCGTTTTCGACCAGCAACGTGTACTGGGCGGAGTCGATCAGTCCCACCATGGCCGCTTGCGAGTTCGTCGGGCTCCAGACGAGGCTGTCTCCCACCGGCGGCGCAATCGCCGCACC
The DNA here is from genome assembly GCA_003157745.1 of Bryobacterales bacterium. Taxonomy (GTDB): domain Bacteria; phylum Acidobacteriota; class Terriglobia; order Bryobacterales; family Bryobacteraceae; genus Bog-375. The sequence continues at coordinate 21,468 of PMKM01000231.1, read as the reverse complement.
GTTGAAGTCGGCTTCGAAGGTTGTCGCTACCGCGGCGATATCGCTCGCGTCGTTCGATAGGATCGCGAAGTCGCGGGTGTCTGGGTAGTAACGGGGTGTCAGGTTCAGAGTCATGATCGCGGTCTGCGCGCCGCTGTAGCCGGCGTCGACGGTGATTGTCTTTTGGTGAGTCGCTGTGTATTTCGGATTGGCCCAGTGCGCCGCGACGCCATTCGCATTCAAGTACGCGTAGGCTGCCTGGTTACTGCTCTCTTCCCGGTTCTTATCGAGAATCACCCGCACCGTAACACCGGCCGCGGCTTGCTTCACTAAGTACTGTTCGAACGCCGTATCGTCGAGTTCGTACATGGTAACGTCGATCGTACGCTTGGCGGAATCGACCAGGTCGTAGATAGCCGTGAGCCCCTGGGCCGGTTCGACGATCAGAGAGTAAGAGGCGGCATTTCGCCCTTGTGCCGGCGCTCCTGCGCTCGAAGCCAGCAGCGCTAACGCCACACAAACGAAAGTGCCCAACTTAGTTGTCATCGTCGTACTCAAAGTGGACTCGATTCCAACCGCGGAAACGGTGTCACCGGCGCACATATGCCTTCAATCCCACGGTCGTCCCACGCGGGAGTGCTGTCCGGTATGAACGGCGCCGCTCCGGATGGCACGCGATTCTCCACCATCGAACCACATCGGATATCTTATCGGCCGATAGACGGAATTCCGTGGCGAGCTGCTCCGGCGGGAGCGATTATTCCACGTAATAGCATCTCAGAATCGAAGAACTGGCGCGCTCGCGCCGACTCGCGATAGCATCGATTTGTGAGCTATTCCGGACTGGTTCTGTTCGATATCGACGGCACCCTGCTGCGGCGCGCCGGACCGCATCATCGCCAGGCGCTGGTCCACGGCATCCGCAGGGTCACCGGGCTCGACACCACGACCGACGGCATTCCGGTGCAGGGCATGTTGGACCCGATCATTCTGGCCCAAATGATGCGCCGCGCCGGAGCCGGGCGCGCGCTCATCCGGCAGTCGATGCCCGAAGTCGAGCGCGCGGCGGAACGCTACTATCGGCGCGTGTGTCCGCCGCTCGATCGGAAACACTGTCCCGGCGTCGAGCCCCTGCTCGACCGCCTGCGCCGGCGCGGCTTTCTGCTGGCCCTGGTTACCGGCAATCTCACCCGCATCGGCTGGCGCAAGCTCGAGCGCGCAGGCATTGCCCAGTACTTCCGCTACGGCGCTTTCGGCGAGATGGCCGCCACGCGCGGACGCCTCGTGAAATGGGCCATCCGCGAGGCCAGGCTGCACCACGCACTGCCCGCGCATGCCCCCGTTTTGCTGGTGGGCGATGCCACCTCCGACGTGATTGCCGCGCACGAGAACGGCATCCCGGCCATCGCCGTCCGCACCGGCATTACTCCGGTCGAGGACCTCGCAGCGCTCGCGCCCGATTACCTGCTGCGCAATCTGCGCGAGTTTCGCCTGCGCATGGCGGAAGGGCACGCGAATCGCCCTGCCGGCTTCGACAAAAACATAGTAGACATTCTACGCCAACAGGCGTAGGATGTCTACAGAATGAAGATCGCGCCCGCTTCCCGCCTCGAGCTCCTGCAAGGGACTCTCGACCTCCTGATTCTGCGTACGTTGCAAACCGGAAAGTCGCACGGACATGCCATCGCCAAACAGATCCGGCGCACCTCGGAAGAACTGCTTCGCGTCGAAACCGGATCGTTGTATCCGGCCCTGCACCGGCTGGAAGCGCGCGGCTGGATCGCCGCCGAGTGGGAACCGGCCGAATCCGGAAAGCGTGCCAAATACTACCGGCTCACGGCGAAAGGGCGCAAACAATTGCAGGCGGAACAGACCAAGTGGGAGACGTTCTCCCGCGCCATGGGACTGGTCTTGCAGCCGCTGAACGAGGAGCCCGTATGAGCTGGATTCCGCATAAGCCCGGTTGGATCGCCGGGCGCAGCCGAAAGGACGCCGAACTCGAAGAGGAGATCCGCTTTCACCTGGAGGAGGAAGCGCGGCAGGCCGCGTCCGGTGGGCTGACCGCGGAGCAGGCGCAGTGGGCGGCGCGGCGCGAGCTCGGCAACGTCGCGTTAGTGATGGAGGATACGCGCGCCGCCTGGGGCTGGACGCCGCTCGAACGATTGTGGCAGGACGTGCGGTACGCGCTGCGGATGCTGCGCCGCAATCCCGGATTCGCCGCTGCCGCCGTGTTGTCGCTGGCGCTCGGCATCGGTGCCAACACCGCCATTTTCAGCTTGCTCAACGCGGTGGTGCTGCGCATGTTGCCGGTGGCCGAGGCCCGCCAACTGGTGCAGTTCACCAACACGATTCCACTTTGGGAAACCGGCTCCGCCTACGCGCGCAACCTGTTCGGCTACCCGCAGCTCGAACGCTTTCAGGCGCGGGCGACCACGCTCGCGGGCATCGTCGGGGGCACCGGGCTGGGCCGGCTGAACGTCGGCTTCCACGGAAACTCGGCGCTCGCCGATGGCGACGCCTGCACCGGCAATTTCTTTTCCGTGCTCGGGCTCACGCCGCAGTATGGCCGCTTCTTCCGGCCGGAGGAGGACCGCGCGGACGCCTCGGTGGCCGTGCTTGCCGACAGTTATTGGCGCAGCCGCTTCGGGGCCAACCCGGCCATCGTCGGCGGCGCGATCACGATCGACCGGATCCCGTTCACGGTGGTCGGCATCGCGCCCAGGGACTTCGCGGGGCTATCGGTGGGAAGCGGCCCGGACGTCTGGGTGCCGCTGCACGCGCTCGACCGGCTGCAGCCCGGCGGCAAGCGCTGGACGGAGCCTTTTCTGAGCTGGATGTGGATGGCGGGACGGCTGCGAGCGGGCGTCGCGCGCGAGCGGGCGCAGGCCGAGATGGACGTCCTTCGCCGCCAGTTTCTGACCGAACAACTGGCCGTTTCCGCAATCGGCGGCATGGCGAACGTGCGGCACTTCGTGCGCGACGGCCACCTCGTGCTACGGCCCGCGGCCACGGGCGTAGCGAGCGGCCTGCGCGAGCGCTATGCATTTCCGCTGCAATTGTTGATGTGGGTGGCCGGGACAGTGTTGTTGATCGCGTGCGCCAACCTGGCCAACCTGCTGCTGGCCCGCGCGTCCCAGCGGCGCCGCGAGATCGCCGTCAGAATGGCGATCGGCGCCAGCCGCGGCCGGCTCGTGCGCCAACTGCTCACCGAAAGTCTGGTGCTGGCCGCGCTCGGCGGCGCGCTGGCCGTGCCTCTCGCGTGGTGGGGCGGCTCGCTCATGGTCCGCATGATCTCGGCCGGCGAAACGCCCGCACCAGTCGCCGTCGATCCGGATTGGCGGGTGCTCGCCTTCACCGCCGCCATTGCGCTTCTCACCGGGATTCTCTTCGGCCTGGCCCCCGCGCTGCGCGCGACCAGCGTCGATCCGGCACCGGCGATGAAAGAAGGAACCCACCGCGCCGGCCGGCGATCGCACACAATGGACCGTCTCCTGGTGGTCGTGCAGGTGGCGCTTTCGGTGGTGCTGATCTCTGGCGCCGGGCTCTTCGTGCGCACGCTCCACAAGCTGTGGACCGTTGACATGGGTTACCACCGCGAAAACGTGCTTCTATTCTCGGTCGATGCCAAGCTGGCGGGTTACCCAACCGACCGGGCGGGCGCGGTCTATCGCCAGATCCTCGACAAGTTGCAGACCCTGCCCGGCGTGCAGTCGGCCAGCGCCTCGGTCGTCCGTCCACAGGATGACGAGTTCCGTCTCGAGGACCGCGTGGACCAGGTGGATGGCCGCACCCTGCCCGAGCCGGACGCGATCCACGTGGCATGGAATTCGACCAGCCCCGGCTATTTCTCGACCGTGATGACGCCGCTGGTTGCGGGACGCGATTTCGCGCCGCGCGACCGCGTGAGCGCGCCGCCGGTGGTCATCGTTAACCAGTCGCTCGCCAGACGGGCGTTCCCGAACGCCAACCCGCTTGGCCACCAGTTGGGCGAGGCCACCGTGATCGGCATGGTGAAGGACGCGCGCTACGGTGGCGCGCGCGAAGGGCCGGCGCCGGTGCTGTATTACCCGCTGTTCCAGCACGGCCCCGAACAGGAATTCGGGTGGGGGTTCGTATCGTTTGAACTGCGCTACGGCGCTCGTTCCAACCTGCTCGACGAGGCGCGGCGGGCGGTGGCTTCGGTCGATCCGAACCTGCCCGTCTTCCGCGCCCGAACGCTGGTCGAGCAAGCCGAACAGGCGCTCTTGACGGAGCGGCTGCTGGCGACGCTTTCCAGTTTCTTCGGGGCGCTCGCCGTGGTGCTCGCCTGCGTTGGCCTCTATGGCCTGATGGCTTGCGCGGTGGCGCGCCGCAGCGGCGAAATCGGCATTCGGCTCGCGCTGGGCGCCCGGCCCGGTCATATTGTGCGGATGGTGCTGGGCGAAACGCTGTCGCTGACGCTGGCCGGCATCGCGGCCGGCATCCCGCTGGCGCTGTGGTCGGCGCGCTTCGCGAAGTCGGTGCTGTTCGGCATCGGCCCCACCGATCCATTCGCGATCGCCGGCGCGGTCGTTATTTTAATCGGCGTGGCAGCCGTGGCCGCCTATGTTCCGGCCCGCCGCGCCCTCTCGATCGACCCGGGCGTGGCCGTACGCTGCGAATAAGGCCTGCTCGTCTCAACGCCAGACGGGGCTAATGTCCGCCGCCATACCGGTCGATAAGACCAATGTGAGTGTATCCGATCGGGAGGAGCCCATAATCCGGTGCCGCGCGGGAGTACTACGGCTTCTCGGGCCGGCCTCGGGCATTGCCCTGACGCTGGCGCTCACGCTGTCCTTCGCTGCCTGCAGGTGGCCGTGGACAAAGTCCCTCCCGGTGCTGACATCGGTTTCGGGAATCCGCAAACTCACCCCGGAGGAGGCCGACCGGCACTATCCTGTCCGCCTGACAGCGGTCAACGTATTCGACGATCCAGTCCCGAATCTCCTGGTGGTTCACGATTCGTCCGGAAGCATTCGCGTCGAGTCGCAAGACCAGCGGGTTCAGTTCCCTCAAGGGGATCTGCTCGTCGTGCGCGGCGTCACCGCGCGCGGCCAGTTCTTTCCCATGGTGCGCAACGCCACCGCGCAGTCGGTCGGGAGAGCCCCCCTGCCGCCTCCCGTGCGCATCAACGTTACCGATCTCGACTTGCCCCAACGCCAGGACCGGTACTCGGAAATCCAAGGCATTGCCCGCAGTTGGTCGTCGCTCCACGACGGGCGCACCAATATCCGCGTCGATTCCGGCGGCACCACCTTCGATGTCATTTTGCGGGACGTCAACACCGTTGACCCGGGCAAGCTGATTGGGGCGGTGGCGACCTTCCGGGGCGTGCCAACCACGCCGTTCAGCCTGACCGGCGCCGTCCTCTACCCCCAAATGATGGTCGATGGCGGCCGGGATATTCATCTGGAATCGGGCCCCGCCGCCCGTACCGTACCGATACCCCGCGCGTCCGTCCCGCCGCTGCTGCAGGCCGCTCAGATACGGGCGTTGCGCAGCGCCACCGGCCGGGTGCCAGTAGAACTGCGGGGCGCTATCAGCTATTACGATGCCGATTATCACATCCTGTTCTTTCAGGATTCGACCGCTGGCATTTACATAATGACGCCGGGCCTGGTTCCCATCCGGTACGGAGATCTGGTGGAAGTGGATGGCGTGGTCGATTTGAGCGGCTTCGCACCGATGGTCACCGAAGCCCGCTTCCGCAAACTTGGAAGCACCCGCTTGCCCGATCCGCCGTTGGTCCCGCTGGCGGAACTGTTTTCCGGAAAGCTCGACAGCCAGCGTGTCGCGGCGGAAGGAATCGTTCAGTCGGTGGTCCGCCGAAATGGCCATTCTCACCTCGAACTGGATGTTGTCGCAGGGCTCTATCGTTACCGGGTCTATGTACCCTACCCCGTTTCCCTGCCGCTGCCGATGTATCTGATCGACTCTACGGTGCGGATTCGCGCCGTGGCGGGCTCCGCGTTCAATTCCAGGGGACAGATGGTGGGAGTGATTCTGTACGCGCCCAGCTTACGGGACATCGAAATTTCGCGGCCCGGCCAGCCCGCCACCGCCGCGCCCATCAGACCGATCGGCGGGCTGTTACGCTTCTCCCAGGTGGACGAGTGGGCCCATCGTGTGCGCGTCCGGGGAACGGTCGAGTACTGGCGCGCCCGCTCCCGCGAGGCGTTTGTGGCGGATGAAACCGCCGGGGTGCTGGTGCGAACCGAGCAGGAGGGGCGCTTCCAGCCCGGCGACCGCGTTGACGTGGTCGGATTCGCGGTCTCCGGCGGCTACTCGCCCGTTCTGGTAAACGCCGAGATTCGCAAGCTGTCCGCCGGGAAGACTCCGCCCGCGATTCCGATTGATGCGCAGCAAGCGTTGGGCGGGGAGTATGATGGCCGTCTCGTTACCACCGAAGCGTACCTGGTGAACCGGATGGTGAGTGCCGCCGGACAGACCCTTTCGCTCGAAGCGGGCAGCATTCTCTTCAACGCCACGATGGAGTCGGACAACGAAGGCGATCCACTGAAGAACCTGCGCGACGGGGCTCTGCTCCGCCTCACTGGCATCTGCTCCGTCGAGCGGGGAGAGAGCGACGGCATCGCGCACGGGTTCCGGATTCTGCTGCGCAGCCCGTCCGACGTTCGCGTCCTGCGCGAGGCGTCCTGGTTTACCCGCGAACGCACCCGGGCCGCGGCCGGCTGGATGGGCGGGGTAGCCGCGATCTCGGCGATTTGGATCTGGATACTGCGGCGCCGGGTTCGCCAACAGACCTCGGTAATCCGCTCCAAGCTCGAGAACGAGGCGGGCCTGAAGCTGGCCGCGGAGGCCGCCAACCGTGCCAAGAGCGAGTTTCTGGCCAACNNGAAATCCGCACCCCCATGAACGGCATCGTCGGGATGCAGCACCTCATCGGCGAAACGGATCTCACCGCCGAACAGCGGGGGTACCTGGATGCGGCGCAGTCCTCCGCGCACTCCCTGCTGGCGCTGCTCAACGGGATCCTGGATCTCTCCAAGATCGAGGCTGGGCGGTTGGAGCTGGAACATGCCGATTTCGCCATCCGGCCCCTGCTCGACGACATCCTCCGCCCGCTCGAGGTGGTCGCGCAGCGGAAGGGTCTCACACTCACCGGCGTCATCCGGGACGACGTGCCGCACGCTGTCAATGGCGACGCGCTGCGGTTGCGCCAAGTGCTGCTGAATCTGATTGCCAACGCGCTGAAGTTCACCCACGTAGGCGGCGTCACGGTTACGGTGGAACGGACCTCGGACTGGGACGGCGTCGTCGAGTTGCGTTTTTCCGTCGCCGATACGGGCATCGGCATTAGCGAGGAGCAGCGCGACTCCGTCTTCGAGGCATTTCGGCAGGCCGACAATTCCATCACCAGGCGGTACGGCGGTACCGGACTTGGCTTGGCCATTTCAGCCCGGCTGGTCGAGCTCATGGAAGGCGAGATCCGGATAGAAAGCCAACCCGGCGAAGGCGCCACCTTCATTTTCACGGCCCGCTTCGCGCACGCGCATTTGGCCCAACCCGCCGCCGAATCGGTGGCGCCCGCGGCTGCGTTCTCCGGCGCTTTCCGCCCCCAGCGCATCCTGGTCGCCGAAGACAACCCCGTTAACCAGACCGTCATATCGCGGACGCTCGAGAAGGCCGGCCACCAGGTAGCGCTGGCGCACGATGGCCGCCAAGCGCTGGAGGTGTGGGCTTCCTCGCGATTCGACGTCATTTTCATGGACATGCAGATGCCCGAGATGGACGGGCTGGAGGCCACGCGTGAAATCCGCCGCATGGAAGAGGGCACCGGCGCCCGCGTCTGCATCATGGCGATGACCGCCAACGCCATGTCCGGCGACCGCGAACGCTGTCTGGAAGCCGGCATGGACGGCTACTTTGCCAAGCCCATCCGCGCGCAGGAGGTCATCGATTGGCTCGCCCGGCGCGAAACCGTTCCCGGTCCCACGCCCGCATGACCGGCCCACGCCTCGAAATCCGCCGCTGCGCCGCCTTGCTTACGGTGCGATCAGCCCCGCGCGAATGGCGTAACGCACCATGCTGGCCGTCTCATGCACACCTAGCTTTTCGAGGATGCGGCTGCGGTGCGACTCGACCGTCTTGTAGCTGATCCCCAGTTGCCGCGCCGCGTGCCGGGTCGACTTCCCCTCCGCAACCAGCACCAACACCTGTCGCTCGCGCTCGGTCAGCGTTAAGACAATCCGTACCGCTTCCTCATCCGGCCTGAAGCCTGGGCGCCGGCGTCCGTCGATTTCCTCGACCACCCCGTGGAACCCGGCGAACCCGCCCACTCCGTCCGGGCGCGGCACGCCCCGGTCCTGCATCCAGCAATACTCGCCATCCGCGCGTCGCAAACGATATTCCATCCGGTAAGCCCGCCGCGCGGCGACCGATTTGAGATAGGTCGCGACGCAAGCGTCGCGATCGTCCGGATGCAGCCCTTCGGTCCAGCCATTTCCCAGTTCCTCGGCCATTAGCCGGCCCCGAAACTTGAGCCAGGCGCGATTGCAGTAGGTCCACTGCGCGTCGGCTCCCGCCATCCAGATCATCGCCGGAGAGAAATCCACCAGACGGCGGAAACTCTCTTCCGCGCCGCCATCCCGTTCCCTCGTTCGCTCGAGTTCGGCTTCCAACTCCGCAACCCGCTGCCGCCAGAGGGCGCATTCCGCACATGGCATCGCGTCGGGCGTGTCCGATTTCATGGTCTAGTTGATGATAAATCCCCTCATACGAACGGTAAAGCACTAAAATTGCAAATAGTCCCCCTCCCTTTGCGGCAGCCGCCCGTGGCGGGCCGGACTGGCTGGCGCGCCGCGAAAGTGGAACTTTAATGCCGTGGCATGAAAGGATTAACTGAGAGCCGATGAAGCCGCCGGAATCGGACCACCAGTTATTCGAGCGACTCCGCGCTGGCCAGGAACAGGCGTTCCTGGCTCTATACCAGAAGCGGCAGCCGGCGCTCTACCGGTTCGCCCTGCAGATGAGCGGCTCGGCTTCGGTCGCCGAAGATATCACGCAGGACGTATTCATGGCGTTGGTTCGCGACGAATGCGGCTATGACCCAAGCCGCGGAAGCTTGGCCGCATACCTGTTCGGCATAGCGCGCAAGTTGCTGCTGCGGCAGTACGAGCGGCGGCGCTCGGACGTGCCCGTCGACACCGGGGGCGGAGAAGCGGGATTCGCCGAACTGGTGGATGATGCCGATCCGCTGGCGGACCTCACCACGCGGGAGCGCGTGGAAGCGCTGCGCCGGGCGGTCGCCAGTTTGCCGCGCCGTTACCGCGAGGTCGTGGTGCTGTGCGATCTGGAGGAAGTGGATTACGCCGAGGCCGCGGTGGCGCTGGGCTGCCCGATCGGCACGGTTCGCTCGCGTCTGCATCGGGCGCGGTCGATGCTGGCCGTCAAGCTGCGGGATGAGCGCCACGGCGGCGCGTCGGTTCCGGCGTGGAAGGCGGCGAGGTGTGCGATATGAACTGCGAAGACTACTGGAATGATCTGACCGGGCCGGAGCCCGAAGTCGATTTCGAGGCCCACCTGGCCGCCTGCCCCGCTTGCACGGCGCGCTACGCGGCGGGCCGTCCGGTGGCCGCGAACCTGCGCCTGCTGGCCGCCGACATGAAGCGCGTAACGGCGCCGCCGCGGGTGGAAGCGCGCCTGCTGCGCGCCTACCGGGAGCGCTACGGCCAGCCTGTGCCGCCCGCGCGCGAGCTGCACCGTTGGTGGGCCGCGGCGGCGGCGGTGCTATTGGCCGCGGGCGCGCTATGGACCGGCGCGCGCTCGCCGGAGCGGCCGCGCGTTGCCTCGAATTCCCCGGTTGCCATCGCGGCCGTCGACGAGCAGGATGCCGCATTCGTTCCGCTGCCCAACGCCGCGGGGTCGCCGCAAGACGACGATGTCGATCTCGTCCGCGTCGAACTGCCGCGCTCGGCCGTCACCGCTCTCGGCATTCCGGCCACCGACGATAGCGACTCCGCCAGCGTGGAAGCCGAAGTCCTGGTGGGCCCGGATGGAATGGCGCGCGCCGTCCGGTTCTTGAATTGACCCAAGTCGCGTTGTGGGATTACACGATGAAGACGTGCAGCAGCTTCGCTTTCCTCCTGGCGCTCGCAGCCGTTGGCTGGGCGCAGAATCCGCCCCCTGGCGCGCGCCCCTTCGAAGACGCCGGCCCGCGCTTCCTCGGCGCGGAGGCCGGCGTGCCGCGCCGCGTGGTCACGGGCGCTCCCTTTTCGGGCGATTTGGTCGCCGAGAGCACCCAAACTCTGGCCGATGGCAATCGCATTCATCAAAGCAGCACCACACACCTGGTTCGCGATAGCGCCGGCCGAACCCGGCGCGAGGTGTCGCTGTCCGGCCTCGCCGCGCTGGCCGCCGGCGGCGCCGCGCAGCAGGTGATTTTCATCGTCGACCCCGTGGCCGGCGCCAGCTACGCCCTCGATCCGGTGCGCAAGACCGTCAGCAAGTCGCCGTGGGCCGGACCGGGGCCCGGCGCGCGTCCCCCTGCTGCAAGGGGCGCCCGGCGGGACCGCCGCGAGGACGCCTCCCAGCCGGTGAAGGTCGAGCCGCTCGGCGCCGCTACCATCGAAGGCCTCCGCACGGAGGGCACGCGCACCACCGCCACCATCCCGGCTGGCGCTATCGGCAACGTGGCGCCCATTCAGGTGGTGACGGAACGCTGGTATTCCGCCGACCTGCAAATGCCGGTCGTCACCAGACGCAGCGATCCGCGCAGCGGCGAAACGGTCACCCGCCTGGTTCATGTCACGCGCTCGGAACCCTCGCCCGCCCTCTTGCAGGTGCCCCCCGATTTCAAGCTGACCGAGCGTCCCGCGCCGCCCTTTCATCCTCCGGTTGACGCCGCGCCATAGCCCGAATCGCCGATGGCGGGGCGCGCATGCGCCGGCCCACTTCTCTCGAACGGTTCCAACCACCCGCACGGTGTCGACACGGCGGGCCAATCGGTCCCGATGTCATCCGCGCAGGGTGTCACCTCGTGCCGGAAACTGCATCTCCACTTAGTAGAGGCCACATGGAAGTCAACGTTCGGTATCAGGGAAATGTCAGATTCGAATCGGTCGCGCGCGGACATAGCGTCGCGTCGGACCAGCCGCCGGCGAACGGCGGCGAGGACGCAGGCATGACGCCGCCTGAGTTGCTGCTCTCGGCGCTCGGCACCTGCGCCGGTTACTATGCCGTGCAATACCTGAAAGCCCGCTCCCTTTCCGCCGTCGGTCTGGAAATCCATGTGGCCGCCGATAAGGCCGCTCAGCCCGCCCGGCTGGCCGCGTTTCGCATCGAAGTTTCGCTGCCCGGCCTCGACCCGGCGCACGAAGCGGGCATTGTGCGCGCCGTCAACGCCTGCCTCATCCACCACACGCTGCTGCACACGCCGGCCGTTGAAACGGTGTTCAAGAGCCTGGCAACCGCTGGATAGTTCGAACCCGGTCGTCTGGCAGCTCTCTTTTTCGGGATCGTCTCGCATGGGACGGCTCCGGCGCGCCGTGGGAAGGGCTCATGCTGTTACACTGAAAAAGTACCCTATGGCGAAGGAAAAGACCGAGAACGAGCCCGCGGGCATTCGCGTCTGGGCACCCGCGGTGGCGCTCGGTTTGCTGGTGCCGGGCGGCGGCCACTTACTGCTCAAGAAGACCGGCCGCGGCGTGCTGCTGCTGGTTGCCATCACGGCCATGTTCCTGTTCGGGCTGATGATGCGGGGCACCATGTTTACCCCGCAAGGCGACGACCTGCTGACCATACTCATCAACTGGGGCGGCTGGATCGGCGACGCCTGCGGCGGCATTCTCTACCTGATGGCGATGTGGCTCGGCTACGCGCAGCCCGACATTGCCGGACACGCGCACGATTACGGCACCAAGTTCCTGGTCACCGCCGGCCTGCTAAATCTGCTCGCCATGGTGGACGCTTTCGAGATCGCCCGCGGGAGGAAAAGCTAGTGCCCAAGATGAACCTCTCGCACTTCGAAGCCGCGTTCCTGTTTTCCGTGCTGGTTTCCGTCGTGCTCGGCGTGGTCACCAAGAATACCGACCGCGAACGCCTGCACTATGGCGCCTACACCTTCGTCTGCTTCCTGCTCGCCTTGTTCGGCATCGGCTGGCTGATGTACCTCGGACACGGATAGCCGCCGCGTCGGACGTATCCCGACCCGCATCGTCCTGCCGAGCGACGACTTCCGGAACCCGGGCAAGACCATGCGGTTCGCGGCTCGTTCCGTCTCCCGGCCTCTTACTTTTTCCCGTAAATCACGGTGACGCTGGTCCGGCCGGCGTTGCCACCGACGGTCACGTTGAGGCTGCGGCCGCTATCGTCGGAGGCCGCAACGGTGCCCCCCTCCGGGGTGTTGGCCACCAGGTTGGTCTTCATGCCGAGGCCGCTGATCCTGTCCTGATAGAACTTCATCACGTCCTGCGCAGAATCGGAAGTCTGAAAGGTGAAGGTGCCGGCTTCGCCCTCGCTGCTCGATCCGGTGAAGGCGACCTCCGGTTTCGATCCGGGATAGGGCGGAATCCAGGAGGGCAGCTTGCTCGTATCCCCGCCAATCTCGACTTTGGCGCCGTTGTCGCCGCGCACGTCCATGTGAAAGCGTCCGTTCTGAATATCATTGAAGGACATGGTCACTTCATGGCCGGAGCGCCGGTCGCGCATGGTGATGGTATTGTCGCTTTCATTGACGCGCACCAGCTCCATATTCGGGTTGAACGCGGCGATCATCTTGCTGGCGGCCAGGCCGGGATTGCGACGCCACAAATCCGGATCGACGCCGGCCTCGTGGACTTTGTGCACCACGAACGCGCCAATGCCGACGACGGCGATGCCACCCAGCAGAAACAGGCCGAGGATGACGACCAATATCCAGACGATGGGGCTGGTCTTGCGCTGTGCCGGCACGACGGGCGGCGGTGGCGCGATCGGCGACGCCTGGTAAGGAGGCGGCTGAACCGGCGGTGGCGCCTGAACGGACGGAGCCGCAGGCGCCGGCGCGGGCGGCGGCGATCCGGCCGCGCTGATCGGTGTTCCACATGAGGTACAGAACGCGCCGTTCACTTGGGCGCCGCAGGTTGTGCAGAAAGCCATAATTTCTCCAATCGGTTCACTGTACGACAAAGCGCAGCGCAAGGCAATGGTGGGGTCGGTTCGCTGTCACTTGATTGCAATATCGCGATTGCCTTTGTACGTCATTCCGGGCCGGTTGCGAAGCGGAACGCCGTGCAGGGTCTATTGGAAGTGATCGCGAAGGCGTTGGCGGGCCTGCCTGCACGTCCGGGAGGATGTACCCGCGCGAGGCGGCATCGCCGGCGCTCCCGGTAATGGGGTAACTTGGTAGTGGCTGCGGTTTCCGCAATGAGGTGAACCATGGAAGCGAATCTCAATCAGGAGCGCCAACAGGCTCACGCGTTTCTGGATATGCTGCCACCCGCGAAACTGGCCGCCGTGCGGAGTCTACTCGAGGTCATGGCGGAACCGCTGGCGCGGTCGCTCGCGCTTGCTCCAGTGGAAGAGGAAGAGATCACGCCGGAGACGGCCGCGGCGCTAGACCGCTCCCGGGCATCGCTCGCTCGCGGTGAAGGCATTCCGCACAAGGAAGTCCTGCGTGAGTTCGGCCTGGGCCAGTGAGCGAGGAAGCCGCGCTTTGTTCGGCGAGACCGTTTTCGCGTCCGAGAATGTGCCGCAGATCGGGCCGTCCCCATTTGCCCAACAATGTGTTGCGGCGGGGCTCTTGCGAGCTATCATTGATCATTGGCAGGGCTTTTCTTCGACATCCATTCGCATACGGTCGAGTTCTGCCGATAAGATTGGGTAGATGATGGCTGGAACTGGAACCGGGATGATCGGCGTCGATCTATTCGCGGGAGCGGGGGGCATGAGCCTCGGCTTCCAGCAGGCCGGCTTCGACGTCATGACAGCTGTCGAATATGACCCTATTCACTGCGCGATCCATGAGTTCAACTTCCCCGGCTGTACGGCGATCTGCCGCAGCGTGGCAGACATCGATGGGCGCTACATTCGGCAGAACTCCAAGATCGGCGCCGCGGATATCGACGTGGTGTTCGGCGGCGCGCCCTGCCAAGGCTTCAGCATGATCGGCAAGCGAAACCTGGACGACCCGCGCAACCACCTGGTTCACCACTTCGTCCGGCTCGTCACGGAACTGAGGCCGAAGTTCTTCGTCTTCGAAAACGTTAAGGGGCTGACGGTAGGGGAACACAAGAGGTTTCTGGGCGAGATCATCGAGGCATTCGAGGAGAAGGGCTACAAGGTCGAGAAGAAGTACAAGGTCCTGAACGCGGCGGACTACGGAGTGCCGCAGGACAGGCGCCGGTTGTTCCTGCTCGGCGCCAGGCGCGGCATGGCGTTGCCGGGATACCCTGTCCGTACGCACTCGGTGGACGGGAAATCGCCGGACCTGTTCGACGAGCCGGCCCTGAAGACGCCAACGGTGTGGCAGGCTATTGGGGACTTGCCGGAGGCTGACGCCTTTGACGAGTTGCTCGATCGGGATTGGGTCCTCACCAGGTTCGGGAAGCCAAGCGAGTACGCCAGCCGTCTCCGCCACCCGGACCCAGGCTCGCAAGAGGAACTGCTAAGTTCGAGCCTGAGAACGATCCACACCCCGGAATCGATGGAGCGATTCGCGAAGACGGAGTTCGGCGACACCGAGCCGATCAGCCGTTTCCATAAGCTCGACCCCGACGGCATCTGCAACACCCTCCGGGCGGGCACTGCCAGCGATCACGGCGCCTTCACCTCGCCACGGCCCATCCATCCAAGATCGCCACGCTGCATTACCGTTCGGGAGGCGGCGCGGCTGCACTCGTATCCGGACTGGTTTCGGTTCCATGTCACGAAGTGGCACGGCTTCAGGCAGATCGGCAACTCCGTTCCTCCGCTGTTGGCACAGGCCGTCGCGTCCAAGGTGGCCGAGCAGTTGACATCGGCGCCGGTGCGGGTGAAGACTGGCAAGGTGGGAGATCCCTCGTTGCTTTCACTGAACATGTCGGAGGCCGCCGAGAAGTACGGCGTTCCCGCGTCGACGATCCCTCAAAGATTGCGGAAGACCACCGGGAAGGTGTATGCCTGACGAGCCGCTATACGACGTCATAATCAGCCGCATATTCAAAGATCACCATCGATCAGGGGTGACGGAATTTGAGTTCGACCGGGCGGAGCTTGCGGAGGCAGCCAAGGCGCTCGGCCTCGACGATCCCAAAAACCTCGGCGACCTCATCTACTCCTTCCGGTGCAGGAAGCCCTTGCCAGAGCGGATCAGGGCGACGGCGACCGGCGAGCTTGAGTGGATCATCGAACTAGCGGGCCGGGCGAAGTACAGGTTCCGACTTTCGCGCGTAAGCCGCATCCTGCCGCGCGAAGACCTGATCGTCGTGAAGATCCCCGACTCCACGCCCGAGATCATCGCGACGTATGCACAGGGGGACGAACAAGCCCTGCTCGCTCGGGTGAGATACAACCGGCTGGTTGACGTCTTCCTCGGCATTACGACTTACTCGCTACAGAACCACCTGCGCACTACGGTCAAGGGAATGGGACAAATCGAGATAGACGAACTGTACGTCGGTGTGAGCCGCAACGGCCAGCAGTTCGTCATTCCTGTGCAGGCCAAGGGCGGTAGCGACCAACTTGCCGTGGTCCAGACGCAGCAGGACATCGCCTATTGCCGCGAGAAGTACGCGCGCCTGAAGTGTCGCCCCGTGTCTGCGCAGTTCATGGCCGACGGCGTCATCGCCATGTTCGAACTGACGATGGAGGACGGCTTGGTTCGCGTCGTGGACGAAAAACACTACAAGCTTGTCCCCTCGGCCCAGATAACCGCCGAGGAACTCCGGAGCTACGCCGAGAGATAGCTGCCCGTGGACCACGTCCCAAAGGAAATCCGGTCGCGGATCATGGCCTCGGTCAAGAGCGCCGGTGGCAAGACCACCGAGAAGGCGCTTTCCGCACGACTGTGGGAGGCCGGTATTGTCGGCTATCGCAAACAGTGGCCTGTCCTCGGCAAGCCCGATTTCGCGTGGCCCGGCCTGAAGGTCGCCGTGTTCGTCGACGGCTGCTTCTGGCACGGGTGCACCCGCTGCAACAGGCCATCCAAGAGTAACCTCAAGTTCTGGCGCAAGAAGGTCGAGGACAACCGCAGACGCGACCGCCGCGTTGCGCGGAGGCTACGGCTAGCGGGGTGGAGCGTCCTGCGAATATGGGAGTGCAAGGCGGAGTCCGACGCGGCGCTTGCTCGAATCGCACGGGCTGTCGAGGAGCGCCGAAACGCCTGAGTCACTTCGATCTGCCGGATTTCCCCGATATCTGGAACGCGGCGGGCGTTCGGCGCCGTTTCCGCCGCCAGGTTCTTGAGGTCGCTCGCGGGAGACGACTCCTATGCCCAGTCTTCCCACTTAATCCCGCCCATATCCCCGGTCCTGATGAATTGGCGGTGCATGGCGAAGGCTCTTGACAGCGATTGCGGCGTGTGGCCGTGCTTGACGATCTCGATGTATTCGAGCAGTTGCGGGCGGAAGCTGGGGTGGGCGCACTTTTCGATGATGATGCGCGCACGGGAGTGCGGGTCCTGGCCGCGCAAGTCGGCCACACCCTGCTCGGTGATGACGATCTGCACGGAATGCTCGCTGTGATCGACGTGGGTGACCAGCGGGACGATGGTCGAAATCTTGCCGCCCTTGGCGGTNNTACGCGTTGCGCGTGAAATCGCCCGAGCCGCCGATGCCGTTCATCATCTGCTTGCCCAGCACGTGCGTCGAATTGACGTTGCCGAACACGTCGACTTCAATTGCCGTGTTCATCGAAATGATGCCCAGGCGCCGCACGATTTCCGGATTGTTCGAAATCTCCTGCGGGCGCATCAGGATCTTGGGCCGGAAGGTGCTGAGATTGTCGATGATGCGAGCCATCGCCGGCGGGCTCAACGTGAGCGAGCAGGTGGAGGCGAACTTGCAGCGTCCGCTCGCGAGCAGATCGACCACCGAATCCTGCAACACCTCCGTGTACATTTCGAAGGCGGGAATCTCGGGCAAGCGGCCGAGCGCGCCGAGCACGCTATTGGCGACATCGCCCACGCCCGATTGCAGCGGCAGGAAGCTCTTCGGAATGCGGCCGGCGCGCACTTCGCTCACCAGGAATTCGGCCACATTCTGGCCGATGGTCTCGGTGGACGCGGTGGGCGGGCTGAACGGAGCGCATTCGTCGTCCAGGTCGGTTTCGACCACGCCGACGATCTTCGACGGATCGACAACGACGATCGGCGCGCCGATGCGGTCCGAGGCATGATAAATCGGAATCTCGTGGCGATGCGGCGGGTCGGCCGGTTCGTAGATATCGTGCATGCCGAGCAGCGTTGGCGGATGCCGCCGGTTAAGCTCGACCAGGATCTTCCCGGCGCGGCCGAGGAACGTCGGCGCCGCGCCCACCGAGGTGCTCAGCACGATGCCGCCGCCGGGGGTGATGTCGCAGGCCTCGACCACGGCCCAATCCACTTCGCCCAGGAAGCCGTAGCGCACGGTCTGCGGCAGCATGGATAGATGCATGTCGACGAAGTGCGTTTCGCCCTTGTTGATGGAGGAGCGCAGCGCGGCATTCGATTGATACGGCGTGCGGAAGCTGATGGCGCCCGCCTCGGCCAGCGCGCCATCGAGCGACGGCCCGGTCGAGGCGCCGGTCAACACGGCGATCTGAAATTCGCGTCCGGCTTCGTGTTCCAGCTTGGCGAGCTTCGCGACCGCCAGCGGAATCGCTTTCGGCGTGCCGGCCGGCGTGAAGCCGCTGAACCCGACCGTCTGCCCGTGTCGAATGTGGCTGGCGGCCTCTTCCGCCGTCAGCTTGGGGAATGAATGTGACATAGCTTATTTCTCCTGCGATCTATAAATGTGTAGTAACTCGCGGCTGGCGGCGAACGGCGTAACCTGGCCGCGGCCTACCGCCTCTTCGAGGCGCGGCAAGCGCGCCGACACGCCTCGATGGCCGCGGAACGAATCTTCGAGACCCATCGAAACCAGCTCGCGCATCCATTCGAGCGCCTGGTGGCTGCGGCGCGTGGCCAAGTGGCCGGAGGCTTCGAGTTGCGCGCGGTGTTCGAGAACCATGTCCCAGGTTTCGCCGACGCCCGCGCCCTCGATCGCCGAACAGGTGATCACGCGCGGCGTCCAACCGTCGGCCGAGGCCGGGAACAGGTGCAGCGCGCTCGAATACTCGACGCGCGCGCGTTCGGCCTTGCGCTTGTTGTCGCCATCGGCTTTGTTGATCGCCATGCCGTCGATCATTTCGATGATGCCGCGCTTGATGCCCTGCAGCTCGTCGCCCGCGCCGGCCAGCATCAGCAGCAGGAAGAAATCCGTCATCGAGCGCACGGCGGTTTCCGATTGGCCCACGCCCACGGTTTCGACCAGCACGTTCTCGAAGCCGGCCGCCTCGCACAGCAGAATGGTCTCGCGCGTGCGCCGCGCCACGCCGCCCAGGTGGCCGCGCGAAGGCGAGGGGCGGATGAAGGCGCGCTCCTCGACGCTGAGCCGCTCCATGCGGGTCTTGTCGCCGAGGATGCTGCCGCCCGAGATGGGACTCGATGGATCCACGCTCAACACCGCAACGCGCTCGCCGCGCACGCGGATCAGGTGCATGCCGAGCGCGTCGATGAAGGTACTCTTCCCGACGCCCGGCACGCCGGTGATGCCGACGCGCCGCGACTTTCCGGTGGCCGGCAGAATGGAATCGAGCAGCCGCGCCGCCAGTTCGCCATCGGCCGGCAATTCGCTTTCAATTACCGTAATGGCGCGCGCCAGCGTGACACGGTCGCCGCGCAGAATGCCTTCGGTATACCGTTCAAGCGGCAACCGCCCGCGCCGGTGATGGGCGACACTAGCGGGCATGACCTTCGCTCGCGCCGCAAAGTAGGACAGACCATCGCCTTTCGTGGTCTGTCATGCCTTGCCGCAACATCGAACGTTGACAGACGACAAAAGGCGATCGTCTGTCCCACCTCTTACGCCGCACGCGTCGTACCCATCAGCTCGTGCAGAATCTTCTGCGCGCAAACGGGGATCACGGTGCCGGGGCCGAACACGCCGGCCACGCCCGCTTTTTCGAGGAACTCGTAATCGTGCGGCGGGATCACGCCGCCGACGAAGACCAGGATATCCTCGCGGCCCAGCTTGCGCAGCGCCGCGATCACTTCGGGCACCAGCGTTTTGTGGCCGGCGGCAAGGCTCGATACACCGAGCACGTGCACGTCGTTCTCGACCGCCATGCGCGCGGCTTCGATCGGCGTCTGGAACAGCGGGCCGACGTCGACGTCGAAACCGAGATCGGCGAAGGCGGTGGCGATCACTTTGGCGCCACGGTCGTGCCCGTCCTGGCCCATCTTGGCGATCAGGATGCGCGGCCGGCGGCCTTCGGCCTTACCGAATTCCTCCGCCAGAGCGTGCGCTTTCTGAAACTCCGGATCGCTCTGGCTCTCGGAGGAATAGATGCCCGAGATGGTCCGGTTGACCGCCTGATACCGTCCGTAGACCTTTTCGAGCGCGGTCGAAATCTCGCCCAGCGTGGCGCGCGCGCGTGCCGCGATCACGCCCAGTTCGAGCAAATTCCCTTCCCCGCTCGCCGCCGCCGCCGTCAATGCCGCCAGCGCCGCTTCGACCGCCGCGTTGTCGCGCGTCGCGCGGATGTGCGCCAGGCGCCGCAACTGCGAATCGCGCACCGCGCCATTATCCACTTCGCGCGTGTCGAGGTTCTCTTCGACGCCGGTTTGATACTTGTTGACGCCGACGATCACCTCGCGGCCGGAATCGATGTACGCCTGCCGCCGTGCGGCCGCCTCTTCGATCCGCATCTTGGGGATGCCGGTTTCGATCGCCTTCGCCATGCCGCCCAGGCTCTCGACTTCCTGAATGTGATGCCACGCCTTCTGCATCAACTCGTTGGTCAGGCTCTCGACATAGTAACTGCCCGCCCATGGATCGACCGCGCGCGTGATGCCGGTTTCCTGTTGCAGGTAGATTTGCGTATCGCGCGCGATGCGCGCGGAAAAGTCCGTCGGCAACGCGATGGCTTCGTCGAGCGCGTTGGTATGCAGCGATTGCGTGTGCCCGAGCACCGCCGCCAGCGCCTCGATCGCCGTTCGCGCCACGTTGTTGTACGGATCCTGCGCGGTGAGACTCCAGCCGGAAGTCTGCGAATGTGTGCGCAGCGCCATCGACTTCGGGTTCTTCGGATGGAAAGCGTGGATCAGCTTCGCCCACAGCACGCGCGCCGCGCGCAGCTTGGCGATTTCCATGAAGTGATTCATGCCGATGCCCCAGAAGAAGCTCAGCCGCGGCGCGAAGGCGTCCACATCCATGCCCGCTGCGATGCCCGTGCGCACGTATTCGACGCCATCGGCCAGCGTGTAGCCGAGTTCGATATCGGCCGTGGCGCCGGCTTCCTGCATGTGGTAGCCGCTGATCGAAATGCAGTTGAACTTCGGCATGCGCTCCGCCGAGAAGCGGAAGATGTCGCCGATGATCCGCATCGAAGGCGTGGGCGGATAGATGTATGTATTGCGGACCATGAACTCCTTCAGAATGTCGTTCTGAATGGTTCCGGTCAATTGTTCCGGCTTGACGCCCTGCTCTTCGGCGGCCACGACGTAAAACGCCATGATCGGCAGCACCGCGCCGTTCATCGTCATCGAGACCGACATCTGGCCTAGCGGAATCTGGTCGAAGAGAATTTTCATGTCTTCGACCGAGTCGATCGCCACGCCGGCCTTGCCGACGTCGCCGACCACGCGCTCATTATCGGAATCGTAACCGCGATGGGTGGCCAGATCGAAGGCGACCGAAAGACCCTTCTGCCCGGCGGCGAGATTGCGGCGGTAAAACGCGTTCGATTCCTCGGCGGTCGAGAAGCCCGCGTATTGGCGGATGGTCCACGGCTGCAGCGCGTACATGGTCGAGTACGGTCCGCGCAGAAACGGCGGCACACCGGCGGCATACTGCAGATGCTCCATCGTGGCGAGATCGGCGGCCGTGTAGACCGGCTTCACCGCGATGCGCTCGACCGTCATCCAGTCCTTGACCGGCGCGGCGGTGGCCGCGGCTCCCGCCTTCGGTTGGTAGTCGATTTTCGAAAAATCCGGTTTCATCGCTTACTCCTCCATCCCCAGCCGCTTTTGCCACTCGCTGAGGGTTTGGACGGCGTCGCTTTGTATGTGGATGAAGCCCGCCACTCCGGCGGCCTTCAAGGCGTCGATCTGCTCCTTCGGATTGCCGGCCACGATCACCGGCACGCCGGCCGCCGGGCAGACTTCCTGCGCCAGAGCCAGGTATTCGGCGTCGGAGCTGCACAGCACGATCAGGTCCGCGCCGGCGCTCTTGTACTCTTCCGATTCGACCACGTCGAAGCCGGCGCAGCCGAAGAAGTTGAAGCTGAAATTCGAGCGCGCCATGCGCATCTTCA
>PMKM01000114.1 GCA_003157745.1 Bryobacterales bacterium | reverse complement strand
CGGCAGCGAACTGCCGGGCGTGCCAGCCGATGCCGGGAACGGCGCTGGCCAGGACGCAGGTGCGCGGCACAGCGCTTTCCGCGTTGCGCGTGATCCGCGCTGAGCAGAAATGTCCATTTCCCTAGGAACGCGAATCGGGGCCTTTCCACTCCGCTCCCGCGGCTCGCACCGAGACCGCCAGATGACGAGAGCGGGACATACCAGGACTGATGCGGCGCGCCAACGCCGAAGCGCCGCTTTTTCAAAAGCCTAGGGCGTTTCTCGTTCCTAATAAAGAATGCACCGAACCACACTTCCAGAGCGGGCCAAAACACGGGGCAAGCGGCCATGCGCCCAGTTGAAGAAACGATGCAGTCCCGCCTCTTGGAGACAATTGCGATTGACCTCGAGCGGCATACCGCCCCAAACTGCACGGATGCTAGACTGCGGCAATGAGCGAACTCGAGTGCCAACTCACTAACAACGGTCAGGGGAGGGTAGCATCCAAACTCGCGCTGTTGGCCAGGGAGACAGTCCGCCTCACGGCAGTCAACTGCGAAGAAGAACCGACCAGCCGGCTCGGAGGGCGCCCCAATCTTGCCCCTGACCTCACTTGGCCGGAATGGGACGAGGAGCCCTTGGCGTTCGTCGCGCAACTGGATCTCGCGGCAATACCCGAAATCGCAGGGCTCGATTTGCCGAGGTCAGGCGCTCTCTACTTTTTCTACCGCGCGCTGCGGCCCGCCCGTGACCGCAAGGAGCGCATCGGACGCAACCCGGCCACCGGCGAGGTGATCAGGATTCCAGCCAGAAAGGCCGCGAAGTCCCGGGGTGCGAGAGCTGCGAAAAGCAGCGACCGCCGCAATTTTCGCGTCCTCTACAGCGCCGAGCGTCTCGCCAAACTGCCTCTGTATGAGTTTCCCAACGAACTCGAGGACGATTATCGCTACCAGGGTATCCGCCTCGAAGCTGGAACGGCCAAGCTTTCGATGCCGTTTCCGAACGACCCAGTTCTGTCGCCACTCTACCTGAAGCACGAGGAACAGGAGCAGTACCTGAGTCTTGTCCGTCAATTGATGAAATCGCGCGAGACGACGCCAGGCCGTACTGAAGGCGACGCCGGCGAGCACGCCGTCGGTGGCTACCCTGATTACATCCAGCATGATCCGCGCCTACGATCCGAGTTGATCACCACCGGGCTCTACCCTCGCATCGAGGGACGCGGGCGAAATCCCGCCACCGGCGAATCCGTCACATCCAAGGAAGACGAGCGGTTGCTGGAAAAGTCCTAGGCTGCCATGCAGGATTGGCAGTCGCTCTTCCTGGTCGATTCGGAGCGATCTGCCGACATCGTTTGGGGCGACATGGGGCGCCTCTATTATCTGATTCGCAAGGACCACCTGCAAAAGCGCGCCTTCGAGAACGTCTGGATGGAGTTCGATTGCTATTAACTGCGGGGAGTGAGTTTTCGGTAAGCACTCGGTGAACCTTTCAATTATCCACCAAGTTCCCCCCAATAGGATCTCCGTCCCGATACGACACGAAAAGCTACGGGGCTGGCCTGCCGCGTGCATCTTCGACCAAGTCGGCATCGCGACTGGAATAACTGTATCCCGAATCGCCCGTGCCATGCGCGTTTTGGGGAGTAATCCCGTTCCGGGCGCGCCGAGCAGCGGCATTCTCCGAGTGGCGCGTCATCCGGCCGGAGCGCGCGGAGCGGCGGCGCAGGCAGATCAGCGAGATGGGGACGTTACGGCCACGTGGAATCGGCGGTTTCCATGAACGCCGATTTTGCATGATTGACGGACAAGAGCGCCCGAAGCTTAACAGCATGGTTATCCTAAGCTAAGCTGAGACATGGCTGACTCATGGAGTTCAAAAGTTGCGTGGGAGCAACTCCACTGCGCGTACGGCGACTCGCGGGAAGTGGGCGAACTGCTGCAATGGGTGCTCGCGGGCAAGGACGTCTGGGTTGAGTTGTTCGGACATGTGCTGCACCAGGAGACGATCTACGAGGCTACCGTCGCAGTAGCAGCATGGATGGTCGAGGCGCTCCAGACAAAAAAGTTAGGCGCGCGGCTCATTCCGGTGGGCAAACGCTTGGGCACGAAGGAGGTGCTCAGCGAGAGGATTATCGCGTTTAATCTGCTCTCCGGCATGGCCGAGTCGGCGCACAAAGCGGTCAGTTCCACGAGCACACCGCAGCAGTATGCGGCAATTGCGGCGCTCGTACTGGAGGCGCTTCGGCCAGGAAGCCCTCTATATAAAGCGGGGGTCGACGATCCCGACGATCAGATCAGTGAGGCAAGCTCTACGCTGCTCGAGGCATTGGCAGGCCGCGTCATGGCAGCGATCGATGGCCAGTATCAGCGAAGCTTGAGGGCAAAGCTCGGGATGCCCCTCCCACCGCCCGCTGCCTAAGGGTGGCAGCGCAGTCCCGTGAAGCGGTCTTGGAGTGGCATATCGGAGACTGGCGAGGACAGCCATTGGCCGTATAACGCCCTAGTCGCCGAAGTGCCCGGATTGCTGCCCTGGCCGGATCGTCGGCGATCCGTAAAGAGGTCGTGCGCCGGCTGTTCGGTGGAGCATTCTCCGAGTCGCGCGGGATGCAGGCGGAGGCGCAGCGGCGCTGGACATACGCTCGGACAGATCCGAGTTCAGGGGCGTCAGTCTTCGGTCTTCGCCGCACCTCGCAAGTTGCCCCCGGAGAATCGCCGCCACCTCATGACCTGGGGTATCACCAGCACTTCTTTTCTTCCTGTCGCTATGCAGGATCGAGCGGCGTCCGCCGATCATGTCGATAGGTGGAGTGTGCGCCGCGCGGGTTTTCGAGGCAGTGGGGTTCGGTCTCCGCTCCGAGGCGGCAGCGCACTGCCAGGCGTGCCGGCCGATGCCGCGTGCGGCATTAGCCAG
Source organism: Bryobacterales bacterium (assembly GCA_003157745.1). Taxonomy (GTDB): domain Bacteria; phylum Acidobacteriota; class Terriglobia; order Bryobacterales; family Bryobacteraceae; genus Bog-375. The sequence goes on along the minus strand of PMKM01000114.1, from coordinate 8,060 downwards.
GGTCTGTTTGGAATCGGCATTCGACCAACGGATTCCAGTCTGGTTGCGTGGCGTTTGGGGTTATACTGCTGGTTCTTATGCCAGAAGGCTTTCCGGTAGACAGTGGCGACCAAGATTCCCGGGTCCAAGTGCTGATCGGCCGGGACCTGGAGAATGCGCGGCGGATGCAAACGGCATTCGAGAAGAAGTATCCACGCGGCGCTCCACCGAACAGCATCAATTACCTGGCGCGCCAGCGGGAAAGGCCTACGAGCACCAGTCTCTTCCCTGAGACGTTTAAGGCGACACCCGGCGCGTGGCTGGCACCCATGTTGCGCAGGCTGCGCTGGCAAGCTACGCAGGGCGATGCGGCGAGGAAGTGCCGTTCGGACCTGGCCTGGATGGTGAACTGCCTGATCACAAGAATGACCCGGCCCACCGAGGACCAGTTCGTGGCTCTGGCGGAACACGCCGATTGCTTCGAGGTTTCCAAGGCGTTCGAATACCTGGACCGCATGGCGGCGTTCGCGAAGGCGTTGGAGAAGCCGGGGCCGCTCAGCGGGCGCGCGGCTGTGGCTGTGCAGACGGTGCTCGCCTTCTCGCGTCAAATACACCAGACGACCAGCGCCTGGCAGAGTCTCGCGTGGCCAGTCTTCCGCTCCACGGCCGGGTTGGCGCCGGGCGACCCGTGTTGGGCGGCCGCGGTTCGCCGCGACATCGAAGCCATGGAGCCGGAACTGCGCGCCCAGTGGCTTCGTGTGTTCGACGGCAAGGATCGGCAATTGGGTGGCGCCTGCGAACTGAGCGCATCGTGCCTGGCGGCCTTGAAGGAACTGGGAGCGGAACGGCTGGGATCGGACTTGCGCCGGTGGATCGGAATGCTGAAGGACGGGCCGGAGGTGACGCTTTCGGCGGTGGGAGTGGTTGTTTTCCGGCACGTTCTTCTGCTGTGCAAGCGGCTCAAGGGGCAGGCTTGCGACGACCTTCTGTATGCTGTCGCGTGCGCCCCGTGGCGGCGTGCGGAGGATGCCGCGTGGTTGGAGACCTACCTGTGGATCCTCAGCGGCCGGTCCAAGGACCGCGCCTTCGCTTGCCTGGAGGCGCTGTCGATGAACCCGGTGACGGCGACCGCGGACGTGCGGCGGGAGTACGAAGCGGCGCTCGGGGCGTTCGTGGGCGAGGCGCGCGGGATTGGAATCGACGGGTACCGGTGGGATACCGAGCCAGCCCTGGAGGTGCACCAGCGCCGCATCGAACGGATGCTGCAGTTGAGCGCGGCGGCAGTGGAACGCGGACCTTATGTTCATCCGATGGTGGCGAGCCATGTGGCAGCGATGAAGGCGATACCGGAGGCGGAGCGCACGCCTGCGGTGAATATGTTGATGGCCCAGTTGACGGCCGGCAAGACGTGGTTCGACGCGGGTCCGGATGTGCGGGCGTCGCTGGAGGCGATGGCGAAGGAAATACTCAGGGAATTCTCGGCGGATCCGGAGAACCTTCATCGGGCGGCGGTGAATCGCTGGAAGTGGATTCGCGGGCGGGAGAAGGAATTCACGCCGGACCTGGTGAAGGCGTGGCAGCAGTGTTTCTGGGGCTTCGGCTGCGACGAGGGTCTGGCGCCGAAAGCCCTCACCAAGATAAGTCGCGCGCGGCCGGCGGGGCTGGTAGGGATTGTTCAGAGCAGTCCTGGAAGCTGGAAGGTATTCGAGTTGTGCCAGAGGCACGTGGCGGAGCAGGGATGGAACGCGGAACTGGCGCAAGCTTTTCGCGAATGGATCTCCACGCTTGGGAATTCCCAGTCCGACAACCAGTACCGCGCCAAGGCGGAGTGGTTCCTGTGGTTTGAGGACGTGCTCCCGATCAAGCTGGAGACGTGCTGGGGCGAACGGGTAAGGCGCGATCTGCGCGCCATGAAGGCTGAGGAACGCCAGGCGTGGATGGAGTTGCTCGATCAACCGCCCCTGACGATTACCGAAAAGCCGATCAAGAAGTGGTTCACGCCGGCGCAAGCGACGTTTCCGAAGATCGGGGCGGCGGCATTCCGGCGTAGGTTCAAGGAGTGGTTTGCCCCGTTCAGCGCGGGCGAGCCCTTGCGGCTGACGGTGACGGGGCGGAATGTGCTTCGGCTCCTGATTTGGGCGGCGTCGATCGCCGAGGATCCGGCTGTAGACGAAGCGCTGGCAGGTTTCGCCAATGCGAGTTGGAAGACGAAGGACAGCGGGAACAAGGCGGCACAGGCCGAGATGGCGTTTTCGTATGTGCTTGCCGAACGTGCGCCGAAGAAGGCGCTTCCGATTCTGGAGAGCATGGTGCGGAGTGGGCGAGCCAACCGGGACAGTGCGACTTACCGGATCTACCAGGGTCTTCGGGCGCGGCTGGGCGGGGACGCAGGGTAGGTTGCCGGGGCTGGAGGCGTTACGCTCGTCCGGACCGCGAGTTCGGCCGGCAAGCAGCCTGTTCGCTATGGCCCCTCAAGAGCGGGCCAAGGTCCGCGAACGCGCTCACCACACCGATTCACTCCCGTGAGGTCGCGCTCCCGATTGCCGCGACCTCCAATTCGGGCTGGGCGATTCGGCTGAATGGGAGACTAGCGAGCGACAAAAGACTCTTGTGTCGACCTGCGTGCGATGGCTCCCCAACGCACCACACCTGCTTCTGGCACAATAACTTGTTAGAATTATACGGCGGGCAAATGAAGATCAGTGCTCGGTTTACCGACTACGGCCTCATCGGGGGCTTCTTCTGGTTGCTTCAACTTGCTATTTGGGGCTTCCTGGGGTTCTCCAATATTGAATTGGAGAGTTGCTCCCAAGGGCTCAAGTCGCTGCTGGACAGCTTACCAGCGCCATCCGTTCCATCCTTTGCAGCGCTGCTGGGTGCGCTCGCGCTGATTGCAGTCTTCACAACCGGTCTGTTGCTCGACCTGTGCGGCTCCTCGCTGTTTCGAGGCGTCGAGGTCAGAGTTTTCGTCGGGTTTCTGCGACGAAACAGGCGATGGCTGGAACGCATCGTCGATCAAAATCGGGATTACATCCAAGAAGACTGGTCGACACTTTTGGATGCTCCGCCGATCTGGTCAAGATCAGCGTATTCAGTTGCGCTTAAGGGAATGACGTTCTGGAATCCTCACCACAGACAGGAGTACTTTCGTGTTGTTCGTAAGGGGTGGGGCCTGCTCAAACCGTATACGCGCGTTGAGTCATTCCTGCTATCTTACGTGCTGCTTACGCCCGGTGCGGAGAACATCGAGTTACTGAGTACGCAAATGTCTCTCTGGAACACAAGCCGCGCAATCGCTGCCGCGATGGTGCTGGGGGCGATATCGGCAATTCTCCTCGCTACGGGCTCGGCCAATAGCAACGACCTGGCCTTGTTCTTGAGCTACCTCGTGCTGTTAGCCGTTGCATGCGCTGTCACATATAGCGCTCACGCCCGCGTTTGCAGCACACTTTTTGCGCTTGCCTATGTGATTGCCGGCAAGACGTCGCTACCAAACCGGGGATCAGCGCTCGAATGAAAGGCCAGGGACGGTCCTCGATACCATCTGTCGGGCGCGGCGGATCAATTTTTCGAGTCTGCACAGGGCCACCCTTCGGACACTTGAGAACCCTCCCCAGCACGGTTGGGTACTGCACAAGCTGCCCCGAAGCGGCGTTTGGGGGAAGCGTCGCATAGCCATCCACTCGATTTCTCCCGCGCAATCCCCATGTGTGGCCGGAAAAGGCGAGATGACTCTCTCGACTCTGCAGGCTAGACAGCCTGCGCTACGACTTTGTACACGCGTTCGTAAGTACGGTCACGTATTCCCTGTGGTGGCCGAGTGCCGCGCGGTCGGCCTGGGGCATGCCCGGCCCCTACTGCCGTCGGTCGGCTCGGCAAGGGCGAATGATCGCTCGCCCGCGGACCGGGGCGTCCCTTCCAACACGACATTGCTACAGCCGCTGGACGCGCCGGAGGGTGAACAACTCCGGGCGCATGTTTTCCTTCTCGAGGCGCTTCCAATCGTCGGTGGATGCGATCAGCTTGCCGCTGATGTGGTTGGAACGTTGGGAGGAGAGAAACGCGACCAGGGCGATTTGTTTTTCGGCCGGCGTGCCGCCATCGATGCGCACGCGGTGGGCTTCGGCGACTTCGTGGGCGCCGGCCTTCTCCTCGCCGGCGCGCAGAATCTCGTCGGTCATGTGCGTATACGACCGGCCGGGCGCCACGCAGTTGATCTGCACGTTGTCGCCGCTCACTTCCTCGGCCACGCATTCGACGAAGCGGGTGACGCCGGCCTTGGCCGCCGCATAGAGCGCGAAGTTGGGCCGCGGATGGCCGGCGCCGCCGCAGACGGTAACGACGATCTTGCCGGACCGCTTCGCCACCATTCCGGGCAGCACGGCGCGCACCGAATTCACGACTCCCAGGAAATTGATATCGATCGTCTCGGCCCAGGCCTCGGGACGGCTCAGGAGCAGCGGGCCGACCGGCCCGAGGACGCCCGCCGCTGCCACCAGGCCGTCGACGCCGCCAAAGACGACTTTCATGCGGTCGACGGCGGCCATGAGTTGCTCGAGGTCGCGCACGTCGGCGCGTAAGCGGAGGGCGTTGCCGCCGGCCTGCTCGATTTCGAGCTTGGCGAGGTCGATCTCCGGCTGGCTCCGCGCCAGCAGCCCCACGCGAGCTCCCGCCTGCGCCAGCCCCAGTGCCAGGCGCTTGCCAATGCCCCGCCCCGCTCCCGTCACCAGTATGCTTTTGTTACGGATATCGCTCAAGGCGAGTTTTTCCATCTGCACATCCCCACGCAATTGTAGAACGCTTCAGCATGGGAAGCGTGGCGTAACCGGGCGCAGGCTACTTCTTCGGTTTTAGGTCGCGCTTGAGGCGGCTTACAATATCGGAGGCGGTGCGATTCATTTCCTTGCCGGCGAAGTCCTTGGGCGGAGCGTATATGGACCAGATCACCTGGCGCGACTTGGCGTCGACCAGGAAGATGGTGCCACGCGCGCGACTGAACCCGGAGTTGGCGGCGGGGTTGGAGAGGGTGTTTTCCGTTTTGCCGAGCAGGGCTGGCGTGCGCGGTTCATCGTCCGGCTTGGCTCTTGCTTTCGATCGGGCCGGCTTATCCGGCGGCGCCGGCTCGTCGTCGGCCTTGACGGCGGGCTTGGCAGCGGGCTTTGCCGGCGGCGCGGGTTGGTCGCCGGGCATGGCGGCGGGTTCGGCGGCGGCTGGCTTGATGGTGGCCTCCGCGGATTCGTCATCCGCTTTCACGGCGGGTTCGGCTGCAGCGGTCTTCTCCGGCGCCGGCGGTTTGGGCGTCGGCGAGAATTGCTCGAGCTGCGTCTGGAAGCCCTCGGTGACGTGGTCGGTGAGGATGGCATCGGCGAGCTTGGGGTCCGTCACCACCTGGAAGACGTGCCCATTGGTGAGCTGGTTGGCCAGGTACTGGTCCATGCCGCGCGCCATCGGCAGCAGGTATACGGAATGCACGCCGGCCAGATCCGCGGCGCACGCGAGCGCGCCGATCATCGGCAACAGGCACAAACATCGCTTCATGGTTTTCATCATAGCAACCGGCTTCTATCAGACTAGGACGCCGCACGGACGGGAAAAGTCTGCGCGGCGGCGCCGGGGCGAGATCTAAACCATGCCATGGAAGCTGCAGGACGAGATCGAGCGCTACCTGGCGGAACTGGCGCGCGCGGCAGTCTCGCCACACACGCTCGACGCCTACCGCAGCGACCTGGAGCAACTGGTCGAGTTCTTATCGCCGCCCGGGGGCGAGCCGCCAGCGCCGGAGACAATCGACCTGCTGCTGCTGCGCGAGTGGATGCTGTGGCTATACCGAATGCCGCTGCAGGCGGTCAGCATCCGCCGCAAGGTGGCGGCGGTGCGCGGCNNTACTCGACGACGTGGCCGCCGGCAAACTGGAGCGGCCTCACCCGTCGCGCGACCGCGCCCTGCTCGAAGTCCTCTACGGCTGCGGCGTGCGCGTCAGCGAACTGGCGGGCTTGAATCTGGACGATCTCGACCGCGGCTCTCCGGCGGAGGCGGGGGCGGCGCCGGAGGCGTGGATGCGCGTGCGCGGCAAGGGCAAGAAGGAGCGCCAGGTGCCGCTGCCCGGCCAGGCCGCCGCGGCACTGGAGCGCTATCTCGCCGAGCGGCCGGTGGCACCGGGCGAGCCGGCCGTGTTTCTCAATCATCGCGGACGCCGCCTGAGCGTCCGCGGCATTCACGGCATCGTCAAACTGTATGCCACGGCTCTGTGCGGCGATCCCTCGGTGCATCCGCACGGGTTTCGCCACGCGTACGCCACGCACCTGCTCGCCGCCGGCGCGGACCTGCGAGCGATCCAGGAGCTGTTGGGGCACGCGCGGCTCTCGACTACTCAAAAGTACACGCAGGTTTCGCTCACCGATCTGATGAAGGTGTACGACAAGGCTCATCCCAAGGCGTAACGCATGGCAGCCAACCGACTCCAGTTGCGTGCCGAATTCGCGCCCATGTTGCGCATGGCGGTTCCGCTGGCGCTAGCCGAGTTGGGCTGGATGGCGATGGGTCTCGAAGACACGATCATGGCCGGCCGCCTGGGCGCGGCCGCGTTGGGCGCCGGCAGTCTGGGCGCGATGGTGTTCTACCCAATTGCCATCGGCGGCACGGGGTTTCTCCTGGGCATGGATACGCTGGTGGCGCAGGCACACGGCGCGCGGGACGCAGCCGATTGCCGGCGCACGCTGGTCAATGGCGTATGGCTGAGCCTGGCGCTCGCGCCGCTGTTTGCGCTGGCGATTGTGTCGCTGATTCCGGTGCTGCGCGCAACCGGAACCAACCCCAACGTGATGGCGCTGTTCGAGCCGTTTCTTAGGGCGCTGGCGTGGGGCCTGCCGCCGCTGTTCCTGTATGCGGCTCTCCGGCGCTATCTGCAAGCCATCGACGTGGTTAAGCCGGTGACCTTCGCGCTGGTCAGCGCCAACGTCGTCAACGTGTTGGGCAACTGGGTGCTGATGTACGGCCACTGCGGCGCGCCGCGCATGGGCCTGGAGGGCTGCGGGTGGTCCACGACCATTGCGCGCTGCTACATGGCGGCGGTGCTGCTGGCCACAATAGCGTGGCATGAGCGGCGCACGGGCAGCCTTCTGCTATCGATCTCCTGGCGGCCGTCGCTCGATAGAATCCGCAGCCTGGCGGCTTTGGGTATGCCGGCGGCGTTGCAGTTTCTGTTTGAAGGCGTGGTGTTCTCGCTGGTGAGCGTGTTCGCCGCGCACCTGGACGAAGCGTCCCTGGCGGCGCACAGCATCGCTATCAACGTCGTGTCGACAACCTATATGGTGCCGCTCGGCATCAGTTCCGCGGCGGCGGTGCGGGTGGGCCAGGCCTATGGCGCCGGCGACCTGCGCGGTGCGGCCACGCGCGGGTGGACCGCAATTCTGCTGGGCGCCCTCTTCATGGCCGGCGCGGGCGTGGCGCTCGGAACCGTGCCGGGCTGGATCGTCCGCATCTACACTTCCGATGCCGGGGTGATCGCCGCCGGCGCGGTGCTTCTGCGCATCGCGGCGCTGTTCCAACTTTTCGATGGGCTGCAGACCGTCTCGACGGGAGCGTTGCGCGGCATTGGCGACACGCGGACGCCGATGCTGGTGCACCTGGCCGGTTACTGGGGGGTCGGACTGCCCGTAGCGTACCTGCTGTGCTTTCGCTTTGGGTGGGGCGCTGCTGGAATCTGGGTTGGCTTGAGCGCAGCGCTGATTCTGATCGGATCGACCCTGGTGGCTGTCTGGCGCTGGAGGGCATTGAAGATTGGCGCATGACCGTTCCCCTCCGAGCGGTCATGCGCCAGCAATCCGCAACTGGCTCTCCCCAGCGGTCTCTTCGACCCGTGCCGTGTGGCTTTGTATTTTAGATGCACGGGGACGCAAAAGGAACCGGAGTTGTCATGGGGTGGGGGGGGTGTGCCGGCGGCTCGGATACTTTGTGGACGACTTTGTTCGCAGGGATGCCGGGGTGATGTGAAGAGGCGAGCTAAAAATAGAAAAGCCTCCGTGGTTACGGAGGCTTTTGAATTATACCGGGCGACTTCCTACTCTCCCACACACTTGCGC
>PMKM01000173.1 GCA_003157745.1 Bryobacterales bacterium | reverse complement strand
GGACACGCCGATTTGCCAGCGTTGGCGGTGCACCTCGGCCAGGGTCGTGGTGGCGAGGCGAAAGTGGTTGGTGATCGGGATCGTGGTTTTTCCCGTCGCCGGGTCGCGCGATTCGATGAGCCGTAACTTCTGCGCCATGCGGAATTTCTGGCTGCGGATGCGTACTTTCTGAAAGCGCACAATCCGGCTCGCGACCGCCAGGTCCGAACTTTTCGCTTCCGTAATCACCGCGACGTGCGGCAGCAGCCCCTGATGCTCCAACACCCGGTGGATTTTGGCGGCGCCCTTTTCCTTCTGATACAGCGCCCGGTCGAACATCGACAGCACCAGTTGCACCACGGTCAAATCGACGATCGCCAGCGGGTTCCTGAAGTGGAAGCGCTTCTTCTCGGCGTGCGCCGCCTGGTAACATCGCCCCAGCAAGTTCTAGAAGACGGTCTGAAACAATTGCCAGGGTCGAAGCGCATTGGCATAAGCCACGGTGGATCGCCATGGCGCTTCGTCCAGCCCGAGATGCCGCAGCTTGCCTTCGGTGGCGGTCAGGCCGCCGCAGATCTCGCGCAGCGAATGCGCCTGCCCCAACTGACAGAACAGCATCGCGATAGAGTGCGTCCAGCATGCGAAGCCACAGGCGTGACGCTCGGCCTGGTGCTTTCTGACGGCAGCCTCAAACTCCAGGCGGGGGAATAGCTGCAACAACTGGGAGAAGGTGCTGCATACTTGATCCAAGGCGGAAGTCTCCGTTCGATGAGACTGGTTCGGTCAGGAATCCGAGCTCAAGATAACAGAGCTTGCGCTCTATTTTCGAAAGCTGATTTGGACGGGCCTGGGGTCGCACCCCCTCTTGCGATGGCGGCGAAACCAACCAAAGCGTCGCCACTCGTGCGCAAATCCTTGTCTGCACCTGTGGTAGTAAGTAAACAAGCGGCGCGTGTAGGAAAGCTGAAGCTCGTCCCAGGCCAGATCGGGCGTGCGAAGTCTCGTGCGTACGACGCCGTTCACCTCGATTGACCCCGGCGTCGATAAGTTCCAAAAACTTCGCTCATGTGGGAACCTGGCAATGGCATGGTTCGCGTGTGGATTGGCACAGAGCTTGTTAGTATTCGATGGCGGATAGCGGACTTAGCGGAAGCTAAGTCGCCAACTTTCTGCCGGTCCGTCGCGTCAGTATTCGTGTAACCGGCGTAACAAGCCGCGCATCCAATCGCTCAGTTTCACTTTGTGGGAGGCATTTACTATGCGCTTTCGTTTTTCCGGCACTGCTATCGCCGTTCTGGCAGTAGCGTTCCCCATCTCCGCGTTGGCGGACTTGGCCGGATACGCAACTTTGCCGGCGAACTCGACGTTCAACCTGGATACGGCAACGGCCGGCACGTCTGGCGGAGACATTCAATGGGACGGCGCTAAGATCAATCCGCTGGGTGCGGCCACGCTGCTCAACTTCGGCGTGCTCCCGGTGGGATCGCCGGCCGCGGCCTATTTCAGTCAGCCCTATGTGTATAACTTTACCTTTTCCGCATCGCCGCTGACCGCCGGAACTCTCACCGCGGGAGACCTGTTCTTCGTACATACCAATGGCGGCAATTATGCCTATGTTCAGGTATTCGCGGTCAACTCGACGTCCATCACACTCGAGTCCAACACTTGGGGCGTGGCTGCTCCAAGCGGTCCCGTCATTACGCGCGTGCAGAACAACTACTCATACTCCGACAACGGCCCGCCACAGGAGAATCTGCCGATCGCGCCGGGAAGCCTGTTCGCGGTCGCCGGCAGCGGCATGGCCACGCCCGGCTCGCAGGCGGTCTTGCAGGATTCGACGAAGGGGCTGCCACTGACGCTGAATGGCGCCAGCCTTTCCGTCACAGTGAACGGAGTAACCACCGAGCCGCCGCTCTATTACGCCATCCCGTCGCAGCTTGCGGCGGTGCTTCCGTCCAACACGCCGGTGGGCGCTGGGACCTTGACGTTGACTTGCAACGGGCAGACCGCCGTGGCGCCGATTCAGGTGGCGCCGACGACATTGGGACTTGCCACTATCTCGGGATTGGGGACCGGCCAGGCGATCGTGACGGATGCCAACAACAAGCTGGTGACTTACACCAACTCCGCGGCTCCGGGGCAGGTAGTTACGCTCTGGGGCTCCGGCCTGGGGGCAAGCACGGGAGACAGCGACATCACTTACACGTCGGCGCCGCACGACATCGCCGTCGCGGACTATCCTTTGCAGGTATACATAGGAGGAATCCCGGCGTCGATCGACTACCAGGGGCGAAACGGGTACCCGGGCCTGGATCAGATCAACGTGACCATTCCCGCGGCAGCACCGACGGGCTGTTTCGTCTCCCTGGCGGCGGTGAGTGGAAGCGGCGACACAATGGTGGAGAGCAATCACGTGACGATCCCGGTTGCCGCGGGCGGGGGCAATTGTTCGGACGCCAGCAATTGGATCAGCGCGAGCCAGGCGCAGTCGTGGAGCAGCAAGACGAGCATCAACTGGGGAACCGTGAGTCTGGCTGCGCAGCAGGGTTTCGCCTCCGGAAGCTGGGTGTACACTCCAGAGGCAGCCTTCACCACGATTCCCGGTAGCGCTCTGGCGCCGTTGGTCGCTCAAACTGCGCCGCCGTCGAGTGGAAGTTGCATTGCCATCGGTCCGGAGTGGACGAATTCCGCAAGTTCGGCCGCGGGACCTTTCGTGCCGACACTGGACGCGGGCAACATCGGCTTCGCCGGGCTGGGTGGATTCGAGTATCTCGGCGTGTACGACACGGCCTTCAGCCAGACTCGCGGCTTCTACTACGCCGGGCAGTCTCTTGCAGCGAGCGTGATTCCGGCGACTGGCACGACCTTCACGTTCACCGCCGCCGGCGGCCATGACGTTGGCGGCTTCACGGCGACGTTGAAAACGCCCCCATCGCTCGCATACACGAACCTAGGCAGCATCGGCACGGTGACGCGTTCCCAGGGGTTGACCATCACGTGGACGGGCGGCGGAGACGGCGTGGTGCACTTCACGGGTGGCGCGGCGCCGACGATCAACGGACACTGGGTGGATATTCTAGAGGGTGACTTCTCCTGCGCCGCCCCGGCCAGCGCTGGACAATTGACGGTTCCGCCATACGTGCTGGCAATGGTGCCGGCCGCGGCGGGTACGGTGAGTGTGTGGTACACGCCGAACCCGCAGCCTTTTTCCGCTTCCGGTTTGGACGTAGGAACTGCCACATTCACGCCGGTTTCGCCGTCCACTATTTACGTGACATTCGATTAGGCTGGGATTGCCCCGGCGCCGATCGGCAACCGGCGCCGGGGCTCTGTCTGACGGTTTTGCGGGAATCCGGCGACATCTCCTCTGACCGCCGCTTCCCAATATTGAACAGCCAGGCGCTGAGCCGCGAAGGAATCCAGCGTCGCGCACCCGTCAAACCACTGCGCATAACCGATAGACGATAAGGCGCTTACTTTTTCCGTCACGTTCTCTCCCGCCAGCGGAAAGTGGCACGCCGGCTTGGCACGCCGCTTGCATGTTTTTCCGGCATGCTGCGAGATCTGCGTCAAGCCCTGCGGGCCCTGCGCCGCGTTCCCAGTCTGACTGTGGTTTCGATCCTGACGGCGGCGCTCGGTGTCGGCGCCGGCGTGAGCCTGTTCAGTGTGGTGAAGGCGGTGTTGCTGAACCCGCTGCCCTATCCCCAGCCAGACCCGCCTGGCGTGGATTGCGGAGTCGAGCGGCGGACACACCAGGGCAGCGGCGTACCCCAACTTCCAGGATTGGAGCGCGCAGAACCGCAGCTTCAGCGCGATGGCGGCCTTCGAAACGGACACGATGAACACCGGCGGAGACCTGCCGCAGCGTATCCTTGTAGGATTGATCGCACCCGGCTTCTTTGAAGCGTTGGGCGTGCAGCCGGCGCTGGGCCGCGCGTTTCTCCCGAATGAGCAGGTCGCCGGCGCGCCGCTGCGCGTTATTCTCGGCTACGGCCTGTGGCAGCGCGCCTATGGCGGCGACCGCGCGGTGGTCGGCCGCGCTGTTCGCATCAGCGGTTATCCGGTGACCGTAATCGGCGTGATGCCGCGTGGTTTCAGTTACCCGTCGGGAGCCGAAATCTGGCTGTCGGTGCCCGCCATGGGCGATGCCACGCCGAGCCGCACGGCTCACAACTTCAAGGTTATCGGCAGACTGCGGCCGGGCGCGAGCTTTGGCGGAGCGCAGAGCGAGATCGGGGCGATTCAACGCCGCATCTATTCCCAGCAGCCGGGGCCGTGGATGAGCCCGGATGTGTCGATCGTCTCGCTCGGTGCGCATACCGTCGGCAAGGTGCGGCCAGCGCTGGTGGTGCTATTCGGCGCCGTGGGTTTCCTGCTGTTGATCGTGTGCGTGAACGTGGCCAGCCTGCTGCTGGTGCGGGTGACGGCGCGCGCCCGCGAACTCGCGGTGCGGCGCGCCTTGGGCGCCGGTCACGCGCGCCTGTTCCGCCAGATGTTGACGGAAAGCCTACTGCTGGCCGTGGCCGGCGGCGCCGGCGGCCTGTTGCTGGCGCTCTGGAGCATGGACCTGTTGAAGGCGCTGCTGCCAGCCGACGTCCCACGCGCGGCCGAGATTCGCATCGACGCGGGCGTGCTGATCTTCTCGCTCGCCATCACCGCCGCCGCCGGCCTGCTTTTCGGCCTGCTGCCCGCCTGGCGCGCTGCCCGCATGAATATGAACGAAGCCATCAAGGGAGGCTCGCGCACTTATAGCACGGGCCGGCGCGCGCATCGCACGCAGTCGGCGCTGGTGGTCTCCGAGGTGTGCCTTTCCCTCATCCTGTTGGCTGGCGCGGGACTGCTGGCGAACAGTTACCTGCGGCTGCGCGCCATCGATCCGGGCTTTCGATCCGATCACGTGTTGAACGCAACCCTCCTGTTCGCATCCACCTCGGACAGCAAGGAAGCGCCCCGTTTGCGCGCCGAGTACGCGGGTCTGCTCGATCGCGTGCGGGCCATCCCCGGCGTACAGTCAGCCGGCACTATCGACGGCCCTCCCCTAGGGATGTATGACGCCGATGGTTCCTTCAAGATCGAGGGGCGCACACTTCCCGACGATGCCGACGCTGGCTACTCCGTCATCAGCTCCGGCTATTTCCGTACCCTGCGCATTCCCATCGTCAGTGGCCGCGACTTCACCGATGCCGACACGACGGCGAGCATGGGCGTGGCCATTGTCAGCTCCGCAATGGCGCGCCGTTACTGGCCCGGCCGCAGCCCGCTGGGCGATCGCATCATATTCGACAGTATGGAGGAACACGCTGCCTGGCTCACCGTCGTCGGCGTGGTGGCCGATGTGCGCCAGAGCAGCCTCACCGAGCTGCCCACGCCGCAGGCCTACGTGTGCTACACGCAGGCCAGCGACCTTCTACTGTCGACGCTGCTGATTCGCACGCCGCTCGCTCCGGCCAGCCTCGCTAGCGCAGTGCGCGCGGCCGTGGGCTCCGTCGACCACGAAATCGCCGTGGACATCAAGACGATGGACGAGCAGATGGCCGAGGCCGTTGCCCGCCAGCGGTTTCAGATGCAGGTGCTGGGCGGGTTCGCCGCGCTGGCGCTGTTGCTGGCTGCGGTGGGTCTCTATGGGGTGCTCTCGTACCTGGTGGCCGCGAGCCGGGGGGAGATCGGCATTCGCATGGCTCTCGGCGCGCAGCCGGCGAGCGTGTTCCGTATGGTCACCGGCCGGGCGCTGCGCTGGTCGGCGCTTGGCGCAGGGATGGGTCTGGCCGGCTGCGTCGCGATGCGCCGCATTGTCGCGTCGCTCCTATTCGGTGTGGGCCCAAGCGACCCGGTCACGCTGGCCGGCGCGACGATCGCACTGCTAGCCGTCGCCATCGCCGCGAGCGCCTTCCCGGCTCTGCGCGCCATGCGCATCGATCCGGTTTCCGCACTGCGCGAGGAGTAGCCGGTTCGTTGGGGCCGCGCTGTGGCGTGACGACACACAGGTTGCGCGAGAGTCATTGATTACCCGCCAGTCGTCATGGCATTCGACGTGCAAAACAGTATTCCATGCGCGTGACAGCACCGATCTGCTTTGCCCTGTTGATTTCAACCACAGCGATGGCATCGTCGCCCGCCTTGGGGTTGGGGGTGGACTATAGCGAGTGGCTTCCGCCCAACGTCTGGCAGATGGCGGCCGACCGCTCCGGGACACTCTACATTTTGTCGGAATGTGCGGACTCCGGCATTTTCGCTGGCTGTGTGACAAAACTCTCCGGAGACGGCCAGACAATCCTGTGGCAGAACCATCTCGGACACCTTGTGGGTCAGATGGCGGTGGATCCAAGCGGCGGCGTGTACGTGATACCGTCGACTGGCGATACATCCATCTACGTTGAGAAGCTCAGCGCCACTGGGACAGGCCTCGCGTGGAAGACGCAGGTCGGCGTCGGCTCCATCGTGGCGTTGCCGGTTCTGGCATCCGACTCACAGGGCCGCACGTACATCGCTGGCATTCGTAATCTGAGTAACGACACGGGGAGCGTAGTCCGACTGAGTGCGGACGGTACAGCGGTCGATTACACGGCGCAGGTGAACGGAATACCGTCTGCCATCGCCGTCGATGATTCGGGCGCGGCTTTCGTCGCGGGATCCGATTCCGTAACGGGAGGCGGTTTTATCGCAAGGTTGGCGCCGGATGGTTCCGCCGGATTCTACTCGAAGACGGTCCCCGTAGCGTCGGAGGCGGCGATTGCCGTGGATGCAAACGGGAACGCCGAAGTGTACGGCGACGGAGTGTTGCAGCGCTTCGATTCCACGGGCGCCCTAACGTTCTCGAAGACAATTGTGGGCTTCGGTGCGCTGGCTCTGGACGCAACCGGGAACGCATACGTCCCAGGATACTCACGGTATTTGTACGCAGTCAAAAACAGTCTGGCAACGTGCCAATCGTCGACCTTGCTAAGTGCGTTTGCCCCCGATGGTTCGGTCCTGCAGACCACTTATGTCCCCGGCGCAGGGGGTGGTTGGTCGTTCATTGCCGCGGGTCCGGGTTCAACCGTCTTTGTGGTGGCTACAGCCATAAACCTCACGCCAACGCAAGCTGGTCCGTTTCCTGCGGGAGAATCCGGAATGAGCTTCCTCTTGCGACTTTCGCCGCACGCCAACGCGCAGACTTTTCCGCTGGCCTGTTTGGGTAATGCGGCGACCTTTGGAATTGCGTCAGTCGCTCCGGGAGAGATCATTACATTGTCCGGCAACGGGCTCGGACCCCAGCAGGGTGTGCAGACGTCGGCCACTTTGCAAAACCCCTACCCAACCCAGGCGGCGGGTGTCGAGGTGACTTTCGACGGTACGCCCGCGCCGCTGCTGTGGGTGCAGGATTCGCAGATCAACGCTATTGCGCCGTGGTCGTTGACGCCCGGGCAGACCACGCAGATCTGTGTCACTTACAACAACGTGAAGACCAATTGCCTGGCTTGGTGGGTGGCGGAGACGGCTCCCGGTATATTCACTGTGGATGGCGTGTACGCGGCGGCGGTGAATCAGGATGGCACTATCAACTCGGTCAACCATCCGGCGCCGGTGGGGTCCATCGTTGCGGTGTGGGCGACGGGCCTCGGTCCGATCTCGCCGGCCCAGGCCGATGGAACCATCGGCAATCTTCCCCTACCCTCCAACGTCGTGCTGCCGGTCGGTGTCCAGGCGCCGAATCCGATCTCCAAGCCGTGTTACCCAGGCTATTCGATGTGCCAGCCCCCATACCTCGATTTCGCGGTAATGTATGCGGGACCGGCGCCGTACATGGTCGCTGGGGTCAGCCAGATCAACTTCAAGGTTGTCGACTATGCGCCCGCGGGCGCTCAGACCAACACGATTTTCGTGACGTCGCCTTTGCTGCAAAGCCAGGGCTTCCAGATTTACTACGTCGCCGGCCAGTGAGGACGTCCAAGCAATCTCGCCAGCGCCTTTCCTCTTCTGCGCGCCATGCGGATTGACCGGGTTTGCGCCCTGCGCGAGGAATCGCCGCAAAGGTGCGCGCGCGTTGGTGCTGGCCTGGACCGCGCTGTGGCAAAGCGACACAATGGAAGCTCAAGAGTTGTTGATCACTCGGTATGGTGAAGTTATCATTTGAGCTTTGAGCACGTGCAGAATCTGCCATTTCAAGTGCAGAGGTCGTACCGGAGACGTAGGCTAAGTCCATTGGCACTCGACGTGCTTATCGGGTGTCATGCGAGCCGCGACGTTACTTTGTCTTACTCTACTGACTTCGGCCTGTGCCATGGCAGCGTCGCCCGGGTTCCTGCTCGGCACAGACTACAGCGAGTGGCTTCCGCCCAACGTCAGCCACATTGCTACCGACAACTCGGGGGCAATCTACGTCTTATCCGGCTGGACCGCCCCGTGCGCTGTCTGTGTCACGAAACTCTCGTCGGATGGAAAGACAATCCTATGGCAGAACCAGCTCGGATTCCAGGTGAGCGCCATGGCGGTCGATCCCAGTGGCGGAGTGTACGTAATACCCGTCAGCCAGAGCGGCGACACCTCGATCTACGTGGACAAGCTGAGCTCAAATGGGACTGGCTTCGCGTGGAAAGCGCCGGTCCCCGGTCTTCCGGTGACCGGGTATGCGCCAGTTCTAGCGGTCGATCCGCAAGGCCGCGCCTACGTGGCCGCCTTCTCCGACGTAACCAACAATAAGGCGGGCGTAGTCCGGCTCAACACAGTTGGCAGTGCGGTCGAATACACGGCGCAGGTGACGGGCGTGCCGTCGGCCATCGCGGTCGATTCATCCGGCGCGGCGTTCGTTGCGGGTGTCGGCTTTCTCGCGCGACTGGCGCCGGACGGTTCCGCGGGGTTCCATTCAACCTTGCTTCCGGTGGCGTCGCCCTTTGCCCTGGCCGCGGATTCGAACGGGGATGCCGTACTGTACGCCGGTGTCACTTATCTGACGAGCGTGTTGCAGCGCTTCGACTCCACAGGCGCCATTGTGTCTACCCACAATATCTTCGGCGGCGGCGGGGGCCTCGCACTGGACGCGGCCGGAAACGCATACGTCACGGGAGTCTCGTCGGGTGCGTACTCGGTCAGGAACAGTCTGGCCACGTGTGGAGCGGCCTTGTTGAGTGTGTACGCGCGCGATGGTTCCCTCCTGCAGGCCACTTACATTGCAGGTCCGGCGAGTTATCCCAGCCCCATCGTCGCCACGGGTCCGAACTCCGCCGTCCTGGTGGCGGCGATGGCCGGCCCAAGTTACGCACCCACCCAAGCCGGTCCGTTCGCGGCGGCGACTGCCGGCGCCGATTTCCTGATGCACCTCTCGCCAAATTCGAGCGCGCAGACGTTTCCGCTGGCTTGTCTGGCGAATGCGGCATCCTTTGGAATTGCGCCGGTGGCGCCGGGAGAGATTGTCACATTGTACGGCAACGGGCTCGGACCGCAACAAGGCGTGCAGACGTCGGCCACTTTGCAGAGCCCCTACCCAACCCAGGCGGCAAATGTGGAGGTGACTTTCGACGGCACGCCCGCGCCGCTGCTTTGGGTGCAGGATTCGCAGGTCAACGCTGTGGCGCCGTGGTCACTAGCTCCCGGACAGAGCACGCAGGTCTGTGTCTCCTACAACAACGTAAAAACCAATTGCCTCACTTGGCCGGTGGCGCAGACGGCTCCCGGCGTCTTCACAGTGGATGGCGTTTACGCGGCGGCGGTGAATCAGGATGGCGCCATCAACTCGATCGACCATCCCGCGCCGGTGGGGTCCATCGTTGCGGTATGGGCAACGGGCCTCGGTCCGATCACGCCGCCCCAGTCCGATGGCACGCTGGTCGATCTACCCCTGCCCAGCAACGTCGTGGTGCCGGTCGGTGTCCAAGCGCCGACTCCGATCTTCGAACCCTGTCACCAACCCTATCAGACTTGCCCCGCGCCCTACATCGATTTCGCGGTGACGTACGCGGGACCGGCGCCTTACATGGTCGCCGGTGTCAGCCAGATCAACTTCCAGGTCGTCGACTATGCGCCAGCGGGTTATCAAACGGGCGCGATCTTCGTGGACGTGCTTGGGGTAAACAGCCTGGGCTTCCAGATACACTACGTCGCCGGTAAGTGAGGGAGAGATCCTCTTCCGGTCGCCGGTTCACGCCGCGTTCAGCTTGAGCGCCTTCACGCGGTCACGCAATTGCGCGGCGCGTTCGAATTCGAACTTGCGCGCGGCATCGCGCATGTTGTCTTCCAGATCGCCGATGAACTTCCGCAGTTCCTCCGGCGTCAGGTTGTCGACTTCCTGATCCACTTCGATCGGCACCGTGACGTAATCGCCTTCCGCCACCGCGACCAGGCTCATGTCGATCGGTTTGATAATCGACTGCGGCACGATGTTGTGCAGCTCGTTGTACTCGACCTGCGTCTTGCGGCGGCGCCCGGTCTCCTCGAGCGCTCGGGTCATGCTGTCCGTCATCACGTCGGCGTAGAGAATCGCGTGGCCCTCGACGTGGCGCGCGGCGCGGCCGATGGTCTGCAGCAGCGCTCCCCAGGAGCGTAGGAAGCCCTCTTTGTCCGCGTCCAGGATCGCCACCAATGAAACCTCGGGCAAGTCCAGCCCTTCGCGCAGCAGGTTGATGCCAATCAGCGCGTCGAACTCGCCGCGGCGCAGGTCGCGCAGGATCCGTATGCGGTCGAGCGTGCTCACTTCTGAATGCAGGTAGCGGCAGCGCACGCCGACCTCGGAGTAATACTCGGCGAGGTCCTCGGACATGCGCTTGGTGAGCGTAGTGACCAGCACGCGCTGGTTGGCCGCGACCCGCTTGCGGATCTCGCCCAGCAGGTCGTCCACTTGCCCCTTCACCGGGCGTATCTCGACGCTCGGGTCGATCAGGCCGGTGGGCCGTATGATCTGCTCCACCACCACGCCCGCCGATTTCGTCAACTCATATGGGCCCGGCGTGGCGGATACATAGATCAGTTGATTGACGCGATGCTCGAACTCCTCGAAGGTGAGCGGGCGATTATCGAGCGCGCTGGGGAGGCGGAACCCGTGCCCCACCAGCATCTCCTTGCGCGACCGGTCGCCGTGGTACATGCCGTGAAGCTGGGGAACCGTCTGGTGGCTTTCGTCGATGAACATCAGCGCGTCGTGCGGCAGGTAATCGAGGAGGGTGGGCGGCGCCTCGCCCGGCAGACGGCCGGAAAAGTGCCGCGAATAATTCTCGATCCCGTGGCAGTAACCGATCTCCTTCATCATCTCCAGGTCGAACATGGTGCGCTGGTAGAGCCGTTGGGCCTCGATGATCTTGCCCTGTTTCTCGAGCTCCGGCCGCCACCAGTCAAGCTCCGCGCGAATACTCTGCATCGCGCTGAGCTTGCTCGCCTCGCTCATCACGTAGTGCGTCTTGGGATAGATGGGCAGGCGCGCGTAAGTCTGTTTCACCTGGCCCAGCAGCGGATCGATCTGCGAAAGGCTCTCCACTTCGTCGCCCCACAGCTCGATGCGGTAGGCGTAATCGTCGTACGTCGGATAGACTTCGATCACGTCGCCTCTCACGCGAAACGTGCCGCGCCGGAAATCGATATCGTTCCTCTCGTACA
>PMKM01000040.1 GCA_003157745.1 Bryobacterales bacterium | reverse complement strand
TTATGGAATCGATCTACTAGTACTTGCGGACTCCGGGATCCACGCGATCGGACCACGCGCGAATCCCGCCGGTCAGGTTTCGCACCTTTTCGAACCCGGCCTTGTGCAAAACCTCGACTGCCCGGGCGCCCCGGGCACCCATCTTGCACAGAGCGATGATCTCCTGGTTGGCGTCGAGCTCGTTTACTCGCGTTGGCAACTCGGCCAACGGAATCAAATGTCCGCCAATATTGGAGATTTCGTACTCATATTCCTCGCGCACGTCCAGCAGGAAGAGGTTTTCACCTGCGTCGAGCCGCTGCTTGAGCTCTTCAGCTTGAATTCCGGGTACGGTCATTTATCGGGCTCCTCAGGGTACATCACCACAATACCACAACATCCCATTGTCAATCAAGATGCGGTATTATTATTTTCGTGGCCCATTCACGAAACAATGGGCGATTACTACATGTCTATGGAAATGATCGAACCGGATGCTCGCATGGTAAGCTTTCCATAAAGTGTCCGCTTGGGTGGCAGCAACAGCGGCTCGAATAATCTAAACCTCCTAGGAGACAAACCCCGTGGCTGAAGAAAACATCGCACGACAAGCTTTGGGTGAACAGGCTGCGTTTCAATTGGCCAACGTCACCAAAACCGCCCCACAATATGGAGCTATCACACCGCGCTGGCTGGTCCGTCTATTGGACTGGAAACCGCTCGAAGCCGGCACGTTTCGCCGTAATCGCGTCGACGAGACCAAACCGATCGAGGTCACCTGCGGTCAGACCGACGAAAGCGAATTGCCGGAAACGTATGTGCAGTATGAGGAGCATCCGAAGGAACATAGGCTGAGCGCCATCAATGCGGTGCTCAACGTGCACACACGCATATCGGATCTTTTCAGCAAGCCGTACGAACAGACCGCGGAACAGCTTCGCCTACTGATCGAGCACATGAAGGAACGGCAGGAGAGTGAGCTACTCAATAATCCCGACTACGGCTTCCTGAACAGCGTTCCCACCACGCAGCGCATCCAGACCGGGACGGGCGCCCCGACGCCGGACGACCTGGACGAGTTGCTGACCAGAGTGTGGAAGGAGCCATCGTTCTTCCTGGCTCATCCGCGCGCCATCGCGGCGTTCGGGCGCGAATGCACGTTTCGCGGCGTGCCCCCGCCGACCGTCACGCTTTTCGGCAACCCGTTTCTGACATGGCGCGGCGTTCCGCTGGTTCCCACCGACAAAATCCACGTCAAGAGCGCCGACAACAAGACTAAAATCCTGCTGCTGCGTTCCGGAGAGCGAAAACAGGGATGCATCGGACTGTTTCAGCCCGGCCTCGCCGGCGAAGTGAGCCCCGGCCTCTCGGTGCGCTTCATGGGCATTAATACCAAGGCTCTGGCCTCCTATCTGGTGTCGCTATACTGCTCGACTTCCGTGCTTACCGACGATGCGATCGGGGTGCTGGAAGGCGTTGACGTGGGGACCTATCATGAGTACAAACCCTCTCGGTGATTACGGAGCGGCAGGCGCGGCGCCTCCCGGGGCGCTACCCGTGGCACCTCCGGCAACGCTACCCGCAACCGGCGAATGGGCAGCCCTGACGGGCGGAACGCAGCTTGGGTTCGCGGGACCGCTCGATCCGGCGATTCTGGCGCGCATGGCCAACGAGTTCTTCGCCGCTGTCTCTAGCGCGCAGCCACCCGCCGCTGGAGCCGCAGTTCCGGCGATCCCGGCGATCCCGGTTCTGGCTCCGGCCGCGGGAGTCGCGCCGCCCGCGGTTCCAGGCGCTGGGCTGCCAACCGTACCGAACGGTTACGGCGCCGGCGATTCGGCGGATGTCTCCGGCCCCTCGTTCCTGCAGGAGATTCGTCCGCGCTACCAGGAGCCGGATGCGGCCGACGCGGCGCTGCTCGCCGTTTTAGAATCCATTGGCGAGGCCGAGCCGGCGAGTGTGGGAACCGGCGCGGAGCAGGCTCCGGGCGTTCCTACGCCACCGATGCCGACGGTTCCCGGCGGCTTCGATTCCTCGGCCGTGCCGGCGTTTTCCTTCATCGAAGATGCCCGGCCGCTTTTCTCGTCTCCAACGGCCGTTGCCGCACCCGTGCCGGGCGCGCCGCCGCTGCATCTGTCGTCGGATCTATTCGACGCACAGACCATTCGCCACGACTTCCCGCTGCTGCGGGAGCAGGTGAACGGGCACCCGCTGGTGTGGCTGGATAACGCCGCGACCACGCAAAAACCGCAGAGCGTGATCGACCGGCTGAGTTACTTTTACGAGCACGAAAACTCGAACGTGCACCGTGCGGCGCACGAGATGGCGGCGCGGGCGACGGACGCTTACGAATCCGCGCGCGAAAAAGTCCGCCGCTTTCTGAACGCCTCCGCGCCGCGCGAAATCGTCTTCGTCCGCGGCGCCACGGAGGGGATCAACCTCGTGGCGCAAAGCTGGGGCCGCCGATACGTCGAGAAGGACGACGAGATCGTCATCACGTGGCTGGAGCATCACGCCAACATCGTGCCCTGGCAGGCCCTGTGCGCGGAGAAGCAGGCGCGCCTGCGCGTGGCGCCGGTGGACGACCGCGGACAGGTGATTCTGGAGGAATACGAAAAGCTGCTGGGTCCGAAGACGCGTCTGGTCTCGATCGCCCAGGTTTCGAACGCTCTCGGCACGGTCACTCCGTTACCGGCGATGATCGAAGCGGCTCATCGGCACGGCGCGAAGGTGCTGGTCGACGGCGCCCAGGCCGTGTCGCACATGCGGGCCGACATGCAGGCGCTCGACTGCGATTTCTACGTGTTTTCCGGACACAAGATGTTCGCGCCGACCGGCATCGGAGTCGTGTTCGGAAAGTCCGCGGTGCTGGACGCCATGCCGCCGTGGCAAGGCGGCGGCAACATGATCCAGGACGTCACCTTCGAGCGGACCATCTACCAGCCGCCGCCGGCACGCTTCGAGGCGGGTACCGGGAACATCGCCGACGCGGTCGGATTGGGCGCGGCGATTGACTATCTCGAACGCGTCGGCATGGCCAACATCAGCCGCTACGAACACGAGCTGCTGAGGTACGGCACAGCCGCGCTTGAGCAGGTGCCCGGGCTACGTATCATCGGCACGGCCGCGGAGAAGGCCGGCGTTCTCTCGTTCATTCTCGATGGTGTCCGCACGGAGGAAATCGGCGACCTTCTCAACCGGGAGGGAATCGCGGTCCGCGCCGGCCATCATTGCGCGCAACCCATCCATCGGCGTTTCGGTCTTGAAAGCACGGTGCGCGCTTCGCTGGCGCTTTACAACACCTGTTCCGATATCGATGCACTGGCCGGCGCGCTGCTACGCATCCAGACGGCAAGACCGGGCCGTTAGGTTTTGACCGTGGTGCGCCGGCGGTCCACCGGCGCACTCGGACATGCATCTTTCCGCGCGATCCCCGGTTTGCCCTGATAGCTGGTCCGGTCCCGGACCTGTGCCAAGTACCGGGCTGGCCGCGCCGGCGCCGCTGTTACAATATCGTAATAGGGAGGCTTCATCATGAGACGCGCCTGCACCGTGACTGCTCTGTTCCTCTTCCTGGCCGCACTGGCCTGGCCCGCCAGCCTCAGCGGCGATTGGAAAGGACCGTTCGAATTTCAAGGCAACGCCATGACGGTGGTGATGCATCTCACCGCCAAGGACGCCGCTCTCACTGGCACCATCGATGGCCTGCCCACGCCTTCCGTCGTAATCAAGGAAGGCAAGATCGATGGCGACACCGTCACCTTCTGGATCGACGCCGACTACGGGGGCACCACTTACAAGCTGGTTTTCAAAGGCAATGTCTCCAGCGACGAGATACACTTCCTGTTCGGGACCGAAGACGGCAGTTGGGGCGCCGAGTTGGTCGTGAAGCGCGCTTCGTGACGCTGTAAGCCATTCCCTTTCATGCGGCTAGCCGCAACGCCGCGGGAGCCGTGCGCGCCTGCTCCGTTCAACCCCGCTCGGTGCCGTACAACCAATAATTTCAACGTTTTGATGCCAACCGGTTGGCCCGCGCCGGGGCTTTGCCTATACTGGGCACAAGCACAAGCCGGATCGGGCGCAGGGTCTCGGACGAGAAAAGCGCCGGAGCCGCCAGAGGAGTCAACCTACGATGCACAAGCCGGTAAAGTATGCCGAAAAAGTCCTGACGGTTGCGGCCAATGCGGCCTGGGTGGTGTTCGACAGGCTGAACCGGATCCATCCCAATGCCGGCTTCACGCCGAAATGGTCGGACAAGCCGCTCCTCAAGAGTTGGGAGAAGAGCAAGCCGCCGCTCGGCTGGCCGCGCGAAACCGATTCGCTCTGCCCGCGCTGCGTGCCCGAAATCCGGCAGCGGATTCTGGACGGCGAAACTCCACTCGAGGTTCTCTACGACCAGCGCCCGGGCGAGATCAAGGCGCAGATCGTCGAGCGCGACGGCAAGATCCTGATGGTGAAGGACTGCCCGATCCATGGCCAGTTCGAGGACGTGATGTCGATCGACGCCGATTTCTATCGGCACATCGAGCAGGTCTTCCCCGGCCGCGACATTCGCGCCCACAACGATTCGACGCTGCACAAGCACGGCAGCAGCACNNCAACATGATGTGCGATCCGTGTTTTATGGACGCCAACCAGGTCGGCTTCGTCCATGAGTTGAGCTGGGAGGATATTAAGACCCTGCTCGACAACGCCATCACTATCAAGCCGAAGCGCCAGATGTCGGTGCAGTTTTCGGGCGGCGAACCGACGATTTCGCCGTACTTCCTGGACGCCGTGCGCTATGCGCGCGAAGTCGGCTACACGTCCGTGCAGGCGGCCACCAACGGCATCGAATTCGCCAAGAGTCCGGAGTTCTGCCGCCAGGCCGCCGAAGCCGGCCTGCGCTATGCCTACCTGCAATTCGATGGCATCGGCAACGCCGCCAATCAGCACCGCAAGGTAGGCAACCTGTTCGACGTGAAACTGCGCGCGATCGAGAACCTGCACGCGAACGGCGTCGACATCATCCCCGTCATCACCATCATCAACGGCATTAACAACGAGCAGGTGGGCCGCATCGTGCAGTTCGCGCTCGATAATCCGAAGAAGATTCCGTTCCTCTCCTTCCAGCCGGTTTCGTTCACCGGCCGCGACGAGGCCGTCACCGACGAGCGCCGCGAGGCGCAGCGGTACACGCTCTCGCACCTGGCGCACGACGTGAAGAATCAGATGGGCCTAGGCGAGCCGGCGCGCGACTGGTTCCCGATTTCCTTCATCTCGACCTTCTCCGATTGGAGCGATCTCGTGCACGGTCCGCAATCCGACTGGGGCCAGTTGAGCTGCGGCTGCCATCCCAACTGCGGCACCGGCATGGCCGTGATGGTGGACAAGGAAACCAAGGAGCGCGTTCCGGTGACCGCGTTCTGGAACGCCGACCAGTTGGCGAAGGACGTGGCGCGCGTGAACGACGCGGCGCGCGGCAAGTGGCTGTCGATTGTCGGCATGGCGCTTGCGGCGACGCGCAATTACGATCCGTTCCAATCGCCCCGGCATTTCAAATTGAGCGACCTGTTTGCCAAGCTCGACAAGACGTTCGGCGCCACCGGCAAGAACTACGGCAAGGTGGGCAAGGATCGCACCATGAGCGACATCGAGAAACGCCGGCGCGACCGTTGGAACTTCCTGTTTATCGCCGGCATGTGGTTCCAGGA
>PMKM01000226.1 GCA_003157745.1 Bryobacterales bacterium | reverse complement strand
TCGACCGAAGCGGCCGGCGACGTGGTGGCCGTGCTCGAAGGCGCCGCCTACACGGTGCAATCGGTGGCCACGCGCGAGAAGCGCCGCAATCCGGTGGCGCCGTTCATCACGTCCACCTTGCAGCAGGAATCGTCGCGCAAGCTGCGCTTCAGCGTGAAGCGCACCATGATGCTGGCGCAGCGGCTGTATGAGGGCGTCGACGTGGGCAAGGAGTCGGTCGGCCTGATCACTTACATGCGCACGGATTCGACGCGTGTATCCGATGACGCGGTGAAGGACGTGCGCGATTTCATCGCCGAACGCTACGGCCGCGAGTATCTGCCCGAAACGGCTAACTTCTATAAGTCCAAGAAGGGTGCGCAGGACGCGCACGAAGCGATTCGTCCCACTTCCATGGCCTATTCGCCGGACGTGGTGGACAAGTATTTGCAGGAAGACGAGCGCAAGGTGTACCGGCTGATCTGGAACCGTTTCGTGGCCAGCCAGATGATGCCAGCGCTTTACGACCAGACCACGATCGACGTTGCCGCCAAGGGTAAGAACGGCGTCGATTATCTCTTCCGCGCAACAGGCTCGGTCGAGAAGTTCGATGGCTTCCGCAAGGTCTATAAGGAAGGCAAGGATCAACTCGACGAAGAAGACGAAGAGGAGAAGCATCGCCTGCCGGCGGTGACCGCGGGCGAGCAACTGCGCTTCAAGGCCATCCGTCCCGAGCAGCACTTCACCGAACCGCCGCCGCGCTACAACGAAGCCACGCTGGTGAAGCGCCTGGAATCGGATGGNNACCATTCAGGAGCGCGAGTACGTCAAGAAGGATGCCGGCCGCTTCACGCCCACCGAGTTAGGCATGGTGGTGACCGACCTGCTGCTCGAGAGCTTTGACGATATCTTCGACGTCACTTACACCGCGCGCATGGAAGCCAATCTCGACGAGATCGAGGAAGGTAAGATCGATTGGCGCGTCGCCATGCAGGAGTTCTATGAGCGCTTCGACAAGGATCTGAAGCACGCCGAAGAGCACATGACGAATATCAAGCGGATGGAAAAGCCCACCGACTTGTTATGCGAGAAGTGCGGCAAACCGCTGGTGATTAAGTGGGGCAAGCACGGCAGCTTCATCGCCTGCACCGGTTACCCCGAGTGTACTTATACGCGCGAACTGACGGTCGACTTACCGGACGTCGATGGCGCCGACTTATCCGAGCAGGGCGACGAAGAGTACTGCGAGAATTGCGGCCGGCCGATGGTGTTAAAGAAGGGACGCTTCGGCACCTTCTTCGCCTGCACCGGTTACCCCGATTGCAAGACCACTAAGCCGATCGGCGGCGCGCAAAAGAAGCCGGATCAAAAGCTCGACGAACTCTGTCCGGAGTGCGGCAATAACATGGTGCTCAAGACCGGCCGCTTCGGCGAGTTCACGGCATGCAGTAATTACCCTACTTGTAAGTACGTCAAGCAGAAGACCATCGGCGTGAAATGCCCGGAGTGCAACGAAGGCGAGATCGCCGAGCGCCGCTCCAAGCGCGGTAAGACGTTCTACGGCTGCGTCCGCTGGCCTAAGTGCAATTTCGTCGCCTGGGGCAAACCCATCGCCGAGAAATGCCCCGAGTGCGGCAGCCCGTACATGATCGAAAAGTGGCTAAAGGCCGGCACCTTCTGGCAATGCCCCAACGCCGAGTGCAAACATAAGCAGCCGGCGCCGGTGCCGGTCGACGCAGGCGTGAAGTAAGCGCCGCAGGCTCGGGTAACGTTCCATCGAGAGGTTTCAAAAGACCGGAGCGCCCGGGCGAGTGTTCCTCCGCGGCAGCCTGGCGAATTGGCCGGGCGGAGCTCATGGCGCACCATTGCGGCGGTGGTTTATACTCAACTCATGTCGCGACGCGCGCTCTGCTGCTTGTGCCTGGCCGTGCCGGTCTGTCTTGCGCAGACGACCACACTGCGCCCCGACGCCGCTTCGGCGGAAGATCCGCAAGTGCGCGCCGAGGCGGTGCAATTGATGGAGCGGGCGGAGATGCTCACCACGCCCGTCTGGCCCGCCAACGAGGAGTTCTTCAACTTTCGTGTGCTCGATCCCGCGGTCGGGGAAGCCTCGGAGGGCGCTATAAAGATCGGCGTCAGAACCCCCGGGAACAAGCGGTGGGAGGTTACCTACGGCACTTACAAATACATTGGAGTGCAAGACGGCGCCGAGTTCGCCACCTATCGTTCAGAGAGCGGCGAGCCGGCGGCAGTGACGTCGGTCCGCAGGTTGATACCCGTATTTCGCGGGCGGTTTGAACCTGCCGACATTATTCACCGTATTGGGGATTCGACCGTGGATGGCCGCCCGGCCCGCTGCATCGACTTCGATACGGTTAAGGGCGACCACCAGCAATCCGGCCAGGTCTGCGTGGATGCGCAGAGCGGTTTCCTGATCTCGGTCCGCCAGGGCGATGAGACGATTCGGCAATCGGCTTACTATCGCTTCAACGACGCCTCGCTTCCCGGCCACATCGAACGGTGGGTGGCCGATGAGAAGACGATCGAGATAGATTCGAGAGTGGTGGTCCGGACCGAGTACCCGCCCGATTACTTCGACTATCCGCCAGACGCTAAGATCACCCACTCGTGCGCGTCGTTTCACCGGGCTTTCGCCGACTATGTTCCACAGCCGGAATCGAAGGCGCTGTCGAGTGCGGTGACCACAGTCAGGGTGCACGGCAGAGTCGGCAAGGACGGTAAGCCGGCCGCGCTAAAGGCGCTCGACGTGGCTCGCCCGGACCTGGCGGAAGAAGCTCTGCGAGTGGTATCCGGGTGGACCTTCCATCCCGCCATGTGCGTGTATGAGCCCGCGACCCAGGAGATGGATTTCGAGGTCACATTCAAGGGTTGGTGAACCATCGCGCGCGGATTACGCACCGGCCACAGGCACGCTGATGTTCAACATCGGCGGCAACGAATATCGTCTGATCGCGCGCGTCGATTTCGAACAACAGTTGCTCTTGATTCGGGCCATTCCGACCCATCGGGAATATGACAGGGAGGACTTGTAGCCATGCCGACAGCCACGTACAAGAAACTGCCGACCGAGGTCCTGCCGCAAGCGATCGAGACCGAAGCGCAATACGAGCGGATCGCCGGGAGGGAAAAAGGGGGACGCATTTTCCATTCTCATCGACCGTCGTTACTGTTCGTTGTCGTTCAGAAAATGCGTCCGTCCCCTTTTCCTTTTTCCTCTTTTGCCTTGGTTCTCGCGCTTATCCCCCGATGCGAAGCCGGCGGCGGCGGATGCTCTTGAGGTCGACCACGACAACGGAAAGGGGCAGTTCTTCGTGGGCAACTGACATCAGGACGCGCCGCACACAGTCCTTGCTTTCGGCATCGCTGTAGTTTCCGCCGCGCAGTAGGATCAGGCCCGGTCCCGTCGAACCCAGCCCGGCCAGGAGTCGCGGAAAATCCAGGTCCGCCGTAATGACGACGCGGCCACTATCGGCGGCGGCTTGCAGAATCTCCGAGTCGGGACTCCGGTTCATCGAGAGCTCGGCGGCGTGAACGGCGTTATGGCTTTCGGCCCGCAGCCACTGCGCGAGATCGGGCGACAGCGGCATATCGACCAGGAACTTTACCGGCTCAGCTCAATGGTCTCGTCTGCGGAAAGGCATGCGGCGTAGTGCAAGGCCTCGTCGATGTCGGCTTCGTCCAGGTAGGGATAGGCGGCCAGGATCGACTCCCGGGTCTCGCGAGCCGCGAGCAGACCGAGCAATCGCGATACGGGGAAGCGCAGATGCCGGATGCACGGCTTGCCAGTAGCGACGGCGGGATCAACCGTGATTCGCTCGAACCGCATGGGAAGTGTCCTCCCTCATGATACCAGCGGCACTGCTCACGCGAATTCCCGGTCTTGGTAGCGGGCGGCACGCGTGTGGGCGCACTGGTCGTTGGCGAAGAAGAGTCGAGAGGACTCTCGACTCAGCGCGCTGGACAGCGTGCGCCACGGGTATTGGTATTGGCGCGAGGCTGTCGTTGCAGGGCTTCTAAGCGGGCAATCTTAGCCGCGCCACGCAGCCGGTCGCGGTGGCGCGATTTTCTAAGGCGAGTTCGCCGCCGTGGGCTTCGGCGATCTGACGGCTGAGGACCAGGCCGATGCCGGAGCCGCCGGGCTTGGTGGTGAAGAAGGGGACGAACAGGTTGGCCGTGGCGGCGAGGCCGGGGCCATCGTCTTCGACCCAGATCTCGACGGTGCCCCCGTCTTTCTTCCAGCCTGCGCGCACGCGGCCGCCGGTCGTGAGCGCGGCATCGGTGGCGTTGCGCAGCAGGTTGATCAGCACCTGCTCCAATTGGTCGGGATCGCCCTGAATGACGGCCTCGGGACCGGGCTCGACATCGACCGCGACGCGCGTTTCGAGGCTCGCCGCGCGCTGCACGCACTCGCCCACGACGAGCGGCTGCAATTGCGGACGCGGCAGCTTGGCCAAGCGCGCATAGGCGCCGACGAACCGCGTCAGGCTGTCGGAACGCGAGTGAATGACCTTCAGGCCGCGCGTGACGTCGTCGAGCCAGTCTTCGGGCAAGGGCTCGCGCGCGAGTATGCTTTCGAGACTGCCGGCGATCGACTTGATGGGGGCCAGCGAGTTATTCAATTCGTGGCCGAGCACGCGCACGAGGCGCTGCCAGGCCTGCAATTCCTGCTCGCGGAGGGCTTCGGTAATATCGGAGATGACGACCAGATCGAGCGGCAGGCCGCGCTCGCGGATGCGCGTCCGGCGCACGCCCCAGCGGCCGGCGCGGCCGGGGAAGGCGGCCTGCAAGGTGGCCTGCGACGGTCCATCGAGGCAGTGTTCGAGATGCAACTCGGCCGCCGTCTGCCCGAGCAGCCGTTCGGTGGGCGCGTCGAGCAAGCGCTCGCCGGCGCGGTTCAGGAGGCGCAGCCGGCTGTGTTCGTCGAAGGTGAAAATGGCGACGTCGATCTCGCGCATGACGGTGCGCAGCAGGGTGGTCGCTTCCATCGCGCCCAGCCGCTGTTCGCGCAGGGTGACGCCGAGGGTGTTGATCTCGCGCATCACTTCGCCGAGCGCATCGTCGGGCCGCGGCGAGCGGCCACGGATCGAAAAATCGCCTTCGCGCAGCGCGCCCAGCAGGTTGGCGAGCGTCTGCATGGGGAAGACGACGCGCTCGCGCAGGGCCGCGGCGAAGCCCAGCCAGCCGCCGACCACGACCACGGTCAGCGTCCATTCGGTGCGCGCCTGGTAGCCGCCGCTCCACAGCAGGACGAGGGCGCAGACCGACGCCGGCAACGCCGCCAGCACGGCCAGCAGCATGATGCGGTTTTCGTAGCCGAGCCGGGAGCGTTTATCGATGCGCGGCATGTTCAGGCGAGCGGCGCGTTACAGCCCGTAGCGCTGCAGCCTCCTGTAGAGCGCGCTGCGGCTGAGGCCGAGCGCGTTGGCGGCGTGGCTGACATTGCCATTGAAGCGCGCCAGGGCCTTCTTGATCAGCAGTGCCTCGACGTCTTCGAGGCTCATCTCCTCGAGGCGGAGCGAAGCCTCGCGCCCGCCGCGCAGGCCGAGGTCGCCAGAGCGAATCGTTTCGCCCTCCGCCATCAGCACGGCGCGCTCGACGGCGTGATCGAGCTCGCGCACGTTGCCCGGCCAGGTGTGCGCGAGCAGTGCCTTCATCGCCCCTTCGTCGAACTGGTTGATGGCTTTTCGATAATGCCCGACGTGCTGGCGCAGGAAGTGCGCGGCCAGCGGGGCGATATCCTCGCGCCGGTCGCGCAGGGGCGGCAGGCGCAGCTCGATCGTGTTGAGGCGGAAAAGCAGGTCCTGGCGGAAGCGGCCTTCGTCGACCGCGGTGTGCAGGTCGGCATTGGTGGCGGAAAAGACGCGCACGTCCACGCGCCGGCTCTTCGAGGATCCCACGCGTTCGAACTCGCCGGTTTCGAGCGTGCGCAGCAGCTTGCCCTGCAGCGGCATCGTTACGTTCGCGATCTCATCCAGAAACAGCGTGCCGCCATCGGCCATTTCAAAGCGGCCCACGCGATCGGTCTTGGCATCCGTGAAGGCGCCCTTCACGTGGCCGAACAGTTCGCTTTCGAAGATGCCTTCCGCCAGACCGCCGGTGTTGACCGTCAACAGCGGGCGCGTCGAACGCAGCGAACTCGAATGCAGCGTCTGCGCCACCAGCCCCTTGCCGGTGCCATTTTCGCCGGTGATGAGCACGTTGGCGTCCGACGGGCCCACGCGCGAGATCACGTCCAGCACGGGACGCATGGCGGCGGATTGCGCGATCAATTGCGGAAAACGCTCGGCGCGCAGGGCGCGATTCTCGGCCTCCAGGCGCTGCCCTTTGCGCAACGCGCGGCCGAGCTCGATCTGCGTCTTGAGAATCGCCGACAGGCGCGCGTTGTCCCACGGCTTCTGGATGAAATCGCGCGCGCCGCGCCGCATGGCTTCGACCGCGAGTTCCACCGATCCCCAGGCCGTCATCACGATCACCGGCAAGGCCGCGTCCAGCTCGAGGATGCGTTCCAGCAGATCGAGACCCTCCTGGCCGGAGGTGGTGTCGCGGGTGTAATTGAGGTCCATCAGCACGGCGTCGAAGTCGCGCGCTTCGAGTCGCTCGAGCGCCACGGCGGGCGAGGTTACGGCCTCTGTGGCGTAGCCTTCAGCTTTAATCAACAGGCGCAGCGCTTCGAGCACGTCGGCCTGGTCGTCGGCAATCAGGATCGATGGCCTGCGGTCTTCGTCGGCTTTCATTCCATTCCATTGATAGCGCAAAACTACCGCTCCAGGTGAGGAGCACGCCGGGGCCCACTCGGTGGCAAGGCAATTGCACCCATGCGCGACCCAACGCCGGGCAGTCACCTGTCCGTTTGCGGGACGGGCCGGACAGTAAGGTGGGGCATGCTTTAGCTTGCCCTCAAACCGTCGAAAGACAGTGGGCCAATCCAGTATCGCCAGGGTTGACGCTTGTGCCTGAGAGTTGGCCACGGGCAAGCCAAAGCATGCCCCACCTCAGTTCACGCCGGACATCAGCCGCACCGTCGGCCGGATCAACAACATGAGCACCAGGGCAGCGACGATGGTGGCGCCGGCCACCATGCCGAACAGCGATGGCAGCGGAATCGAGCTGTAGAGCGACGCGGCTTTGCCCGCCAGCCAGTTGCCGATGCTGATCGAGAGGAACCAGATTCCCATCATGAAACCGGCCGCGCGCGCCGGCGCGAGCTTGGTCATCGCGCTCAAGCCCACCGGGCTGAGACACAGCTCGCCCAAAGTCTGCAACAGATAGGTGCCGGTGAGCCACCACGACGATACCAGCGCGCCGTGCGCCGCCATGATCGCCGCGGGAACCAGAATGGCCAGCGCCAGGCCGGCCCACACCAGCCCCATCGAGAACTTGGCCGGGCTGGACGGTTCTCGCTTACGCCGGTTCAGCGCCAGCCAGAGCCACGCGAACACCGGCGCCAGGATCACGACGAAAATCGGCTGCACGAATTGAAACCAGCTCGCCGGGAATTCGAAACCGAAGATGTGCCGGTTCGTACTGCGCTCGGCAAACAGGCTGAGCGACGAACCGGCCTGCTCGAACGAGGCCCAGAAAATCGCCGACGCCACGAACAGCACCAGGATGGCGGCCGACCGCTTGCGCTCCTCGGCCGTCCACGTCTTCGAGAAAATCAGCCAGGCGAACACCACGACCGAGATGCCCATCAACACCCATCCCAGCGAATTGGAAATCAGCGTGGCGGTGAACGCGATCGCGCCCGTGGCGCCCAGCGCGCCGAGCGCGGCCAAGACCGCCAGCCCGCCACCCACCGCCCAGATGGCATTGCGCCGCTGCCGCACGTCGGCCGCGGCATCGCCCGTCGATGCGGGATGCAGGCCGGCATCGCCCAGGTACTTCGCGCCGAGCACGTATTGAATCAACCCGGCCAACATGCCGAGCCCGGCCAGCCCGAAGCCCAGCCGCCAACTGATCCGCTCTCCCACCCAGCCGCAGAAAATGGGCGAAACCAGCGAGCCGATGTTGATGCCCATATAGAAAATGGAGAAGCCGGAATCGCGGCGCGGATCTTCCTGCCGGTAGAGTTGCCCGACGATGGTGCTGACGTTACCTTTCAGTAGCCCGGTGCCGACCATGAGCAGCACCAGCGCCAAATAGAACGCGCTTTGGCCGGGACCCATCAGACAGAACTCGCCGGCCGCGATGAACAGCCCGCCCACCAGGACGGCACGCTGTTGCCCGACGATGCGGTCCGCCACCCATCCGCCGCCCAGGCACAGCACATAGACCATCGCCGTGTAGAGGCCGTAGACCGCGCCGGCTTTGTCGTCGCTGAAGCCCAGCCCACCCTTGACGATCTTGTCCGTCATGTAATAGATGAGGATGGCGCGCATGCCGTAGTAGCTGAAGCGCTCCCACATCTCGGTGAAGAACAGGGTGGCCAATCCGCGCGGATGGCCGAAGAAGCGGGTGTCGTACTGCGCGTGCGAAGGTTGCGCCCCGGGCGCGTTGGTAGTCATGGCGGTCTTGGGGTCAGTGTAGCGTGGTTCGGCGATTGGCGGGGCAGCAGCATCTTAGGGCGTGCCGGCGCCACCCAAAAATCGCATACACGCTTTTCGCCCGCCGGCAGTTTATCTGATAGAGGATGAAAACTCTGGCACTGGCGGCGGCCGAAGCGGGGGACCAAGCGGAGGGCCGCGACACCATGATCGAGGCCGCGCGGTCGGGCGACGCAGCCACGTTCGATCTGCTGATGCGCCGCTACGAGCGCATGGTGCTGGGGACGGCCTATCGGCTGGCCGGCAATATCGAGGACGCCGAGGACGCATCGCAGGAAGTATTCCTGCGGCTTTACCGCAACCTCGCCAGGCTCGACTCGGTCAACCTGGCCGCCTGGCTTTACCGTGTGACGGTGAACGTGTGCCACGATGCACGGCGGCGCCGCGCGAACACGGTTCCGGTGGAGGACGCGCCGGAGGTGGCCGCCGCCGGCGATCCGCAGCAGTTCGCCAGAGAAGCCGAACGGCGCTCGTTGCTGCTGCGCAGCCTGCGGACGCTTTCCGAAAAGGAGCGCGCCGCGCTGGTGCTGCGCGATCTGGAAGGGCTCTCCACCACGGAAGTGGCCGGCGTGCTCGGGTCGAAGGTCGCGACCGTGCGTTCGCAGATTTCCAAGGCCCGGTTGAAGATGCGGGATTTCGTCGAGCGCAATTCGCGGAGGCGCATATGAATTGTGCGATTTGGGAAGAGCGGGTCGCGCTGCTGGCTGGCGGCGACCTGGACGCAGCCGAGGCGGCCGGCGTCGAGCGGCATTTGAACCGGTGTGCGCCGTGTCGTGCGCTGGCGGCCGAACTGCGTCTGGAATTGGATGGGCTGCGCGCGGCGCACGCGGAGCCGATCGAGGCGGAGCGCTATGCGACCGTGCGCGGGCGTGTGCTGGCCGAGTTAGCGAAATCGCCGCGCCGGCGCGCGGTGTGGCCGTGGGCGGTGCCGCTGGTTGCCGCCATGGCGGCCATGTTGCTGGTGATGAAGCCGGCCGCGCGGCCGGCGCGGGAGATGTCGCATGCGGTGGCTATCGCGCCGGCGGTGGAACGCGAGCGCGGGCTTGACCGCTCCCTGACGGTCGCGGCTCCGAAACGCAGCGCGAGACGCATACCGGGAACCGCAGCGAGTGCGGCAGCCGCCGTCCCCGCCCGGGGCGGTTAAGATAAAAGGAAGCAGGTTGGCGGGCAGAGCACTTGCCCGCGCTGCCGGCCAGGGACTCAAGGAAATCTCTTGCACTCGCATAACAACTCCCATTCCGCGGACGCGAGCGGCGTCTTGCGCTGGTCGCTGGCCGCCACGCTGGTCTTCGTGGCGGTGGAAGTGGCGGCCGGAATGCGGGCCCACTCGCTGGCCTTGCTCTCCGACGCCGGCCATAACTTCACCGACGCACTGGCGCTGCTGCTGGCATGGTTCGGCGTTTACTTCCAGTCCAAGCCGGCCGATGAGATCAAGACTTACGGGTATCACCGCGCCGGCGTGCTGGTGGCATTCATCAACGCTTCGACGCTGGTGGCGCTTTCGGTCTGGATTTTGTGGGAAAGCGTGGAGCGGTTGCGCCACCCCGCGCCGGTGAGCGAGATCATCATGATGGCAGTTGCGGCGCTGGGCCTGCTGGTCAACGGCGGCATCATGCTGGCGCTGCGCCCGGCCAGTAGCCACGATCTGAACGTGAGAAGCGCCTTCGTACACATGCTGGGCGACGCTCTGGGCTCCGCGGCCATCGTCGCCGGCGGCGCGGTGATCCGCTACACCGGCTGGGTGCGGGTGGATCCGGTGCTCTCCATCCTGATCGCCCTGCTGATCGTGTGGACGGCGCGGGACATCGTGCGGGAGTCGCTGAACATTCTGCTGGA
>PMKM01000139.1 GCA_003157745.1 Bryobacterales bacterium | reverse complement strand
CTGCACCAACGAATGCCCATAGGCGGAGTTTCGAAAGTTCTTGTGCTAGATGGTTTGGCAGAGGCTTCGGGGATGGCATTTGGGTCGTGAGCCATTGTACTCCCCAGCGCGGCCGGAGTGAATAGGGGTGTGATTTAGAGGTACTGTGCGTTAAAAAACTGGGTTGCAAAAGTGCCGGTAAATGGTGTAGAATCAATCGAAAAGGAGCGGTTTCTAAATTCTGGTTCGTAGCCAGACGCTCTNNATCCAACTGAGCTACGGGCGCGCATTTTCAACGATTTGTAGGCAGGCCACCAGGTTCGGACCGCCTGACGTATGGAACAGTTCGAAGAGCTTTCAGACGAACGAAAGTACCTCTCGAACGCGTCCCACAAGACTTTAGTGTACTACAACTGCGCGTTTCGGTCGCGGCGCAAACATGGCGACTCGCGATGCTTCGGCAAGTAGCGGGGAAATCGGGTAGAATGAAGCTACGGTGAGGTGCGAGAGCGGTTGAATCGGGCGGTCTCGAAAACCGTTGAACCTTTGCGGGTTCCGTGGGTTCGAATCCCACCCTCACCGCCATTTTGGAATCAAGCGCTTAGCTCGGAATCGGCGGTTTTCTTGGGCAGTTTTGGGTGATGCATGCTGGAATCAGGGCAGGTCGTCATGGCCCTGAACATCTATCGCCGGCACGGTTCCTACTGTCCAGGCGGTCGTGCTCTGCATGACATGACCTACGAAGCCGACGAGCTTCGCCGATCGTGGAAGAAGCACTCCTGCCCAATCTACGCGTCCGGCACCCTGAACGGACAATTCAAGCGCAAGAATACGGAACGAAGCGCATGGCCCGACGCTAAAGCCGTGGTGGCGGAGTGGGAGATCGCGAGTTCCGGGAGCGGCCCTAGTGAGCCAGTCCAGCCGCCGCCGACTGCGGTGCCGCTCGACGATCCGCCCACCCCCCGGCTCATGATCGTCGAAGCAATTCGCTCCCATCTCGCAATCCGCGAAGGCGCGGGGATGTGATCGGCAGCATGTCGGCGAAATTCAACGTGTGCAGCATGACCCGGCGCATGTTCGAGTAGCCGTCGCGGGGCAGCGAGCCGCTCCACGCCTCGACAGCATTGATCGTCTCGATCCGGCAGGCACCACACGCTGACATCCATAAAGCCAGATCGGGTTTCGCGATATACACAATTGGAAACGGTAGCGATTTCATTCCCATTCTTCGCAGAGCCAAATGCTTGGGACGCGTTAGAAGGTGAACTCGAGTCGCAGCTCCAGACGGCGATTGCTGGCGTTCTCGGAGAATCCCTCGCCGTTAGGAGCTCCCGCGATCTGGTTGGCACGTCCGAACAGCGGAGAGGTGATGTTGCCCATGATGGGGCCGGGGTTGGTGTGATTCAGCAGGTTGCGCACGGACATGCCGAGGATCAGGCTGTAGCGGCGGGGGCCAGAGGGTGCGCCGATCAGTTTGGCCAGTCCTTGACCGTTCAGCGCCGCGCGTTGGTTTTGGCCCGCGGTGGGAACAGCCGCTGCCTGCGCGCTCGAGCCTTCTTTCAGCGGTCCGATGCCGATGGTTTTGGAGAGTCGGAGGTTGACTGTGAACTGGCATGGTCCGCGACCGTAGTTACGAGGCAGGATCTCTTCGGTCGGGATAGGGGAGGGGTCGAGTAGACCGTACGATGTTTTGATCAGCCCGGGCCGCGAGGGGTCTGTGGCGATTCCGGGCCGCGCGTTGAACAGGGTGGTTCCGTAGACGTCGCTGCCGGTGGTGATGTTGAACGGTGCGCCGCTCTGCAAGATCACGAACGGGCTGAGGCGAACATCCCAGCGGGTGGTAATCGAGCCGCCGATAGTGCCACGGTGGCGGATGTCCGTAGCCGCCGGTCCGTACTCACCATGATCGCTGTAGGGATTGGCGGGAGATGTGCCAACGCCGTCGGTGTCGCTCATCGCCTTATTGAGCACGTAGAAGCCGAACAGCGAGATACTCCTGTTCACCTTCGTGTTCACGTTCGCGATGACCTGATTCTGGTTGTAGATGCCGGTGGATTCGATCAGGAATTCCGGGCTGGAGGCCGGTGCGTCGATATCGCGCGACCGCAGCAGATGAACGCCGTGCGAGTTCGTGTAGGTGATGGCGGCGGTGGTGTTGGACGATAACTGGCGTTCGAATGTAACGGCGGATTGCAGGATGTAGGGTGCGCGCAAGCTGGCGTCAGCCAAGTTCACGATCTGGCCGGAGCGGTCCGCGCTCAGGGTCGCCAAAGACGGGATGACAGGGTAGGTGTCGGGGTTGGTGATGACGTATTGCTGCTGTACCGATCCGTTGAATCGCTCGGTGGTGAGAGTGTTGGCCAGCGCGTAGCGGTCGTAAAACGCGCCGAAGCCCGCGCGTAGGACGGTTTTTTGGCGCGCAGTGGTCCGGGGCGACCAGGCGATGGAGAGGCGCGGCGCGATGTCGCGCCAATCGTGAATATTAGTTTGCATTTCGTAGCGCAAGCCGTAGGACATCGTCACGTTTGGGCGGATGCGCCAAGTGTCTCCCCAGAAGAGTCCCAAATCAAACTGCCGCACTGATGTTTCCGGGCGCCCTGCAGCGATGCTGAACTGGGTGGCGCCGCCGCCAAGCGCCCGGATTTGGGAGGCGGAGTAGCCGAGCCCCTGGAACAGGAGCGTTCGGCGGTAGCTCTCAATGGAACTGATCTGTTCCGTCTCTCCCGCGATGGGCTGATTCGCGGCATCCAGCGGGGGAGCGGTCCGACCACCAAAGGTGTAGGTTCCGTTGAAGTTGACGGGAGATCTGCTGTCGTCCGTTTGATCGCGCAGCCGGACGCCGAACCGCCAGGAGTGGGTTCCGCGCAGGATGGAAGTGTAGTTCTGAAACTCGAGGCTGTTCTGCGTGTCAGCCGACTGGCCCAGTTGGGACCCGCCGCCGGTGAACGAACCAAGCACCTGGATGACGGGACTGGCGTCGAGCGCCCGCATCTGGTTGGCATTGCGGTAATACTGAAAGCGCGTCTCGTTGATGGCCGTCCCCAGAACGGCCGTTTCGGTTGCTTGCACCAATTGGTTGAGATACGTGGTGTGGTATCCGCGGGAAGTCAGGTCGAAGCTGCCGATCCCCGCGCCGTTGATGTTCCCGCGCGTGATGCCATAGCGGACCGAAAGCGTGTGGTTGGCGCTCAACTGGTAATCGATGCGCGGGGTCACGCGGGTGTAGCGCTGCGGCACGGTAAAAATGGCGGTGTAGGGCTGCTGGGTGAGACTCTGCGGATTGAGCGCCACCGCGTTGACGATGGCTCCGTTGTCCACCATGTTGTGCCGGGCATCCACCGTGAACGACGCGCGTTTGCCGACGGGCCCGCTGGCGTCGCCTTCGAACTCATCCAACTGCAGGGGCGCTTTGCCCGCCGCATAAGGATTGCGCGAATTCCAGAAATCGTTGGCGAAGTTGTAGTCCGCGGTGGCGTGGTACTTGTTGCTGCCTGGCTTGGTGAAGATCTCGATGCGCCCGTAGCCCATCTTGTCGTATTCGGCGGAAAAGGGGTCGGAATTGATGCGGATCTCGCGGATGGATTCCTTGGGCGGAATCTCGCCGCCGCTGAAGCCGTCGATGAAGATGGAGCCTCCGCTGGGCCCGGCGGCGGGACCGGCAAGAGCCTGAAGGTCGGCTTGCAGATCGTCAGGATTGTCCGAAAGGGCCTCCAGATCCTCTCCCCGCAGTATCACCGCACTGGCATTGGCGGCAGGATCGACGTCAATCGCGGTGCCGGCGTCGCCTTTCACATCGAGTTGCTGAGTGGTTGCGGCTATCAGCAGACGGATGTCTAACTCCTGGGCGCCCGGCTTGATGGTCAACTTAGCGGGAGCACCCGATGAGAGGGCCGCCGCGGAGGCCTGGATCGTGTAGCTGCCGGGGGGCAGACCCTGTAACTGGTAAACTCCAGCGGCGTCGGAAGTGGCGCCATGGGCCTTGTCTCTTCCGGTGAGCACGATGCTGGCGCCCGGCACCACGGAGCCGGATGGATCGGTGACCTGGCCGCGCAGAGATGCCGTCTGCGCAAAGGCGGAGGCGGAAAGCAGGAAACCGAAAACGAGTAATCTGATCAACTGACAAGCTCCTGAACTGAAATGGCGCCGTGGGCGGCGGCCCGAAGACTCAAATCGAAGCACGGCGCGGAGTCCCTTAACTTTGGTCGGTAAGTGCGCAACAAGCCGCTACTTCCTCCCGATGAATGTCGCGGATGGCCGGGAAGTCGATCCGGAAAGTCGAGCCTCTGCCCAGTGAACTGGTGACGCGGATCCTCGCGTGGTGCGCATCCGCAATCGCCTTTGCGATGGCGAGGCCGAGTCCCGCGCCCGTGCCGTTGGTCCTGGCCTCATCGCCGCGAAAAAAGCGTAGGAATATCTTGGACAGATCGTTTTCGGAGATTCCGATCCCGGTGTCGCGCACTTCCAGGCTCACTGTTCTTCCGGCGCGGGTCACTGTGGCAGTGATGTTCCCGCCCGCGGGCGTATACTTGATTGCGTTGTCGAGTAGGATCAGGCAGAGGCGCAGGATGTCGTTCGGATCTCCCGAAATGTCGGGCGCACTGTCGATTGCTTTGCTGTCGTCGGCAAGCTCGGCTTGAAGGGCGATCCTCTTCTCGCGGGCCAGCAGATCTACCCGCTCACAGGCTTGCCCCAACTTCCTCGCCAGGTTCAACGGACGCAGGTTCACGGCTCTTGCCGCCGAATCGGCGCGAGAGAGTTGCAGCAGGTTGTCCAACAGGACGGTGTTCTTTTCCGCCTCGATCAACACGCGGTGGAGAGCTGTCCGATAGGATTCGGCGTTGCCGGCGGGCTGGAGCAGGGCTACCTCGGCGGTCGCCCGAATCAACGCCAACGGGGTTCGCAGCTCATGCGAGGCATCGGAAGTGAACTGCGAAACGTGCCGGAAAGCGTCTTCGATCCGCGTCAGCATGCCGTTCAGGGTGACTGCCAGTTCCTCAATTTCGTCCCCGCTGCTTGGCACGTATACGCGCTGCGCCAGGCTTGCTGCGCCGATGGTCTGGGCCGCACGGGTCAGTTCGGAGACCGGTGTTAGA
This sequence comes from Bryobacterales bacterium, assembly GCA_003157745.1. Lineage (GTDB taxonomy): Bacteria > Acidobacteriota > Terriglobia > Bryobacterales > Bryobacteraceae > Bog-375. The sequence goes on along the minus strand of PMKM01000139.1, from coordinate 19,866 downwards.
GCCCGTCCGCTGATCCAATACCCGGCGGCGGAGGCGAAGGCGAGCGCTAACGGCGCGGAAAGAAACAGCATCCAGCGGAAGCCCCGCATCACTCCCGCAGGCAGGGTCAAATCCGTGGCCAGATTCAGATCGTACTGGCGTCCGCGGATGGTGCGGCGCGCCGTCAGAACCCGCAGCGGCGCCTTATTGTTCCGGGTCGTCCAGACCACGGCCTCCGCGGCAGCCCGCTTTCCCGCCGCAATCCCGCGCATCGCTGGCGGCTCGAAAACCTCGCCTCTTTCCACGTCGGATACGGAAAGCAGTTCCGGCTCTAGCGCTCCGTGGCTCCTGAACTCCGCTTGCAGATGCGGCAACGAGTATTTCGCCACATGATTGTCCAGGAAATCGACCACGCCCAGAAGCCTGGCCCGCAACTCGCTGTCCACTACGGCGTTTGTGGAAGAACCGAGGCCAATATAGGCGCCCGCTTCCAGCAACAGCATGCTGGCGCAAAAGACGGTGCCGAAGACGACCGTCAGGCGTGTGCGAATGGCGACTTTCATCTTTGCACGCTCACCTTATATCCGAATCCGCGAACAGTCTGAATCAGTTTTTGACGGCCGTTCCCGTCCACCTTGGCTCGAAGCGCTTTGACATATACGTCAATGCAGTTGTCCCCGATTGGAGCGCCTGCCCCCCAGACGGTTCTAACGATTTCGTCGCGCGATACCACGTGGTCCGCGTTCTTCATAAGGCTCTCCAGGAGCAGATATTCGGTCTTGGTGAGGGCGACCGGCCGACGGTTCCGGAAGACCTCATGCGATGTCGTATTCATAGTTAGATCCGCCACCCGCAACTCGCGCGGCTGGGGATCGCGTCTGCGGATCAGCGCCCGCAATCGCGCTAACAACTCCAGAAATGAGAACGGTTTGGTGAGGTAATCCTCCGCACCCGCATCCAGGCCGATGACGACGTCGCCGACACTGTCGCGGGCGGTCACCATCAGAATCGGGGTCAAGTTGCCCGAGGAGCGCAACTGCCGGGCCAGCGCGAAGCCGTCCAGCCCGGGCAGCATGACGTCCAGGAGGATGGCCGCGAACTCGCCTTTTTGTGCCAGTTCGAGGCCATTCCAACCGGTGTGTGCGAGGGTCACTACATAGTCCTCGATTTCCAGCCCCTGATGCAGGACACCCGCCATTTCGAGATCGTCTTCGATGACCAAAATGTTCTTGCTCACTGTACCGGGATACCATAAGCACGGCGCACCAGCCCTCCCCAATCCGGGTGGCCCTGCCGTTTCCTTCCGCCGGACGCGCTACTTGCCGACCACCAGGACCTTGTATGTTCCTTCCTTGGTCTTGCGTTTCGGCTTCTGGGATGGATCGGCCGCCGGGATAGACTCGAACTGCCCCGAGAGCAGGAAGACCTTCCCCGTCTTGGCGTCGAAGGCCGAGGTCTTGGCGTTGGGCTCGGTCGTGACCGCGCCGGCATCCTCATACTCGTCGGGCCCTTTCTGATGGAAGATGTTCAACACTCCTTCGCCGTTGGAGACGAAAACCAGGCGCTGCTGCGGATCGAACCAGGCGTTATCGTTCTTCGCCCCGATCGGCATCTGGGTGACGATTCTGCCGTCGTGCCCGTCCATCACGAACATGATTTTGCTGCGGCAGCCCATGAACAGCCGCAGATTCTTGGTATCGACGGCCAGTCCCGACGCCTGGGTGCAGCCTGCGGCCGGAAAGTGATTCCTGATTTGGAGAGTCTTGGCATCGAACGCGAGCACTTCGCCAAGTTGCTCGATGTTGGCGTACATGAGCCCGTTGCCGCCGGAGACCATCTGCTCCGCCGCACCGCCGACGTCAAGCTTGCCGACCACCTCGCCTTTGGCCGGATCGATGGCGGTGATGTCTTTGGATTCGTGGCAACTCACAAACACGCGCCCCGAGCCGGCGTCGTAGACGAACGAATCCACATCCGGTCCCACATCGATCTTCTTGATCACTTTCAGCGTCTTGAGGTCGAACATCGAGACCTTGGCTTCGTCTCCATTGGTGGTGAAGCCGTGGTTGAATTTCGACACGATCGCGGCCCCATGGACTCCCGGTGTGTCGGGAATAAAGCCGACGGCCTTGCCGGTGTCCGCGTTCAGCACCTCCACTCTCGTCTGATGGGAGAGGTACAGGCGGCGCGCGGCGCTATCGATCGTGATGTAGTCGAACGTGCCCGTGCCGGTGTTGGGCACCGGGTAGGTCGTCAGCAGTTTGTAGCTTGCCCCCGCCTGCAGTATCAGGCTGCCGGCAAGAAGCGCTATGGATGCATGAACTATCGTCTTCATTTGCTCTCTCCTTTTATGCTGATGCTTCTGTCTACCTGGGCCGGTTGGCCGATTCCTTAGAAGTGCAGTCTGAGCGCGAACTGAAACTGCCTTGGTGTCCCGCTGCCCGTGGCGGCGGTGCCGTTCACCGTCGTGGTGATCTTGCCGAAACTGGGGCTTGAGAAGTCGCCACTCGGGTCGCCGAACTGCGCGCGGTTGAAAGCGTTGAAGGCATCCGCCCGGAAATCGAGAACGATCCGCTCCGCGATCGGAAAGCCCTTCGTCAGCGAGAGATCGCTCTGCCAGAACCTCGGTCCGCGAATCAGGTTGCGCCCCGCGTTACCCCAGGTGCCATCCTTTGGCGTTGTGTACGCCGCCACATTGATCCAGTCGTTGATGTTCTGGCCCGCCGGCACGAGGGATTGACCGCCGACGTAGTCCGGACGCGTATAGACACCGGCATCTTGCAGAGCTATTCCGTCGGGCAGCGAGGAGGCGGCGCGCGTAACGATAACGTTCACCGGGTTACCCGAGCGGGCGCTCAAGATGCCGCTCAATTGCCAACCGCCGAGCAAGAAGTTGGCAACCTTGCCTTTGTCGAGGTATCGGCGGCCTTTGCCAAAGGGAAGCTCATAAACGGAGTTTGCCGACAAGACGTGTCGAACGTCGAAATCGGAGTTGCCAACGTCGCAAGTGCGGCAACTGACGTTCTGTATATAGTCCGCTTCGCCGCCGCCGTTGGTGCCGTCGTTAATGCTATGGGACCACATGTAGTTCAGGGAGAACGATGCACCGGAGCGGAAGTGCCGTTGCAGCGACGTCTGCCAGGCATGGAAATGGTTGTTGCCTGTGGTGCTCTTCACGTCGATAGAACCGAAAGTGGGAAGTTGGCGAAGCCCTGTAACGGGGTCCAGTCCGTTGACGGACGACCTCGCGAACTGGTGATAACCGTGATAGCCGACGTACCCGGTGTCGAGTATGAAGCCGGCCGGCAGTGCCGTCTGCACTTGTAGCCCCCACTGCTCCACAGCCGGGTCGACCCGGTCGCGGGTCAGACCGCGAGGCGTGGCCTGAGTCGCTTGTGCGAGTGGATAAAGGGAATCGGCCGGAAAGCTGAGGCCCGGGAAGCTGGCGGGCGTAAGAGTGGCGCCCTGGGTCCAGTTGTCGTTGGGAGCGATCAGGTCTCCCAATTGACCCTCCCCTTTATATAGGCCGAAGCCGGAGCGGATCGTCGTTCTCTCGTGCAGGAATTTCGGCGACCAGGCCAAGCTCAATCGCGGTTCAATATTGTCAGTCGCCGGAAAGTAGAACGCGGAGCCTTTCGGACAGTATCCGCCGCAAGTAGCGAGATCGAACGGAAGGTCGCGCCCATAGATCTCATGGAACGCGTTAAAGAACTCGTAGCGCACGCCTACGGTCAGAGTGAAGTTCGGCCGCACTTTCCAGCCGTCCTGAAGGTAGCCGAACGGCATCCACTTATGGAGGCCGTGCATGGGCACGTCGCCGACGATCTTTATTTGATCCAGGACGTTGGCAGTGAAGTTCGGGCGCGAGGCATAAAAGAGGGCGTTACCACCAGCCACGCTGTAGTCATAGTGTACGATCTTGAACTCGCCGCCGGCCTGGATTGTATGCGCGCCGCGGGTCCAGGTGAAGTCGTCTTTCAGCGAGTACGAACTCGGTGCTCCGACCGAGTGTTTGACCTGCCCCAGTGTCGTGAAGCCGGGAATATTCACCGAGTCGAGGATCTTGCTGGTGTCATAGAGGTGACTGTCCGTGCTAGTGAGCGTGCGGATTCGATTTGCGCCCAGCCGCAGAAGGTTGAACATGGCGGGCGAGAAGACGTGCGAAACGCTGATCGATCCATTCATAGGAGCCGAATCGGTTAGAGTTCTGTCGAGTAGAGCGCCGCTGGGAGATGCGAGTGAAACGGAGTCGATGTTGTAGCGAGCGAAGAAGGTGGTGTTATCGGAAAGCTTGTGATCGATGCGAATCAGGCCCGAATGCTCGCTGTTACTTGTACTGCCGGTGCTGACGTAGTGCGAGACATCGGCCGAAAAAGCCTGGTTTCCGATGGGATACGCATTGAGAATCGGCGCAAGCGCCGGTGATTGCGCCAGCGCCGCGGCGCGGAACGCCGGGCTGGGCACGTTACCGATCAACGTAGTGTGGGCGCGCTGCTCCAACTCTTCGTATGCAACGAAGAAGAAGGTTCGGTCTTTGACGATGGCGCCCCCCAGGCTGGACCCGAACTGGTTCAAGCGAAGCGGGGGCAGAGTCGCTGGGTCAAAGGGTCCACGCGAATTGATTGCATTATTCCGAATGTATTCGAAGGCGCTGCCGTGATAGGAGTTAGTCCCGGACTTGGAGATTACCTCGACTTGGCCGCCTGCGGCTCCGCCCGTTTCCGCGCTGAAGAGGGCGGCATCCACTTTGAATTCGGCGATCGCTTCGGTTGAGATCTGAAGGCGGGACTTGGAGTCGGGCGACTGGGCTCTGACGCCCGATGCGTCCACACCGTCGAACCGGTAGTTATTGTCGTCGCGGCCTCGGCCGGCGAAACGAATCGAGCTCTGAGTGCCGCCACCGCTATCGATGGCGCCCGGAACGAGCGTCATCAAGCTGGTCCAGGCGCGGCCATTGATAGGGATGTTGGCAACCTGAGAACTGCTGATCACACCGCTCACCGTCGCGGAACTCTGTTCCACCGCGGCAACTTCCCCTACGACTTGGACCGCTGTCGCGCTGGATGCAAGTTGCATCTGGACGTTGAGCGTACGGACCTGACCCACCGGCAGCGTAATGGACTCGAACTCTTCGGTCCGGAAGTTCTCCTTGTGAACCCTGATCTGATAGTCGCCCACTAAAAGTCCGGGAAATACGTACACACCAGCGTCGTTAGTGATCGTTTCGCGATGAAATCCCGTCGCCTTGCTCGTGAGATCTAACTGGACGCCGGGCATGCTGGCCTGGGAAAGGTCGGTTACCATGCCGGTGATAACTCCACGGTCGTCTTGGGCACGAAGACTTAAGGTGACAAGTGCGAATAAAAGACACAACGTTGCGAACCGGAGCGGTTTCATGAGACCTCCTATGATGGTTATGTTGACAGGGACTTGAGTCGTGGCTCGCCGCTCCCGGCAACGAACCACGATTCAGTACGGAGTTAATGAGGAACCTGGAACGGTTCTCCCCACCTCTACTGCATAGTCAGATGGGCCGCGCGCAACTCAGCCCTCGCGGCTTCGATCTGCGGCTTCAAGGCGGCGTTGTTCAGCAACAGGATACCCAGAGCGTTGCCGAGGGCATGGCTGGCTTCAACGTCGGAGTGATAGTGGTCGCCGCAAACTTCGCGGCTATAAGCGTAGTCGGCGGCACGCGCCAGAATCGCTTGCGACTTCTCGGGAATCAGCGCTGCCAGAACGATTCCGAGGGAATAGCCCATGGTCGCGTGGCCGCTAGGATACGACCTCAATGCCCGGTCGGCCGGCTTCTTCACATCCGCGTCGCAACTCCACTCGCGGTAAGTGACTAGGGACGGACCGGCCGCCGCGGCGGGACAGTGGCGATGGAAGAACACCTTGGATGCGCTGGCTATGACCGATTGATCGTTTTGTGCAATCGCAAGCAGTTTGGCCGTAGCCGGCAGCTTGTTGAGGTCGAATTCGGGCCCGATCGTGGCGGCAAATGCCGTGGGGTCCTCATGATCGTTGTCCCATTTGGCCTGTGCGAATCGCTCCGGCGTCCGAGTCTTGACCAAACGCTCCACTTCGGCCAGTTCTTTTCTTTGGGAGTCCGAACCATCCTCCGCCGGGGGAGGCAGAAGCCGGCTCGGATCGGTTTCGACAGGTGTCAAAACCTTCAGTTGCTTTTGGACCGCCTGCGGATAGGCCGCCGGCATCAGGGATACTAGCGCGAGAATTGCTATCGTAAGTTTCACTGTCGTCTCCTGGTTGCTAAGATGAAGTTCTTTTGACAGCCTGCTTTGGTCTGTCATTTACTGCCAGCCGTAGGCTGACATCACGATGCGGAAGACGTCGGTGTTAGAGATGTAACCCTTGACTCGCTCCGAACCGGGTCCCATCGCCACCACCGGCACTTCCTCCGCGGTATGTTGATCTTCGAGATGGATCGCGTCGACGATTCGCTTGTGATCGGCGGACTTTTGCGCTTCGGCTGCTTTCTCGCCCTTGACATAGAGAGCGTAGCCGTGGTCGGCCGTATAGATCATGAGAGTATTCGACTTCAGGTCGTCGCCCACCGCGCGAACGGCCCTGTCGAGGTCCACCAACCTGACCAGGCTGGCGCGGGTTTTTCCCAGATGGCAATCCGAGTAGACGACCAGGAAGAAGCCCTTGGGGTTCTGCGAGAGCCGGGCTACGGCTTGCTTCACCGCCGCCGCCATGTCGAAGTTGTCGCTGTCGAACATCCCTACTACCCGCGTCTTGCTGGCATCCAGGCTGGCCACTTCCTCGAGCGTGCGGGCAAACGTGTAGCCCTTCGCCTTGAATTCCGAGCCGATGGCCTCCAGGCCACCGGGGACGTCGGCATTGAGTTTCTTGCTGCTGGTTACCAGGACGACGTCAGGGCCATTGCCGAACCTGGGGCTGAGGAACTGGTGGTAGATGTCGAGGTCGCGGGAGCGATTGTCGGCATGGGCATAGGAGGCGGAAAGGGCGGCGTACGTGATGCCATCCACCGGGTTGCCGACGAGGCCGGTCGAAAGGCCATTCTCCTCGGCGTACTCCAGTACCGTCTTGTAGGCTTGGCCATCGGGGGACATCGACACCACGCCGTTGCGCCCCTTCTTTCCCGTGGCGAAGGCGGAAGCGGCCGCCGCGCCGTCGGTCACCCACTCGACCGTCGTCGAGCTGTCGGCGAGCGCGACATTGGGCATGCTCTGGATATAGAGCGCCTGGGGCTTCCCGTAGCCGTAGATGCTGGCGGCGTTCAGGCTGGTGACCCCGCCTCCATCACCGACGAACAGGATCGCATTCTTGGCTTGAGGGAAGGCGGCCGCTGCGAACAGCGCCGTCGCGAAAACGATTCGAATCGCAAGTTTAGTCATGTGCTTAGTGGGACTCCTCGGACTTTCTGTCGGCGGGGGCAGAACCGGATCGGCCCCGCCCCGCTGGCGGAACAAAGTGATATTTCTGCGTCAGTCGTTGCTAGCGTTTCGCAGTCTGTTCGTTCCAACCGTAACTGGCCATGATCACGCGGAAGATGTCGGTATTCGACATGTAACCCTTCACTCGCCCCGAACCTGGCCCAATGGCCAACACAGGTACTTCCTCCGCGGTATGTTGATCCTCGAGATGGATCGCGTCGACGATCCGCTTATGATCCGTGGATTTCAGCGCCTCGGTGGCCCTCTCGCCCTTGACATAGAGCGCGTAGCCGTGATCGGCGGTATAGATGGTCAGCGTGTTGGATTTGTTGGCCTCGGCCACCGCGCGGATGGCTTTGTCGAGGTCGATCAGCCGGACGAGGCTGGGGCGGGTCTTCGCCAAATGGCAGTCCGAGTGTACGACGAGGAAGAAGCCCTTGGGATTCTTCGAGAGCCGGGCGACGGCTAGCTGCACCGCCGTGGTCATGTCCCAGTCGTCGCCGTCGAACATCCCGATCACGCGCTTTTTGCTGGGATCCAGGCTGGCCACTTCGTCCATCGTGCGCGCGAACACGTAGCCCTTCGCCTTGAATTCGGCGCCCATCGCGTCGATGCCGCCCGTGACCTGGTCGTTGAGCTTCTTGTAGTTTGTTGCGAGGACTACGTCAGGGCCGTCCCCAAATCTGGGTTTGAGAAACTGGTGGTAGATGTCGAGTTCCTCGTTGCCCATGCCGGCGTGGGCATAGAAGGCGGAAACCATCTCATAGAGGAGACCTTCCTTATTGTTCTCGATGAGGCCGGTCGAGAGGCCCCTTTCCTCGGCGTATTCGAGTACCGTCTTGTAGACTTCGCCCTCCTTCGCGCCCTTTCCGTCGTCGAAGGACACCGATATCACGCCGTTGCGCCCTTTCCTTCCGGTTGCCATGGCCGATGCCGCCGCATCGGCTCCGGTGACCCACTCCATCGCCGTGGACGTGTCGGCGAGGCCGACGCTGGGCATGCTCTGGACATACAACGCCTGGGGTTTGCCGTAGCCGTAAATGCTGGCGGCGTTTAGGCTTGTGACGCCGCCCCCGTCCCCGATGAACAGGATTACGTTCTTGGCCTGAGAGAAGGCGGTCGCGGCGAACAGCGCCGCCGCGAAGGCGGTTCGAATTGCAAATTTGGTCATTGGGCTCCTTGAGATTCTTGAGTGTAGCCGTGGGAAGTGAAGTCGAAATGACATGGGTATAAAAGTCACGACACGATTCTGAGGGTTTCCTGAGGAGTTCCGGAGAAAGACGGAATGGCGCGTAGAATCAATCGTTTGGAGAGAACGACCCTGAAACGTCGGTGGGGCCGGAACGAAAACGTCCCAGCCCCGCCATCCGCGTTTGGCTGTTTCTATGACTGCGAGGTTTCGTCGTCCAGCCGCATGGACATGACTTGGCAGACCGTCCCGGGCCGCGAAATGCGTAAGGCGATGGGCGCGGACTCATGCCGAGGAAGACTCGGTACGGTGCGCGTCTCGGGTCGGCCATGTCTAACCGATTGTCGCTGCGTAAACCCGGTACTTGGATTGCACAGTGTTCGTCCACGGAACTTGATGTCGGGTGCTTTCCGCTGCTCTCGTTACTGGCTCGTGTCCCCGCCGCCGATGGTCCACCCGCTCAGAATGTCCTGCGTGGCCTTGGAGGAGGCGGTGAGCAGGGGCTCCACACCTGCCAACAGCATGATCGCGGTGACGCGCCCTGGGGTGCTGCCCTGCGTGGTGCTCGCCATGATCGCGTCGCCGGGCTTCAATTCGGATAGCGGCATGGCCGGAAGATTGTCCAGCATCTGGCTGATGTCTCCGGAGCCATTTCCGGCACCGCGGGGCTGCGCACCTGGGGCGTAACGCCGCGCCAGGTTGCGCGCTGCCGGCCCCGGCAGTTTCTTCATGGTGGAATCGGAATCGACCTGCATGGTGAGCGGCTTCTTCGTCGCCACATCTTTGACGAGGAGTTCGCCGATCTGCGCGTTGACAGCGGTTGTGGTGGCGGCGATCTGCCGGAAAGAACCGGAGACGACTCTTTCGGCCTGAATGGTCGCGCCATCCTCGCTCTTATTGCCCAGGACGCTCATCTGGTCGCCGATCCTGATCTCGGAGAAAGTGCTGGGCCTGGCATCGGCGAAGCGCGGCGAATCGAGCGAATAGCGCAGGTAAGCCGTCTTTTCCGAAGGCCGAACGGTGTGCGTTTGCTGCCCGCCTCGGATGCTGACTGTGCCCGCTGCCTCGTCCACGGCAATCACGATTCCGTTGGTCCCGCGCGTCTTCCAGACTTCCTGGTCCCTCTGGTGGATGCTGGCTACGTCGCTCCTGGCCATCACCAGAACGGCGGTGGCGATCCAGGTCTGGGGGTCCGCGGGCGAGGGGCCGACGATCACCGCGCGGTCGCCCGCGGCGACGTCCGGGAGCTTGATCGGAACGCCCTTTTTGGGATCTGTTTCGCCGGGGGGAATGCGTCGAATGACGGTGCGGTCCGTGATGGTGACGGACACGTCGGCACCCTGATCGCTTTTCAGCAAGAGATGTGGAACGCTGGCGCCCACCTTCGTCACCGTGCCGGAGATCTGGCTGCGGCTTCCGCCGGGTTGGGCTTGCGCAAAAGCCGCGATGGTCAGAAGGGCGCACGCGATGGCACTGCCGGTACGATTTCCCGTTATCATGGCAACTCCTTCACAAAATCGGACTGAAAGCTCACGATCAAACCGCCGACCAGGTTTGAGAGTACCGAGTGAGCCGTGAAGCCATAATGACGGTGCGATTATGGGCGCACCACGATTCTGAGAATCTCCTGAATGAAGTGAACGTGCCGCGGCTCGTGCCATCGACAGACGATCGGTAGACATCGCCGGCCACAGCCTCTAATAATCTAGAACACGCTAGTTAGATACCGGCGGGCCGTTACGCTAGCGCGATTAGCGCATCGAGCGTGTCGGCAATCGGTCCGGCTGTCGAATCCCAGTAATGCGTGTGTGCCCCTGGGCCGATCGAAAACTCCACCCGTGTACCTTCCGTCCAGATGTCGACCGGAGCGCCCCGCGATGGATCGGAGTTCCGGAACGAAGTCGGGCCGATCGGCTCCCGGAAATTACGATGCCATAAGTAGCGGCCAATGTAATCTCCTGTGCGATAGGCATTCACCCACTGGGCGACTCCCAGACAGGCGGGCTCCGGCAGCAACTCGTCTCCTCGACCCGCGGGCGCATAGCCGTAGAGGTACGGAAAACGCAGCCCATACAACTGACGTAGAGGACAGCCCATCGTAAACAGGTGCCGCTTCATGCGATCTAAGCCGGCCAGCGTTTCGTCGTATCCCGCGTAACTGCCGGACGCACGTGCCTCTACCTCGAGAAAACGCAGCAAATCGGCTGTAATCACCGTGCCTTGGCTGTGCGCAAAGATGATGAGAGCGTCATATCCTCTGCCTTTTTCATCCTTCCATCGCGCGATATAGCGAAGCAGCGAAACATATCGGCTGCAAATGCGGGCGGTAGGGTTCGCATCCAGCGGACGCTCACGCAGCCAATTATCGACATCGAGCCCTACCCGGACAATCGGACGAAATCCCAGCGCCAGTTTCGAGAGACGTCCGCCGAACCCTAGGATGCCGATGCCGGCTCCGGCGACGGCAGTTCCCAGTGCGCACTCCAGCGGAATGGCGGCGTGCCGGTACTCCCTCATGAATTGCCAATCCGGGAGAAGCGCCAGAACCGTGGCCAGCGGAAACGCGAAGATCCCGACATAGATCAACCGCCCCGCCCAACGCATGAAGCGGTAGCCGTCATCCAGCCAGTCGCCCTGCGCCGCCGCCTCGCGTCCGATTTTGCTGTCTGTCGGGTCGGGAGGAGAAACTTCGTTCAGTATCGACGGCGCAAGCCCCCAAATGCTGATGATCGCCGCCATCGCGGCCAGGAGCAGAATCGCGGGCGCAAACCCCGCACCGGCGCGGAACAGTGTGTTCCAGGCCCAGTTCCCAGCCGTCTCCGCGGCGGCATGTGTGGGATAAAGAGGCGAGTAGCACAGCAGGCTGGGCAGCTTCGCGGTTTCCGGGTTCCGAGAGCTGCCCGCCAGACAGTCTCTGTTTTCCGCCGTTGCGGAGTGCGGCAGAAGCGGCAGCGAGACCGAGAGGAGCCCCGCCCATCCGGCGAACGTCAGGAGCAGGAACAAGGTAGCCGGTATCGCTATCGTCAGACGGGCTGTCCAGTTCGTGCGAGCGGCCCGGTCTGCTTCTTCGGGTACGGTCGCAGCGGTGTTTTTGACGGCGGTCCGTCCAGTCAGGAAGGCCCACACGAACGCCCCCCAGAACAGTTGCCATGCAATCGCCAGTGCCCAGAAGGTCAGTTCGACGAGTCGGAGTAGCAATGACGCGGCCAGGAAATCGTGCGACTCCGGCGGCATGCGCGGGATCGAGGCGATTGCGAATATAGCCACGGCCACCATCAAATAACAAAACGTCCGTTTCGCGCCGGGGCGACGCTTCTCGTAAGCCGCTGCAACGCCCAGCGTGGCAGCCAAAGCCGCGCCGAGCACGATTAGCGCCGCAACACACTCGATAGCCTCACTCCATTGCTGCTGGCCGTTCAGCCATTTCCCGTTCCAAACCGCCACCAACGACACCAGGGAGAGGAGCAGGATGAATAGCATTACTGGCCATCGGAACGCTCGTGGGCCGAATCTTCCGCGACGCAACAAAGCGTAGCCCCATACACCTGCGGCTACTGCCAACAACATCGCCGCCGTGGCGATCGACTCTTGCACAACGGTTAGCTTGGTTAAACAGCAGGTCGCGACCGTTGCAACGGCGAATGCCAGCAGCAGCAGGTTCAGTAGCGGGATCGGCAGAGCCAGAATGGCGGCGGCCCGTTTCTGTGCTGCGCTGAAGCGGTACCACGCCGGCCCCGCCGCCGTATCGCGCAACGTGATGGCGGCGGCGTTCACATTGTTCACGCCAACGCTTCCCATGTGAAATAGCAGTTGGTATAACTCGCCGAACATGCGAAGACCGGTCAGGCCGACGCCCGATAGATCGGACCAGAACATGTCATAGACGTGCACTTCCTTTCCTTCGATGCCGGACTGATCCGCCTGCCGTTGTTCCGGCTCGCTCTCTCGGCCCGCGGACGCGCTAGCGATGCGCCGGCCCGTGAGGCGTAGTGTCTCATAAGTCTCCCCCGGGCCCGCGCCTTTGTACTCGGCGAGTTGGCCCTCCATAAAGAGATGGTCGAGGCTGTTTGGATCGCACACTGCCGCTTCCCGGACTTCTCGCCGGGACCTGAGCAGTGCGTCGAGCGGCCCCCATAAGTGCGGTCCTCTCGTAGACTCTGCCTGTAGGGACGACCCCGGGGCGAAGGCGTGGCCTTCGACCTTAACCGGGGCGACATTCAACCGGATCCATTCCTCGCCGAAGTTGCTGTATCGAGGCCGGCCAGGACTGTCTTCGAGGTCCGCGAGCATGTCTCCGACAGCCGTGGCCATCTCGAATGGTTGGTGGTCCCCCACGCCGTGAATTGCGATTACGGCTACGCGTGCGTCGCTCATCTTGTCCTCCTCCGAACGGGGTTAGTGTGACTTAGTGTTGGATACATCCTGGTTACCCTGCAGTATGTGCACAGTCCAGTCGCCAGTCTGGGCCTGGGCCGGCAGGCTCAGAGTGGCTTCGGCTGGCGAGTTCAGTCTAAAGGTGACGTCAACCGGTTTGGGCGCGGCGCCGTTGGCGGCCGATGGCACCAGTTGGAAGCGGATCGCCTTGCCGCCGCAACCGGAGGTGTCCACTAGTTGTTCGCCCTTCACCGCGATTGAATCGGCCTTACGGGTGGCTTCCGTAAGCTTGGGCGCGGCCTCGGAAAGAACTTTCTGGTCCGGCCTGTTGGCTGCCGATGTTTCCATCGAACCCAACTTGACGTGAACATTCCAGCATCCCGCCGGCAAGCCTGCGGGAAGATCGAATGTCAGTTTGTCGGAAATCTGTCCGTCCGGCGGCGTAACATTCACATCCTTGTCCTTGCCGTCGGAATGCAGCACGATGGAAAGTGGATTTGCTTTGGTGCCGAAGAACCCGCCTCCCGTCACGGTCACCTTCCTGTCTTCGACTGCCACGGCACTAATGGAGGGAGCCACTTCCACATATTGCACGGTATACACAAACGGTGGGCTCTTCACATCCTGGGGGCTCTTCTTCGGATCGCCCGGCTTTTTCGTAATCACATAGGTTAGGGTCTCTCCGGAGTCGATGGGTTTGGTTGTCGTAAATGAAAAGTTCAGCTTTTGCTCGTCTGAGCCGTCCGCAATCGAAGTTACGCCGGTGAGCCCGAGCTTATCGGCCTCCGTGATGCTCACCTGCCCGTTGCTGCAGAACCGGCATTGGATGCTTCCCTTCTTCAGGCCGGGCGTTGCCCAGAAGCCGGGTGCGGATGCGTCGCCTTCGAAAGCTATCCGGTCAATCGAAGCGGGCACCGTGTCCATATCTACGGTCATGACACCGTCTACATAGACGCCGATATTCTGAAGCCCGAAGCGTCCAATATAGTTCAGCTTTTTGAGGACCTCTCTGTTAGCCGGATTCCGCAATTCGTGCTCGCAGTCTTCGATGATGGCCCGCTGTGTGGTTTGCTTCAGGTTCAACGACGTAGTCGAATCTTCGCTGGGCTTTCGCTCGATCTCGTCCGCTTCAAAGCCCTTGGAGTAGCAGGCATGCAGGTTTCGGAGCGCCGCCAGCGTGACTGTATTCGATCCCGCGCTTTGAGCCGGCGCGGGCGACCCGCCTTTTGCATCGTCGGCGATTCCCATGGCCGCGCGAATCGGCTTGTTGGCATCGGAGAACAGAATTTGGTACGGAGAGAGAAACAGGCCCGGCGATTTGAGGAACAGCTCGCGTAGCGGGGCCGAAAGAAACATGTCGATCGGGAAGAAGCAGACCACAACGTCGGCGGCCTGCTTCCCGACTACCTTGTTCGTCTGGTAGCCGAAGTCGCTGATCCGATTCTGCTGTGCGACCGATCCATCGGGCCACGCGAAACCGACTCCGGGAACCAGCGTTCCGTTGAATGCCGATATTCCCTTGGCGATGCCGGTTTCCTTGAATGCGAAAGAGTATCCCGATGCCAGCGACCCGGCTACCGTGAGCACACGGATCGCCCAGTTGCGCGCGCTCCATTGCTGGCTGTCGAGCAGTTGCCCACGCACGATTCGCGATTCCACGCTGGCGAGCTGGTTAGGGTGCGTCCCGCTGCGAGCGGATTCGCGATCGTCGCCCGGCCGCACGTCGTCCCCATGGAATCCACGGGTCCCTCCGCCCAGCGCCCACTCGCTCGTGTCGATGTACGCAGTATGCAGGACGAATGCCGCGTCGGGGCTTTTGTTCGAGAGTGTCAACTGCACTACGGCGTAAGTGTTCGAAATCTCCCTGCCGAATAACCGGCGCACGCTCGCCTGTGGCAGCAGGACCGCTGTTACACCAACGCTTGCGCGGACGGTCGTCTTGGCAGGGAGTTCGACGCCCTCCTTTGCCGCCGTGTCCAGCAGAGCGGCGCCCTTCTCTTTGTCTAACGTGTGTGTTTGCGAGTACGCAGAATACGCCAACGAAATCGCCAGAGAGATGGGAACCAGACGCATACTTCCTCCGAAAGAGTCGCTTCTTCGGGAATCGCTTCCATCACTATTGGCGAGAGATCTGCGAAAAGAGGGACAGGCCAGGCGCGCGGGGACTGCACGCCGCGGGTCGAGGCTGAGCTAAAATCTCAAATACTGAGAGGCCGATACGATGCCTGGCGGAGAAGATGCGGACGCTCAACTCTGGGAACGGGTCTGCGCCGCCTTCGGCGACGCCTTGGAACTCCCGGCGGGCGAGCGCGTGGACTACTTGAGAAAACTCGGCTCCGCCTCCGTGGCGTCTGAAGTCGTCCGGCTGCTGCGCGAGCACGACCTCGCCGACTCCTTCCTGGAATGCCCCGCGCTACCAGCCGGCCAGCCGCCGAATGATGCTGTTTCCTCGAAGCGGACATTCCGCGATGGCGACATCCTCTGCGGCAGATTTCGGATCGTCCAGTTGCGCGGCGTCGGTGGCATGGGCGAAGTTTACGAAGCCTTCGATACCGAGTTGCGCCAGGCGGTAGCGGTAAAGACGCTGCGGCAATCGGACTTTCTGGATTCCGGGATGGTCGATCGGTTCCGCGCCGAAGTCCTTCGGTCGCGTCAAATCACGCATCCCAACGTTGGCCGCGTATACGACCTCTTCACCGACAGGCTCGCAGGCGGCGAAGAAATCCTCTTCTTCACCATGGAACTTCTGACCGGCCAGACTCTATCGCAGTGGATCGCGTCTCACGGGTCATTTACGCCGGCGGCGGCATTGCCGTTGATTCACGAGGTGGCGGATGCGCTCGGCGCAGCGCACAGGGCCGGAGTGATTCACCGCGATCTCAACCCGGCCAACATCTTTCTATCGTGCGGGGCCGACGGCAGTGTGAGCGCAATCGTGACGGACTTTGGGATAGCGGTGGCGCCGGGCGCGGCGGCGGCAAGTGCTACTGATGCATGCGGCGCAACGTTGTCTCTTCTCACCGGTACGCCCGAGTACATGGCTCCGGAGCAGATTTGCGGCGACCCCGTTTCGCCGGCCACCGATATCTATGCTCTTGGCCTTGTTGTGCACGAGATGCTCGCCGGCGGGCACGCCTACAACTCGGCTTCGCCTATCGTGAACGCTTTACGGAAGCTGACCCCCGGAGGCGCGCCGCTCCAGTTTGGACCCGAGGTGCCCGAACGGATGAGACGGTCGATCGCCCGGTCGCTGCGGCCGCTCCCCTCGGAGCGATTTCAGAGCGCCGGGGAGTTCCTCCGGGCTCTGGAACCGAAGCCCATGCCGCGCCCTCTCTCGTGGCACGGGGCTGGAATGTCCGCCGGGCTTCGGTGGGTCGTGCTATTGGGCCTCCTGTCCCTGGCTCTCGTGGTGGCTTTCCTTTCCCGCGGGCTGAGTCCCGCTGCGAAGCCACTCGCTTCCATTGCCGTGTTGCCCTTCGAGAACATCGGTGGCGATCCCGGCGCTGCGTATCTGAGCGATGGCATCGCAGAGAGTATCACCGAGGGGCTGACTTCTTATCCAGCGCTCCAGGTTGCTGCGCGCCGCGCGGCGTTCGCGTACCGCGATAAGTCGGTGCCCGCCGCCAGGATCTCGCGGACGCTCGGCGCGGCTTCCCTACTGATTGGCTCAGTGTCGCGGTCGGGTGACAACTTACACGTGACTGTCCGATTGCTGCGCGGGACTACGGGGCAACCTGTCTGGTCCAGGACCTTTGACCGTAACGCGAAGGACCTGATCGCGCTCAATAACGACATCACGCGCCAGGTGGCGCGCCTGCTGGGCGCCTTTCCCGGGCCGTCGACGGAGACCGAGCCGACAAGCAGTCCGGAAGCTTATGACCGATACCTCCAGGGCCGGTATTTATGGAACCGCCGCACACGCGAAAGTTTGTTCAAGGGCCTCACATACTTTGAGGAAGCGATTCAGAGGGACGGCAAATTCGCACTCGCCTACACGGGAGTCGCGGACTCTTATTCGGTACTTTCGGATTATGGGTGGGTCTCTCCCGGCGAGGCAGGGCCAAAGATCAAGGATGCCCTCGACCGATCGATGGCGCTGGATTCCCATTGCGCCGAGACTCTCGCATCCGTGGGCTTGTACGACAACGTGTTTTCGTGGGACCAGGCCGGAGCCGAGCGCGCGTTCCAGCAGGCGATCGCATTGAAACCGTCGCTTCTGCAGGCGCGTTCCTGGTATGGGAACTACCTCATGCTCGGAAGCCGTTGGGACGAAGCTCTGCGCGAGGCGGAAATCGCGCGCCGTCTCGATCCCGTGTCTCTCCCTACACTCGTGTTTCTCGGCTGGGTGCGTCATTACCGCCGGGAATACGATCGGGCGATTGAAATCGGCAAGAGGGCGGTAGAGCTGAATCCCGCGTTCTCTCACGGCCATCAATTGCTTGCGCTCAGTTATGCTGCAACTGGAAAAGCCAAGGAAGCGATCGCCGAGAGCGACGCCGCCATCGCCCTCACCGAGGACCGCGCGATTCGCCTGCGCTATCGCGCCGTGATGCTCTCTCTGCTTCCTGCTTATGCGAGCGAGACGCGCACCGTCGTGCGTGAGCTCGAATCCCTGAGTCAATACCGCCAAGCCGGCTACATCGTGATTATCTATGCGGGGCTCAGGGATAGGGATCGAATGTATTACTGGGCCGATCGCGCCTTGAGGCTCCGGGACGGCGCGCTTCATATGGCAGTGATTTCACCGCAACTTGACCCATTTAGGCACGAGCCCCGTTTCCGCGAGCTACAGAAACAGCTCGGCTATTCCAGGTAACTCACGGAAAGGCCGTCGGCATGTCGTCTTCGGCGCGCGGTGTTTGAAACCAGCCGAGCCGTACCGGGACCTCGAACAGGCGGCCAGGCGCAAACCGTGGTTTCGAATGGCGAAGCCCGGGAGCGACCACCCGCACCACGGGCAGTGCCAACTCCGGCCGCGTCATGTCGAACACCGCCGCTTCACACCCCGCGCAAAGCAGTCTTGCAGTCGTGTCTTCGACGATCGTCTTCAGGTCTGTCACTCGGGTTACTCCCGCGTCGTCGCTCTGGAACTCGTCCGCGTCTATCTTCGAGTATGGGGGCAGTGGTCTCCGTTCCTGTTCGGCACGAGTCGTACCGCGCGAAAGCTGCCACAACTCCATCAACGCCTGGCGAAGCGCGGTCGACCTGCTGACATGTGCGCTGCTGCCGCGCACCCAGCGCCCGGCTGCGTCCACTCCTATGGCTACGATGGCTGGAATATGCAGGTCCGTGGTGATGTCCTGAACCCACGTCCGCCAGCCCTGTCCTTCCAATTGGGCGCAGATCTTGCGACACATGCTGTCGCCAATGGATGCGCTACCGAACGCCGGGAGGCACGCCTGGTTGTACCACCAGATCCCTACCGCATCTCGCTCTACAAGTTCGAATAACCCGTGCAGGATTGCCTCCTCGAGGCAGCTTCCCGTCGCGCAGCCGGAAGAATCGGCATCGCCAATCCAACGGTTACCGGGCGGCCGGTACGATAGGGCACACAACGCCATCGGCAAGTACCTCGGACTCCTGCTGGTCAGCGACCAGCCCACGGCCCAATCGATTTCCTCGCATTTATGGAACAACTCCGGTATACCCTGGTCGAGTTTGTGCTCCCGGTTCCACCGATCACGCCCGGCTAGTTGCCGCCCGCTGAACAGTTGGACCGTATCCGGGTGGATCGCCTCAGAGCCAAGATCGGCATAACTTGCACGACAGCGATACTCGTCTCCCCGGAACTGGATAGAGTATCGCTCCACGGCTTCGGCAAGACACGCTAGTCGGGCTTCGTAGTCGGAGCCGCCGCGGCCCGCGGATATTACCGGATGCAGAATCGACTCAGGCAAGCGCAGCGAGGGCGGAGGCAATGCGACGTTAGTCTCCGCGCCGTACGCGATCACGGCTGCGGACGGGACAAACTCGTATCTGGTGAGCCGCTTCGCAATTCCGGTAATCGGACTTATCATCGCTTCCATGCCGCCGGCCAGAGCGCCACTAGCAACCCTCAAGCCAGATGGAGGAGTCCATTCAACTGCCACGCCCCGTAAGTCAGTCGGCTTCGGCGGCCGCATCGGCGGCGCCCCGCAGACGGGGCACGCCGGCCACCGCGATATAGCATGCCGGCCTGACTCGAGTGTCGACCAGGACAGCGACCAAACTGTCGATTCGAGATCCCCCTCCGCCTCCAACATCCACCGCGCCGCCTCTTGCGCGATCAGTTCCGCGGCGCAATGGATTCGATCCTCCGAGGTGCCCTCCCACGGGTGAGACGCGGCCCCGTGGGGAAACTGGCTCTCAAGCCATCGGTGTTCTTCCAGCCGTAGTGAGAGGCATCTCCAGCAGGCCGTTCGAGGCGGGTCGACCACCGGGCCAATCCACACTTCGCACCCAGCCGGCTTTGCGAGTATCCACGGAGTTTGCAACGCCCAGAATACCCGATTGATTTCCTGCAACTCCATACTCAGGTAGTCGGTTACGACGATGATGGCAAGCCGGCCATCCGCCGCCAGAGGAATCCCGCTATGAGTGCACGCAGCCTCTACGATGCCCGCCATGCGGGTGTCCAACGAGAAGACTCTGGCACCATTTTGCCATCGTTCCCGCTTTAAGTGGTGAGGACTGACTCCGAAACTCCGGCACAGCCGGGAAACTCCGGGCGGTACCGAGGAGGATTCGATGAATCCACGCGCGAACAGCAGTTGCAGGGCTGCTTCGGCGGCCTTTCGCTCAGTTCCTTCGGCGAACTGCTCGATGATGGCGGTGCCGGTGCATGGGGTTTGAAGAATCGAGACGATTCGGCCAATGTGGGGGGCCGAAAGCGTTCCTTGGTCTGTCGGGTAAGGGACTGGCGCG
>PMKM01000094.1 GCA_003157745.1 Bryobacterales bacterium | reverse complement strand
GGCTTCGGGCTTGAACTCGAAGGTCGTGACGACGGGGCCGGGATTGATTTGGACGACGTTGCCGAGGACATTGAACTCTTCGTACTTGGCCTTGATGCGGGCGGCGGTGTCCTTGAGTTCCTGCTCGTCGTAGGCGCTGCGGCCGGGGACTTCGTTGAGGAGATCCGTGGGCGGGAGGTCGTACATGAGGCGGCGCGGCTCAGAGGGCGCGGGCACGGGCTCAGTGGGCGGCGGCACCAGGGCGGGCGCCTGCTCGGGCGAGAGGTCCTCAATCGGGCAGATGGGGATGTCGTGAAGGGACGCGGCGACGAGCGCGTCGATCGGGGCGGCCTCGTGCGTCTGCCATGGTGGCGCGTCGTCGGCCGGCGGCGGCGCGGGAGCCGACGTCTCCTTTTTCTGCTTCTTATTTGTGGATGTGGCGGCGCGATTGATGGCGGCTTGGGCGCGGCGCTCAGTGCGCAGGCGGGCCCGTTCGGCGGCGCGGGCCTGGCGGCGTTCACGCCATGCGTGCCATGTTTGCGCGAAGCGGCCGAACAGGGCGAGGGGGCCGGCGAACCAGCGGGCGGTCATGGCGAGCGCGAAGCTCGAAACCATGTATAGCGAAACGACGAGCGCGGTCGCCGTCACCAGCAGCGCGCCGGCGAGGTTCAAGGAATCGACGAGAGTGGTGGCGAGCGCCAGACCAAGCGTGCCGCCGATGCGCACTGTGCCGCCGAACAGTGTCAGCGGCAGGAAGGCAAGCGCGGTACTGGCGGCGAGAGAGAGCGGCACGGCTCCGGCGATCTTGACGGCGCCGGCGTGCATTTCGTCCGAGCGGATCCACTTCCAGGCCAATCCGAAGATCAGCAGCGGAAACAGGAACGCCGATGCGCCGAACACCTGCAAGCAGAGGTCGGCCAGGTATGCGCCGGGGTAGCCTATCAGGTTAAGGGGGTGCGCGGCGGCGGCCGTGTTCCAGGAAGGGTCCTGGACATGGTACGAGATCAGGCTTAGCAGCGTCACCAATCCCGCAAACAAGAGCAGGAACCCGGTGACCTCGTTCAGCCTTTTNNATGCGGTAATAGGCGAACGGTTTCAAACCACTGCGACGCAAATAATGCAGAAACCAGGCGATGACGGCGCAGCCGGTGGCCGCGCTGACGACGACGCCGACCACGAAGTTGGTGGTGATGAGCTGATGCAGGTGGTGAGTCTTATGCATGTCCCACAGCGTTTTCGCGGCGGCGGCGCCGATGACGGGGGTGGAAAGCAGGAAGGAAAAGCGCGCGGCGGCGGTGCGGTCGAGGTTGCGGAAGAGGCCGGCGCTGATGGTGATTCCGCTGCGGGACACGCCGGGAATGACGGCCAGGGCCTGCGCGAGGCCGATGGCGATCGAATCCGGGCCGCCGACGGAGGACATCTCGCGCTGCTGGCGCGCGGTATGTTCGGCGAACCACATGACGACGCCGATTGCGATCAACATGGTGCCGATGACGAACGGGTTGCGCCAGGGGCCATCGGCCAGCTTCTGGAACAGCAGGCCGGCCACGCCAACCGGAATGCTGGCGATGGCGAGCAGCCAGAGCAGCATGTGATTGTGCCTGAGTTGATCGTCGTGGCCGACGCGCATTCCGAGCGCCTGGCCGATGATCTGCACCCAATCGTTGAAGAAGAAGAGGAGCACGGACAGCAGCGTGCCCAGGTGCAGCATGATATCGAAGTCGAGGCCCTCGGTATTCCAATGGAGGAGCCAGGAAGTCAGGTACAAATGCGCGGTACTGGAGACGGGCAGAAATTCGGTGAGTCCCTGCACGATGGCGAGCAGGATCACCTGATAGATTGGCATCAAGAACAAGAGTAAGCCATTGGAGAAAAAATTGGCAAGCGGGAAAGAGGGAGCGGAAACTTATGGCGGAGAGACAGGGATTCGAACCCTGGATAGAGTTTCCCCTATACACGCTTTCCAAGCGTGCGCCTTCAACCACTCGGCCATCTCTCCGCGTGCGTCGGGACGCGGTTGCAACGTCCCTTGCGGCCTTCGAGTTTTAGGATAGCATGACGGGCGGCGCGGCTCGAAATGCGCCGCCGCTTTTGCGCGATTACTCTTCTTCGACGATGGCAACGCCCCACGGTTCGAGAGCGAGCGCGGAGGCGGCGGCTACCGCGCGGTTCGCCAGCAACTCCTTGCCACGGGCATAGGCGTAGGCCGCGCTCTGCGGGACGCCCGAGAAATTGAAGTAGTAGTGAATCGCCTTGCCGGCGCGGTTGACGCCGTGTTTGATGTGCACGGCGGTGGGGAGCTTCTGATCCGGCCCGGCGAGGCCCGCCTGTTCAAGGACCCGCGCCAGCACCTTCTGCTGGAGCGCGGCGCTGAGCACGGTGCCTTCGTAGGTCACCATGCCTTTGCCAAAGTGGTTCTCCGTGATGGCGGGATACTTGCCGAAGAAGGGATGATCGTAAAAGGCGACCGGCGCGGCGGTATCGGTCAGCAGCATTTCGGCCCAATCGCTCACCTGGTTCTGCGCGCCGGCCTGCAGCGGATCGCCGCGCAGCGCGAGCGGGCTCGCCAGGTTCGAAAACTCCTGGTAGTGAATGCCGGCGGCTTCGCGCAGCGGCCCCGGCGCCATGGCGGCGCGCACGGTCGAATACTCGTCGCAGAAGCCGCTCTTCAGGGTCAACACCAGGTGTCCGCCCGCGCGCACGTATTCGACCAGGCGGCCGAGCAGCGCATCGCTCGCGACGTAGAGCGGCGGCACCACGATCACTTTGTAGCGGCTCAAATCCGCGGTATCCGGGAAGATGAAATCCACGCCGGCGTTGAGCCGGTAGAGCGCGCTGTAGAGGCGGCGCATTTCGACGTCGTAGCCCTGCGGCCGGCTCCAGGGCATTTCGCCCGCGGCCGCCGAGGTCAGGAACGGCATGTAGTCCGTGCCGCGTCGCGAATCGTTGCTGTAGAGCAGCCCGACCGGGCTGGCCGATTTGAGATCGACGATGCGCGGGCCGACGCGCTGCAACTCGTGCGCGGTGCGCGCGACCTCGTGGTAGATGCGGCCCGGCTCCAGATCATGCGATAGCACGCCCTTCCAATACGTCTCCTGCCCGTAGTGCAGCGAGTGC
>PMKM01000181.1 GCA_003157745.1 Bryobacterales bacterium | reverse complement strand
AGCTCGAGCCAGATCAGGAACTTGCCCTGCGTGGACAAATAAGTCTTGCAGGTTTCGTAAATCAGCTCGGAGACTTCGAGCATGCAGGCATGAACCGGCATTTTGCGCAGTCGGACGAAGATCACGAGGCCGAAGACGAGGCCCAACGCGCTGACCAGCAAACCGCCAAGCAGCAGATCGTGGCCGTTGATGCCGCCCAGGAACGTGGCGACGCGAAGATCGGGAAGGTGAAGATTAGCCTCTCCGCCCCCCTGTTCCTGCGCCATCGTGGGGACGGCGCAAGCCGCGAGGGCGGCCAATACAAAAAAGATGCGCGACAGGAAACTGGACAGAACCCGTGCGGCTCGAACTGGCAGGACACTACGCGTGTCCGAAGTTGTGACCATCTGGTTACTCCTCTGGGATTACGGATGAATCCGTGTGTGCGTTGAACATCCAGTATAAAAGATGTACGGGCCTGTTATCAAATCGGGTTCGGCATGTGCGTTAAAGTTCCGACCGTTTCGCGCCATGCCGTGTGGTAGACTCGACATTCTAAAAATCCGCTTTTCGGAGAAAACAGCCTTGCAGCTCGCTCCGGTCGACTACGTAATTCTGGCTACCTACTTCGCCATGGTGCTGGGCATCGGATGGATGCTCCGCAAGAAGGTCTCCACCAGCGGCGACTTCCTTCTCTCCAGCCGCGCGGTTCCGCTCTGGATCACCAGCCTGGCCTTCATCGCCGCCAACCTGGGGGCGCAGGAAATTGTCGGCATGGCGGCCTCGGGCGCCAAGTACGGTATCATGACGGCGCATTTTTATTGGGTCGGCGCCATTCCGGCGATGGTCTTCATGGGCCTGTTTATGATGCCGTTCTACTACGGCAGCAAGGCGCGCTCGGTGCCGGAATACCTGAAGATGCGCTTCGACGAGAAGACGCGCGGCTTCAATGCCTTCACGTTCGCCGTGATGACGATCTTCTCGTCCGGCATTTCGATGTACGCTCTCGGGTTGTTGCTGCACCTGGTGCTGGGCTGGAACTTCAGCACCTCGGTGCTGGCCACCGCCGTGATCGTGCTCGCGTATACTTACCTGGGCGGTCTGACCAGCGCCATCTACAATGAGGTGCTGCAGTTCTTCCTGATCGTGGCCGGCTTTGCGCCGCTGGCCATCCTCTCCTGCGCCAAGGCCGGCGGCTGGCACGGCATCGTCTCGCGGCTGCCGTCGAATATGACCCACTCGTGGACGCACATGGGCAGCGCCAGCCAGAACCCGATGGGCGTCGAACTGTTCGGCATGATGGCCGGCCTCGGCTTCGTCCTCTCGTTCGGCTACTGGTGCACGAACTTCCTCGTCGTCCAGCGCGCCATGGCGGCCGATTCCATGTCGGCGGCCCGTCGCACGCCTCTCATTGGTGCGATTCCGAAAATGTTCCTGCCCTTCGTCGTGATCCTGCCCGGCATCGCCGCCGTGGCGTTGGCGCAAATCACCGGACCCGGTGGCGTGCATCTCTACGAATTGCCCATGAAGCTGTCCGGCGGCGTCTGGGTGAAGGATTACGACCAGGTGCTCACCACGCTGATGGCCAAGTTTTATCCGGCCGGCATCCTAGGCGTCGGCTTGACCGGCCTGATGGCGTCGTTCATGTCCGGCATGGCAGGCAACGTGACCGCGTTCAACACGGTGTTCACTTACGACATTTACCAGGCGTACATTCGCAAGGGCGCGCCCGATCAGCATTACTTGAAGGTCGGCAAGATGACCACCATCGTGGGCGTGGCGCTGTCGATTGGCGCCGCGTATCTGGCAGGGTATTACAACAACATCATGGATATCCTGCAGTTCGTCTTCGGCTTCGTCAACGCGCCGCTTTTCGCCACCTTCCTGCTCGGCATGTTCTGGAAAAAGGCCACCGCCAATGGCGCCTTCGCCGGGTTGGTTACCGGCACCGTCGCCGCCGCGCTCACCTGGGGTCTTACCGTAGCCGAACACAAGGGCGGCGTGTTCGGTTACGTACACGAATTCCCCTCGGTGATGGCGCAGAATTTCTGGATCGCCATCTTCGCCTTTACCAGTTGTTTCCTGGTCACCGTCGTGGTGAGCCTGGTTACGGCGCGGCGCAAGGAAAGCGAATTGGAAGGGCTGGTGTATGGGTTGACGAAGATTCGCCGCGACGAGAACGCACGGTGGTTCGAGCGCCCGGTCGTGTTGGCGGTTTTCGTTTTGGTATTGGCCGTCATTTTGAATATCTGGTTTGCCTAATATGGACTTACGAGTGCCTTCGGGCTGGTTCTTCACGCTGCTGGGCGTCATTCTGGTTGCCATGGGTGCGTTCGCGCCCGGCTACCGCACCGCCCCGCTCACCGGCGTCAACGTCAATTTGTACGCCGGCCTCGCGATGCTGTGCTTCGGCTTGTTTCTCCTGCTGATGGCTCGTCTGGCCGCGGGGAAGAGCCGATGATCGAGGACTTCCGGAAACTCTTCGATTCGACCGACGGTTTGCACGTCTATCGCGCGCCGGGCCGCGTCAATGTGATCGGCGAGCACACCGACTATAACCTCGGATTCGTGCTGCCCGTGGCGCTCGATATGGCCACATTCGTCGCTACCGTGCCCGCCACCGGCGGCAAACTGCGCCTGCATTCGGAACAGCGTAGCGAGACGCGCGAATTCGATGTGGCGCACCTGGCCGAACTGGCGCCCAAGCACGAATGGACCGATTACCCCATCGGTGTTGCGCTCCAGGTCGCGAAGCTTGGCTATCCCATTCAGCCGGCCAACATGTTGATCCGCAGCACGGTGCCCGAAGGCTCCGGGCTCAGCTCTTCGGCGGCGCTCGAAGTCTCCATGGCGCTGGCTTTTCTGAACGGACGCGAGGTGGCGCCGCTCGAACTGGCCAAGCTCTGCCAGCGCGCCGAGCGCGAATTCGTCGGCACACCCTGCGGCATCATGGATCAGTACATATCGGTTTTCGGACGGGAACACTCCGCCGTCAAGATCGATTGCCGCAGCCTGGATCACCAGTTGGTGACGCTGCCGGAAGGCGTCACTTTCGTGGCCGTCAACACCATGGTGAAGCACGCCCTGGCCGGTTCGGCTNNAGACCGCGTGGCCGAATGCGCCGCAGCCGTCGCCGCCCTCCAGCCGAGCTTTCCCTCCGCCCGAAGTCTCCGCGACATCGCCAGCCTGGACCAGTTTGAAACCGTGGCCCATCTGCTGCCGCCCGTGGTGGCGCGGCGCGCGCGCCACGTGGTCGGCGAGGACGAACGTGTCGAACAGTTCGTTGCCGCCAGTGCCCGCGGCGATCTGGATGCCATGGGCAAACTCATGGTCGCCTCTCACCGCAGCCTGCAATATGATTACGAGGTGAGCTGTGTCGAACTCGACTACCTGGTCGACCAGGCCCTGTCGATCGATGGCGTCTACGGCTCGCGCATGACCGGCGGCGGTTTCGGCGGCTGCACCGTCACCATGCTGCGACCTTCCGCCGTGGGAACTTTCTCCGACACCCTCGTCCGCGCCTACGAACGGCGATTCCAGGTCGCACCAAGGGTTTACCGCTGCAACCCCTCCGCCGGCGCCGGCCCCTGCATTAGTTTTGAGACGATTCCTCCGGTCGGGTGACTATCAGATTAAGCCATATAGAGAATGTCCTCCCGGCAGGGCAAACTACGCGCATGTGTTTGCCCTGTCCGGGGGCGGGTTCTCCGACGGGCGCCTCGCACCAACCGCCGATTGATATCGCTGCTTGACCCGCCGCCTGATCGCCCCCACGTCAACGGTGACAAACTGCCCCATTGCCGGCACATCCGGATAATCGGTGAAATTGGTCGCTCTTGGGAGCATTCCCGTAAGCTGCTGATTCCACGGATGTGGCGGACCAGCATCTTCACGCTCGCGAGTGTCGCGCCGCACGACATGGCCTAAACTGGACCGAACCCCAAAATTGCGACACGAAGATTAGGGCCAGTTCCGAACTTCCCTCCTCCTTTCCGGAACCACGAATTCCGTCCTTAGAACTGGCCGAATCAGCCGATATGGATATCGCAGGGCTACGTGTGTATCACTGGTTGACTCGGGTTTCCATGAAACGGGCCGTGAGGTGAGGATGGCGTCGATGCGTATTGCGGACCGGGCGGCTCACGCCCCCTTCTGTTCGCTGGCGGCCGTTCTCCGCCCGGACGAATTACGGGAGGCGCGGCGGCACTCATGACCATCCGCGGCCGGCATAACGGCTCTTTCGTGCCCCCTTTCATTCATCGCGCCCTTGGCGTGCTCAATCGAGCGCGTTTCGGGCGGCTGCTGCCTTTCCTGGTCCTGTTCGTCTCTCTGGCCGGCACATTTCAGCTATGGAGGGGCGCGAGGAACGCCTCTCTGGCCGGTTTGCAAACTGAATTCAACTATCTCGATCGCGATATTCAGACCCGGATCGAACAGCGGATGCAGGCTTACGAGCAGGTGCTGCGCGGCGCCACGGGGCTGTTCGCAGTATCCCGGCGGACGGTGACT
This sequence comes from Bryobacterales bacterium, assembly GCA_003157745.1. Classification (GTDB taxonomy): domain Bacteria; phylum Acidobacteriota; class Terriglobia; order Bryobacterales; family Bryobacteraceae; genus Bog-375. The sequence goes on along the minus strand of PMKM01000181.1, from coordinate 5,478 downwards.
CGCGATCAGTTTCGCACCTACGTGGCGTCTCTCCGCTTGGCGGACCAGTATCCCGGCATTCAAGCCATTGGCCTCTCCCTGGTAGTCCCTCCCGGCGAACTGAAGTCCCACGTCGCCGCGATCCGCGCCGCAGGTTTTCCCGATTACACCGTATGGCCCCCGGGCAGGCGCGAATCCTACACATCGATCGTCTATATCGAACCGTTCGCCGGACGCAACTTGCGCCCATTTGGCTATGACATGTATGCCGAGCCGGTGCGCCGCGCCGCCATGCAGCAGGCACGCGATTCGGGCAGCGCCGCGGCCAGTGGAAAGGTGGTCCTGGTGCAGGAGAACGACCGCAGCATCCAGGCCGGTTTGCTCCTCTACCTGCCCCTCTATCGCCATGGCGGGATTCCGGCGAGCGTGGCCGGGCGTCGCGCCGAACTGGTTGGCTGGGTGTATTGCGCCTTCCGCATGGACGATCTGATGGCCGGCATCCTGGGCGAGCGGAACGACCTGGGGCTCGAGATCTTCGATAGCCGCCAACCGTCGCCCGGTTCCCTGATGCACCGTTCGAGGACCCTCGACAACCGGCAACCGAGCCGCTTTCGCAACGTAGTTCACCTCGACATTTTCGGGCGGAACTGGAGCGTCGTTTTGCGTTCTCTGCCCGCGTTTGTCGAGCGGCGCGACCCCGGCCGCGCCGATGCGGTTGCCGCCGGTGGCTTCATGGCCAGTGGTCTGCTGACGCTGATCGTCTGGCTGCTGACTGGCGACAGCGCACGGTCGCTCGCGATTGCCAACGAGAGGGAGGTCCGCGTCAGGCAGCTCATGCTCCAGGCCAACGACAGCATCCTGATGGTCAATCGCAACCGCGAGATCGTCGAAGCCAATGAGCGTGCCACGACGCAGTTTGGATATTCGCTGGCCGAACTCAAGCGGATGCGGCTGCGGGATCTGGAAGCTCCGGGGACGGCTGCCGGCGTCGAGGAAATGGCCGGCAAGGTGGACTCGACTGGCCTGGCAAGACTGGAAGCGAGTTTTCGCCGCAAGGACGGCTCCCTGTTTCCGGGCGAAATCGGCACACAGCGGGTGGCCCTCGTTTCGGGGAGTCTCGTGCTCAGCGTGATCCGCGATGTCACCGATCGCAAGCGCGCCGAGCGATCGCTCGAGCGGGAGGCCAACACGGGGCGCGTGCTGTTCTCCGAATCGAGAGACGGAGTCATAGTGATGACTCTCGATGGCGCGGTCGTCTCCGCCAACGCCGCCATGGCCGCCATGCTCGGCTACACCCAGCAGGAACTGGGCGGGCTGCATCCCTGGGACTGGAACGCTCAATGGACGCGGGAGGAACTGTTGCCGATTCTGCGCGACGTATCCGGCAAGCCTAGCTTCTATGAAACGGTCCAACGGCGCAAGGATGGAAGCCTGTATCCCGTCGAGATCAGCGCCAACGGGGCTACCGTGGCTGGCCAGAGGCTGATCTACTCCTTCCATCGCGACATCAGCGAGCGCAAGCGGACGCAAGCCCAATTGCGGGAGCTCAATAATCGCCTGATGTTGGCGATGCAGGCTGGCGGCGTGGGCATCTGGGACTACGACGTGGTCAACGACCGGCTGGTCTGGGACGAGGAGATGTTCCGCCTCTATGGCATCGCCCCCGATCGGTTCGGCGGCGCTTACGAGGCCTGGCGGGCGGGGCTGCACCCGGACGACCGCGAGCGCGGCGATGAAGAGATACAGGCCGCCTTGCAGGGGGTGCGCGATTTCAATACCGAGTTCCGCGTGGTTTGGGCGGATGGCAGCGTCCACAGCATCCGCGCGCTATCCATGATCCAGCGCGACGACGCCGGCCGCCCCCTGCGCATGATCGGCACCAATTGGGATATCACCGCTCAGAAACAGGCCGCCGACGAACTGCGTGAGAGCAACCGCCGGCTGGAGGAGGCCACCGCCCGCGCCAACCAACTGGCCGAGGAGGCAGCCATGGCGAGCGCCGCCAAATCGGAGTTTCTGGCCAACATGAGCCACGAGATCCGCTCCCCGATGAACGCGGTGATCGGCATGACGGGAATCCTGCTCGATACCTCGCTCACCCCCGAGCAGGAGGACTTCGCCTCCACCATTCGCTCGAGCGCCGAATCGTTACTGGCCATCATCAACGAGATTCTCGATTTCTCCAAGATCGAGTCGCGCCGGATGGAGCTCGAGCGCGTTCCGTTCGATCTGCGCGAATGCGTCGAAGACGCGGTCGATCTGGTGGCCCCCCGCGCCGCCGAGAAGGGATTGGACCTGGCGGCTGCCATCCATCCCGACGTTCCGCGCCGCGTGATCGGAGACGCAACGCGTCTCCAGCAGATCCTGACGAATCTGCTCTCCAATGCCGTCAAGTTCACCGCCGCCGGCGAGGTGCTGATCGAGGTCCGCTGCACGCACCGGCCGGATGCCCTCTGCCGGCTGGAGTTCGACGTCAAGGATACTGGCATCGGCATTCCGGAGGACCGCCGGGATCTCCTGTTCCGGTCGTTCAGCCAGATCGACGCTTCCACCACCCGCCACTATGGCGGAACCGGATTGGGCCTCGCCATCAGCAAGAGCCTCTGCGACCTGATGGGGGGATCGATCGGCGTGGAAAGCCAGCCAGGCGTGGGATCCACCTTCCATTTCGCGGTAGAGCTTGCGGTGGATGCCAGTCCTCACGGGACCGAACGGCCGGCCGGGCTTCGCGGACGCCGCCTGGCGATGACCGGCGTGCCGCCGGCGACCGCCTCGTCGTTCCGGCAGCACGCTTACACCTTGGGTCTGCAACTGGCGGAACGGGATATCTGCGCTCCCCCCGATGGCGCGTCGTTCGATGGGGTGATCGCCGATTTGGGCCATGTCCAGGACCCCCTCGAGCACGTCTGCGTAATCAAAGCCTGGCGCGACGTCCCGCTCGTACTCCTGTATTCCCGTTCCAAGCGGAAGCAACCGGGTTTTGAAGCGGTACGCCGCATACCCGGTGTGTTCCTGCTCGCGCGGCCCATCCGGGAAGCGCGCCTTGACGATTGCCTCGCCCGGGCGTTGCTCGGAGTGCCGGCCCGCGCCAGCGGGACGATCGTCGACGAGGAGGTTCCCGGACACAAGCTCGCCGAGCGGTTGCCGCAGCGGATTCTGGTGGCCGAGGACCTGCTCCCGAATCAGAAGGTCATGATGCTGCTGCTGGCGCAACTCGGCTACCGCGCCGATGCGGCGATGAACGGCCTCGAAGTGCTCGACGCGCTCGAACGCCAGGCCTACGACTTGGTGCTGATGGATATCCAGATGCCCGAGATGGATGGTCTCTCGGCGGCGCGCGAGATCGGGCGCCGCTACCCGCCCGGTAAGCGGCCCCGCATCGTTGCCGTCACTGCCAACGCCTCCAGCCGGGATCGCGCGGCCTGTCTCGATGCGGGCATGGAGGACTATCTCCCCAAGCCCGTGCGGCCCGAGAGCCTGCGGGCCGTGTTGTCGCGATGCCCGGTCCCGCCCTCCCCGCCGCCTGCCGAAGCTGCGACCGAAAGCTGGAAACTGCCCGATTACATGGCCAGCATTCAGAGTGAGCCGGCCGTGCTGGCTGACATCCTCGCCGCCTTCCTCGGCACGTTGCACGATCGCTTCGCCACGCTCGAGGCCGCCCTGCGAACCTCCGATTTGACCGCGCTCGCGAGCGCCCTGCATGCCATCAAGGGGAGCTGCCGCCAGATGGGGGCCGAACCCCTGGCCAATCTGGCCGCCCACGTGGAAGCGGATCTGCGCGCGGGAAAAGGTGTTCCCACCGCCGATCTGGTCGCCCGCCTGCAGGCCGAATCCCAGGCCGCGCGCTCCGCCGTCGAGCAGTGGTTGTCCGCCCATTCGGCCGTGTGACGCGATCCCGGGGGCAGCGCTGATCGACCGGCAAGGTTGGCTGTCTAGGATCCGGAGACGCCAGGCACCGTTCCTGGCAGCAAACCCGCCAGCGTCTGCTGGCCGATTGCCTTCACGCCGTCTCCGCCACAATCCGTTTGACGCGCGCCAGAACCTCGACCGGATCGAAGGGCTTCACGACGTACTCGACCGCTCCCAGTTTGAATCCCTTGATGATCTCGGATTCCTGGTCGCATCCGGTCAGCAGCAGCACCGGAGTCCGCCTCGCCTCCCGGCGTAGCGCCGCCAGAACCTGGTAGCCGTCCAGACCAGGCATCCTGACATCGAGAATCGTCAGGTCCGGTGCCCACGCGCGCGCCGTCTCGAGCGCGTCGAGGCCGTTGTCGACGCACCTGCACGTCATCCGGTCGCTGTCGATCGCCACCTTGAGCAGCGCCGTGGTGGCCCGATCGTCGTCGGCGAGGAGGATGCGGAGTTTCTCGCGCGGATTCCGGTCCGGGTGCGGTTGCCGGCGGCGCAGGGCCATCGCCGCCCTGGCCAGAATCTCGTTCTCCGTGCATGGGTAATGGACGAAGTCGACCGCCGACTGCCGCATCCAGGGCAGGTAGCCCACCAGCGACTCGGGCGACAGGGCGGCGATCAGGCGCCCGGTATACGACTCGAGCACCGTGTCGTACTCTTCGAGACTGCCCAGCCAGGCCACCAGCAGATCGCAGGAGTAGACCGAGGCGCCCAGGAACACCGGCGTCACCGTGCGGCAGGACGCGCCGGCGCTCTGGAACGCCTGCAGCAGTTCCGCCGCCTCTTCCGGTTTGAAGCCGGTTACGACAATGCGGCACCCTGCCAGCATGGCGAAGGGTAGTTGCGCCGGACCCTCCGGTGGATCGACTGTGACGAGATGCATGGCAAGCGCCCGTGCTTCTCTTATCGTCCGTCCCGCGCCGATCTATAGAGGGCCGTCCCCGCCGCCCCGCCACAACCGCCCGGATCTTTCCGAACGTCACCTGACTCTCATCCACTCTCGCCGCGACTCTGCCCCTATCGAATCCGGGACATCTACCGAGAGCCCATTCCGCAGGGGCAGCCAAGCCGGCCGCAGAGGACCACTTCAAAACCGGTCCGTCTCCGCGCCGATGGAATAGAAAGTCGCCGGAGAGTTCTGGTTGTTGAATTCCGTGGCAATCCAGTCTCCCGAGCGTGCGGAACTCGACACGCGGCATTCGTCCAGCTTGCCAAAGGCGCGGCGTGGGGATTGGCTCCGCGTGGGCGAGACCCCCCCACACGCGACGCCTTGCGCACCGTCGTCAGAATGTCCCGCTAAACACAAACGGCGTGAATGCGGGGGAACTGCCTTGAGGCGCCGCGATGCCAACGGTCACCCGAACCGATGCGCCAACCCCCAGCGCGCCGGTAGACATCGCCGTGACATATGGTCCGGCGGCTCCTGTGCCGGTGGCATTGGCGAGCTTGTCGCCCAATGGGAGATTGCCGACTACGAGTTGCAGAGGCGCCGCGAGAGCCACGCCGCTGGTGTTCGTGATCGTGAGAGTTCCCGTGTATTGCTTTGCCAACCGGCTGTAGGACAGACCCGTCGAAACGATTCTTACGCTC
>PMKM01000223.1 GCA_003157745.1 Bryobacterales bacterium | reverse complement strand
GCCGCCGGTGCGGATCAGCAGGTCTACCGGCGGTCCCAATCGCTGGTCGATGTGGGCGCGCGAGAGTTCGCTCGCGCCGTCCGCCGCCGCCAGAATGGCGTCGCGGCCGGAATAGTCGAGCGCCACGCGCAGCCGCAGCGTGGTGCCGTGCGCCGTAGCCGCCTCAGTCGCGGCGATGGCCGCGGCCAGCGCTCCCGGCAGACGGTCCCGCCGTCCAATCGCTTCCACCCGCATCCCCACCGCAACCGCGCCCGCCGTCTGGCTTTCCAGATACCACGCCAGCAATTGCATCAGCGCGCCCACCTCCGCCGGCTCGCGCCGCCAGTTGTCGCTCGAAAACGCGAACAGCGTCAGCACGCCGATACCCTCTCCGGCCGCTGCGTCCACCACCCGGCGCGCCGCTTCCACGCCCGCGCGGTGGCCGGCCACCCGCGGCAGCCCGCGCCCCAGCGCCCAGCGGCCGTTGCCATCCATGATGATCGCTGTATGCAGATTACTTTGTAGTTCAAAGGAAATGGGCATAAAAAAGACCTCACCTGTCGCGCGTCGCTTGGATCAATGCTTCCATGTGATCGAGATAGCGTTCGAGCGCCCGCCGCCCGGCCGCGGTCAGCCGGTACTCGCTCTTGGGCATCCGGTTGGCAAACGACTTGGCGCAGCCTACGTAGCCCGCTTCCTCGAGTTTGCGCGCGTGAACGCTCAGGTTACCGTCGGTCGAATCGAGCAGGCGCTTCAACTCGCTAAAGGTCAGCGACTCGTTGACCGCCAGGGCGCTCAGAATGCCCAGCCGCAGCCGGTCGTGCACCAGCCGGTCGAGCGTGTGCGCGCTTGCCACCGGCGTGACCACCGGGCCCGCCGCCGGCCGCTTCTCGCGTTCCTTCCGGACCGAGCTCTCTTTAGCCGCCATATTTCACCGCGATCGCCGTACCGAACACAACGTGCAACCCGCCGAATCCAGCCGCCAGCAGCGCGCAACCCATGGCCGGCGAAACGAGCGCCACCGCGCCGGCCGCCATAAAGCAAAGCCCCATCAACGGAACGATGCGCACCGAAGTCGCGCCGCCCGATACGATAGCCGTGCCATACAGCAGCAACCATAGCCCCGGCAATAGCTCCGTCAGTCCGTGCCGAACGAGTACGACGCTCAACAGAACGCCCGCAACCATGGCCGGCGAAAACGCCGCCGCGAATTTTCTTCCCGGTCCCGAGAGCAGCGCCATCCTGGCGTGGTGCGACTTCCACGCCGCGCCGGCAATGCCGATCGCCGCCGCCACCACCGCCTCCGCCATCCACACCGCAACCCACCGCGCGCCGTGAGCCGCCGGTCCTGCCACCCACGTGGCCACCAGCGCCGTCGATCCCATCAGGACTCCGCCCAGGCCCGGTACCGCCGTGAACGAACCCGCCCGCTCGATGGTCTCGCGGATGTACTGCAGGTTGTCCATCGCGTGCGCGTGCAGTTCCAATGGCTGCGGCCGGGGAATCGCCATACCCCTAGAGTACACAGTTCTGTATCATCTGTCAAGTACTTTACCGAGCAAAGAACATCGTCCCATTCGCGCTGTCCTCATCCAGCCGGCAACGGCAGTCGAGAACGCCCTGCGGCGAGCTATCATGGTTGATCCCACTGGGCGGGGACGCTGAAATCCAGGCGGGAGTTATCCAACCACGATATGACAAACCAGGACTTTCTAGCGGAACGAGAGCGGCTGCTGGCGGTGCACGACCGCCTGATCGGGCGGCCGAATGAGCCATTGGCCGCGTCGAACGGATGGTATCGCCGTTACCGCTATCCCGTGCTGACGGCCGCCCACACGCCGGTCTTCTGGCGCTATGACCTCGATCGGGCGTCTAATCCGTATCTGATGGAGCGCCTCGGCATCAATGCGGTCTTCAACGTCGGCGCCATGGAGTGGAACGGCGGCGTCGTCCTCATGGCGCGCGTCGAGGGCGTGGATCGCAAATCGTTTTTCGCCGTGGCGGAAAGCGCGAACGGCATCGACGGCTTCCGCTTCTGGGATCGGCCGGTGGTGATGCCGGAAATGGCCGAGCCGGAGACCAACGTTTACGACATGCGGTTGACGGCGCACCAGGACGGCTGGATCTACGGCCTGTTCTGCGCGGAGCGGAAGGACCCGGCGGCGCCGCCCGGAGACTTGTCTTCCGCGCTCGCCCAGTGCGGCATCGCACGTACCCACGATTTGAAGAAATGGGAGCGGCTCGACGATTTGCGGACTTCCTCGGCGCAGCAGCGGAATTGCGTGCTGCACCCCGAATTCGTGCAGGGTAAGTACGCGTTCTACACCCGGCCGCAGGATAGCTTCATCGAAGCCGGCCGCGGCGGCGGCATCGGCTGGGGCCTCGCGTCGAACATGGAGCATGCCACCATCGGCGAGGAAACCATCCTCGACCAGCGGGAATATCACACCATCACGGAAGTCAAGAACGGGCTCGGCCCGGCGCCGATTAAGACGGAAAAGGGCTGGCTGCACCTGGCTCACGGCGTGCGGAACACGGCGGCCGGACTCCGCTATGTGCTCTACTGCTTCCTCTGCGATTTGAAGGTTCCCTACAAAGTGATTGCCAAGCCCGGCGGTTACTTCCTGGCGCCGGAAGGCGAGGAGCGGATCGGCGATGTCTCGAACGTGGCTTTCTCGAATGGCTGGGTTCGCCGCGGCGATGCAGTTACGATCTACTACGGCGCCTCCGACACACGCACTTATGTCGCATCGACTACCGTCGAGCGGCTCCTCGACTATGTCTTGAATACGCCGCCCGACCCGCTGCGGAGCGCAGCCTGTGTCAGCCAGCGCATCGCGCTCATCGAGAAGAACCAGCGGCTGCTCAAAGCCTAAGCGCCAGGATGACTAACCCACTATGACTCCCGCTAACAAGAACGCCTGGGCCGCGCGGATCGAGAAGGAGTTAGTCGGTAACATCCTGCCGTTCTGGATGCACTACACGGTGGATCGGGAAAACGGCGGCTTTTACGGCGTCGTCGACTGCGACCTCCGCGTCGAGAGACAATCGCCGCGTGCCGCCGTTATCAATGCGCGCATTCTCTGGACTTACTCGGCAGCCTGCCGACTCTATGGCTCCCGGTACCGCGAAATGGCGAACCGGGCCTACGATTACGTCGTCAGAAAGTTTTGGGACGCGGAGTATGGCGGCGTCTATTGGATGCTCGACTACCATGGTAAACCGCTGTCGGACCGCAAACAGATTTACGCGCAGGCCTTTGCGGCTTACGGCATGGCGGAGTACTTCCGCGCCACCGGCAACACGGATAGCCTGGAATGCGCGCGCCGCCTGTTTCACTTGATCGAAAAGCATAGCTACGATCCCGTTTGGAAGGGCTATCTCGAAGCGCGCGGGCGGGATTGGAGCGCGCTCGCGGACATGCGCCTGAGTGAGAAGGACCTGAACAGCCCTAAGTCCATGAACACGCACCTCCATGTGATGGAGGCTTACACGAACCTCTTGCGCGTGTGGAAAGACCCGGAGTTACAGGCGAAGCAGAAAGAACTTCTGGAAGTTACCATGGACCGGATCGTGAATAACTCGACCGGCCACTTCAAACTGTTCTTCGACAACCAATGGAACTCTCTTTCCGATCGCATTTCGTTCGGTCACGACATCGAGGGCAGTTGGCTGATATTGGAAGCCGCCGAAGTACTCGGCGACCGGCCCCTCATCGAACGCGCGCGCAAGCTCGCCGTCACCATGGCCGGGAGCGTGTACAAGGAAGGGTTGGACAAGGACGGCAGCCTGTTCTACGAGTGCAACTCGAAAGGCGTGATGACCGATCCGAACAAGCACTGGTGGGCGCAGGCCGAGGCGGTGGTCGGTTTTTACAATGCGTACCAGGTTTCCGGAGAGCGGCGCTTTTTCGACGCGTCTTACCGGGTTTGGGAGTACATCGAAGAGAAGATCGTCGACAACGTCCACGGTGAGTGGCATGCGAAGTTGAAACCCGCCGGGACGCCCTACACTGCGAAAGAGGATGGAGACGCGTGCCTGGCCGGGCCCTGGAAATGCCCATACCACAACAGCCGGGTATGTTATGAAATGATCGAGCGCCTGCGGTAGGAGTTGGACACTGCCCGGAGCGTCTGTGTTTCGAATCGATATAACGTTCTAGTTCTATTGGAGACTTGTTATGCAATACGGCTATTTTGACGATAAGAACCGGGAATATGTAATCACGCAGCCCGATACGCCGCTGCCCTGGATCAACTATCTGGGATGCCAGGCGTACTTTGGCATTATTTCCAACACGGGCGGCGGCTACTCCTTCTATCGCGATGCGCGTCTGCGCCGCATCACTCGCGGGCGGTATAACAACGTCCCCTTCGACGACGGCGGCCGCTATATCTACTTGCGCGACGACGAGAGCGGCGAATACTGGTCGCCATCCTGGATGCCTACGTGCCATGACCTGGAACAGTACACGTGTCGTCACGGCATGGGTTACTCGACCATTGCTTCTAAGTACCACGGCATTTCGGCCAGTACGCGCTATTTTGTTCCGCTCGACGAGACACTCGAAATCTGGCAACTGACTTTGCGCAACGACCGGCTGACGCCGGCGGCGATTTCGGCTTTCTCCATGGTCGAGTTCTGCCTCTGGGATGCGCAGGACGATTGCACTAACTTTCAACGCAATTTCAGCATCGGGCAAGTGGAAATCGAAGACGAAGTCATTTATCACAAGACGGAGTACCGCGAGCGGCGCAACCATTTCGCCTGGTTCGCTTGCTCCGATCCGTTAGCCGGCTTCGACACCCAGCGCGAGGCTTTCCTGGGACGGTGCAGAGGTTGGGATAAGCCGGTTGTGGTGGCGCAGGGCAAGGCGTCCAACTCTCACGCGCACGGTTGGTCGCCGATCGGCAGCCACCATGTGAAACTGGTGCTCCAACCAGGCGAGACGCACCAGATCGTTTTTGTCCTGGGCTATCACGAAAACGCGAAGGATCAGAAATTCGATCCGCCGGATTCGCAGACCGTCAACAAGAAGACCGTGAAACCGGTGATCGCACGCTATCGCGACTTAGCCAACGTGAATGCCGCATTCGATAAGTTGCGCGATTACTGGGATGGCTTGCTGGGAGTCTACCAGACGACGACGCCCGACATACACACGGACCGCATGGTGAACGTCTGGAACGCGTATCAGTGCATGGCCACGTTCAACATG
>PMKM01000212.1 GCA_003157745.1 Bryobacterales bacterium | reverse complement strand
AATCTACAGATGGAACTGCTGCTTGGCTGGGACGGGCCAAAAATCTGAGGAAACTCCTGGGCAATGACCTCTTGAATTGGTATCGGATCATTTGGGCTGACTCCTCGGTAGGGAACGAAGCATTTCACGAAGCTAAGACTCTGCTACGCACGTTGTGCCTTGACCACGGCGCAGAAGTTCGGCGCGCGGCGGTTCAGACAATTCTCGAACACCTTTTCGAAAACCCGTCCGTGCGTGCTTTCTTCGCTGACTGGAAAGACGACCCCGAACTTCGAGACGCATACGACGAAGCCAATGAGTGGCAGCGGTTGGGCGGTCGCACCCCGATGGGGCCAAAGGGTGATCGGTAAAGCAACCGGGAAGCCCGGAAACTGGGGTGGAAGAGAGGGGAGACGCATTTCCGATGAAATGCAACGTCGCGCCGCCATTCATGGGAAAATGATACAGACGTGATCGTACTCGACGGCATTTACTACGCGCTTGCCCTGGCCGGCGCCGGCGGCGTCGTCTGCTGGCTTGCCGGACCGTGGTTCGCTGCACCCCTGTGGCTGCTCGCGCTCTTCTGCCTCTACTTCTTTCGCGACCCCGACCGCACCATTCCCGATGGCCCAGTCGCGGTCGCCCCCGCCGATGGCAAGGTCGTCGCAGTGCAAGCCGAAACCCCTAGGGTCAACCGCATCAGCATTTTCCTGAATATTTTCGACGTCCACGTGAACCGCACACCCGTTGCCGGCACCATCCGCACCGTCGAGTATCGCTGCGGAAGCTTCCACGTCGCCAGCAAGGAGCAGTGCTCCACCGACAACGAGCAGAACGTCGTCACCGTGCAGGGCGAAGGCTCGCCGGTCGTCTTCAAACAGATCGCCGGCCTGATCGCCCGCCGCATCGTGTTCACCAAGAAGGTGGGCGACCGCGTCGCCACCGGCGATCGCATCGGCCTCATCCGGTTCGGTTCGCGCATGGATGTGCTGCTCGGGCCCGAATGGGAGATCGTCGTCAAGCCGGGCGACCGCGTCAGCGCCGGTTCGAGTGTGATCGCGCGGCGCCGGGAGCCAACTCATGGGGCTTAGAGACCGCCTCGTCGATCCCAAGTCGCCCGACCGCCGTCCGCGCCGCGCGGCATACGCCCTGCCCACGCTGTTTACCGCCGGCAATATTTTCCTCGGCTATCTTTCCATCCTGGCTTCGTTTCGCGGCGCCATGCTGGCTGCCTCCCACGGCGCCGGCGCGGCCGACCAATTCGCCATCGCCGCCAAGGCCATCGGCGCCGCTGTCTTCCTCGACGGCCTCGACGGCCGCATCGCGCGCATGACCAACACCACTAGCGATTTCGGCCGCGAGATGGATTCGCTCGCCGACCTCGTCAGCTTCGGCATGGCTCCCGCCGTGCTCGCCTTTGCCTGGGGCGTCCAGTTCCTCGACCACGGCATGAGCGAAAAACTTCGCGGCCAGATCTTCAATGCCGGCTACATCATTTCGTTCCTCTTCCTGCTCTGCGGCGCCTTGCGCCTGGCGCGTTTCAACGTTCAGCACAATCCAGTCCCCAAGAATCCCGGCCGCCCCGACCGCAAGTATTTTGTCGGTCTTCCCATTCCCGCCGGCGCCGGCATGGTGGCCGCGCTGGTGTGGGCATTCAATGCCGAGCCGCTCACCTGGTGGCCGCTATCCGTTCTCTGGCTGGGCATGCTTCTCCTGCTGGGTTTCCTGATGGTCAGCACCTGGCGCTACTACAGTTTCAAGGGTATCGGCCTTTCCAAACCCTATACGCCGCTCATCGTCATTCTCGCCGGCGCCCTCATCTTCGGCCTCTGGAGCTATTCGCAGCCGGTATGGCTGGCTCTGGCAAGCTGCTATGTGGGGAGCGGTATTGTGATTCGCATCGGCGGCATCCTTCGCCGCCGCTTCCGTCCTGTCCCCGCCCCACCCTCTCCGGAGCGTCAAATTGGCTAAGATACCCGTCATCGCTTTAATCGGCAGCGATTCCCTCATGGGTCGCGAGTTCCGCGATCTCGCCGCCACCGGCACACCCGAGCTCACCCTCAAGCTGATCGCCGCCGAAGACGAAGTGCCCGGCCTGCTCACCGCCGTCGGCGATACGCCTGCCGTAGTCGGCGGCCTGGACGCCGCCGCGCTCGAAAGCGCCCGCGCCGTCGTCCTCGCCGGTGGCGCCGCATCGTCGCACAAGGCGCTCGAATTACTGGATGCCGACGAAGACACCGCGATTATCGATCTCACCGGTGTCGCCGAAGACCTGCCCGGCGCCCAACTGCGCGCCCCGCTCGTCGAGGCCGCCGCCGAAGCCGGCGACGAGCTTGAAGACCATTCCGGCGCCCGCATCCACTCGATCGCCCATCCCGCCGCCATCGCGCTCGCCCTGTTTCTCCGCCGCCTTCACGAACACGACCCCATTCGCCACAGCGTGATCGAAATCTTCGCCCCCGCCAGCGAGCACGATACCCGCGGCGTCGAGGAATTGCATCAGCAGGCCCTCAGCCTGTTTTCGTTTCAGAAGCTCCCCCGCGCGGTTTTCGACGCCCAGCTCGGCTTCAATCTCTTGGCGCGCTACGGGGATGAGGCGCCCGCCTCGCTCGAAGACACCGAACTGCGCATCGAACGCCACCTGGCCGCGCTGCTCGCGCTGCCCGGCGAAGGCTCCGGCGCTCCCCTCCCCTCGCTGCGGCTGATTCAGGCGCCCGTCTTTCACGGCTACAGTTTTTCGGCCTGGGTCGAATTCGAAGGCAACCCCGGCGTCGAGGCCTTGGAATCCGGCCTCGCGGCGCCCATGATCGACCTGCGCACCGGCGAGTTCGAACCGCCCAACAACGTCGGCCAGGCCGGCCAGGGCGGCATCGCCGTCGGCGCCGTTTCCCTCGACCGCACCAATCCCGAGGCCTGCTGGTTCTGGATGGTGGCCGACAATCTGCGGCTTGCCGCGGAAAACGCCGCGGAGGTGGCGCGACAATTACCATGAACCGGTTTGCTCCAGCATTGCTCGCGATGGCCCTGGCATTGGCCGGCTGCGGCTATCACATTTCCGGACAGGGCGATCTGATGCCGAAGAGCATCCACACCATCGCCGTCCTTCCCATGCCCAGCCCGCGCTATCAACTGGCGCGCATCCTGCCCACCGATATCGGACGTGAGTTGATCTCGCGCACTAAGTACAAGCTGGTCGGCGATTCCAGCCAGGCCGATGCCATCTTCAGCGGCCACGTCGTCAACGTCAGCAATTTCCCGACCGTGTTCGACCCCGTCAGCGGACGCGCCACCAGCGTCCAGGTCGTCGTCACCGTGCAGTTCGCTATCACCGAGCGCACCACCGGCAAGACCCTGTTTTCGCTGCCGAATATGGACGTCCGCGAGCGCTATCAGATCTCCACCAACCCGCAACAGTATTTCGACGAAAGCGGCACCGCCCTCGCGCGCCTCAGCAAGGACGTGGCGCAGTCCGTGGTCAGCGCCATGCTGGAGAAGTTCTAATGCCGCAAGGTGGGGCATGCTTTAGCTTGCCCGTGCTTGTCTTATGAACGTCTCCCAATTCCTCGCTCGCGCAAAGAAGGCCGGCCCGCCGCCGGTCGCACTGTTGATCGGCCCCGAAGCCTACCAGCGCCGCCAGGCGAAACAGACGCTCACCGCCGCCTTCCCACCCGAAGCCATCACGACCCACGACCTCGCCGAGGTTTCGCTCTCTAGCATCCTCGACGACGCGCGCTCGCTTTCCCTGTTCGCCACCGAACGCCTGATCTGGATCGTCAACGCCGAAGCCGCCTTGCCCCGCGGCCGCGCCGCCGATGCCGATAGCGACAGCGGCACCGCCGCCGATGGAGACCCCGCGCCGCTCGCCGCTTATGTCAAGGATCCCACCCCCGGCGTCGCGCTCGTCTTCGAAGCCAGCCGCTTCGATTTCGAAGGCGACGACAAGCGCAAGCTCGAACGCGTGGCGAAGTTCTATTCCGCCGTCCCCGAAGTCGTCGAGTTGCGCCGGCTCGACACACGCGCCGCGCGCAGCGAGGCCGAACGCCTGGCCACCGCCGCCGGCGCGCGCCTCGACTCTGAGGCGCTCGATCTCCTCGTCGAATCGCTCGGCGCCGACCTGGCCCGCATCTCGGTCGAAATCGAAAAGCTGGCGCTCTATGCCGGCGCCCGCCCGGTCGGCGTCGACGATATCACGGCGCTCGTTCCCGATGCGCGCGCTTCGAACATCTTCGCCCTCGTCAATGCGCTCGGCCGCCGCGACCGTGCCCGCTCGCTCGAAATCCTCGACACCCTCACCCGCGAAGGCGAATACCTGCCTCTCGCGCTCGCATTCCTGTCCACCCAATTCCGCATGGCGCTCGTCGCGCGCGAAGCCAACCTGAAAACCGCCTCGCAGATCCAAAGCCATTTCCAACGCCTGGGCGTTCCGATGTGGGGATCGCGCGCCGAGCAGGTGCAGCAAACCGTCGCCAAATTCAGCCAGCCCCAACTCGAACGCGCGATCAAACTCACCTTCGAAGCCGACCGCGGCATGCGCGACACCCGCCCCGACGACCGCATCGTCATGGAGCGCTTCATCCTCTCGCTTGCCTCCAACCAGCCCGGCGCGTGAAGCGTGTATCGGTGCCGAGCCGCTGGTGCGGGGCAAGAAACCCGAAACGGGGCGAAACGTTCACCTGTCGGCTTGCCGGGCCCAACTGGTGCGGGTGCCGACCCATCTTCGATTCATCCGCGGCTGGCCGGTCCGCGGCCGGTGGCCGGCTTTGTCGCCCGGACAAAGGCGCTCATGAACATGCCGTCGACTTGTGGAGCTATCCGATCAATGTCAATCCCCTGGCCGCTGAGGGACTGACGTGCGTCGTCTGCGGTGTAGACACGCGTCGGCTCGATCTCGACGCTCTCAAACCCCGCCGCCTTTACCTTGGCGATGTATTCCGTGTCGCGAAGCGCACCCGCGATACAGCCCGCCCAGAGCTCGGCACTCCTCCGAACTTCCGGCGGCATTTCACCGCGTACGACGATGTCGGACACGGCCAGTCGCCCGCCTGGCTTCAACACCCGAAACGCTTCGCGAAAGACCTTATCCTTGTCAACCGACAAGTTGATCACGCAGTTCGAGATGATCACATCCACCGAGTCGTCCGGGAGAGGAATGCTTTCGATCTCGCCTCTTAGAAACTCGACGTTTTCCACCCCGGCCTTTTTCTGGTTCTCGTGCGCGAGGGCCAGCATTTCGTCGGTCATGTCGAGTCCGTATGCTTTCCCGCTCGGCCCAACCCTCCGCGCCGACAGCAGCACGTCAATTCCGCCGCCGGAACCCAGGTCCAGCACCGTCTCGCCAGGATTCAGTTGGGCAAGGGCGGTTGGGTTTCCACAGCCCAGCGAGGCTCGAAGCGCGTTTTCGGGAATGCTTGCACCTTCTTCGTCGCTGTACAGATCCGACGTGATCGGATCACAGCCCGCATTAGCGCCGGAGCCCCCACCGCAGCAAGACGTCTTGCTGGATCGTACTCGAGTGGCCGCCTGACCGTATGTCTCTTTCACAACTTGTTTGATTTCTGCGTTCGTGCTCATTCGTTTTCTCCTGATGTGATCGCCACGGGCGCGGCCGCGCTGCGGACACACTCCGGGCGTCGGTTTCGTTTCAACTCTGTCGTCGTTGTCTACTTTGCGATCCGGACGATTGCTTCCGGCTCGATCGCCCGATTGCGAGTACAGCACTCGGCGTACAAAAAGCCGAGCAAATCCTGCAACGTTTCTGTGTTCGCGGAGTAGCGCAAAAACGTGCTCTCGCGTTTCACCGAAACGAGTCCTTCGTTCTTTAGCTTGTCGAGATGATGGGACAGCGAGGAGCCTGCCATTCCAAGTTCACTCCCGATCTCCCCCACCACCAACCCGTCAGGATGCTCCGACAGGAGCAGCCGCATGATGCGCAACCGGGGCTCCGCCCCCATGGCGGCCAGCATATCGGCAAAGCGGCTCACCTCTTCCGGATCAGTCCGCTTCTTCATTCGTCATCTCCTTCGTCCAGTTCAACGGGCCGCCAATAGAGACAATCGGCCGGGGCGTCAGGCAGAAATGCCTCTATGAGGCTATCGCGAGCCAGGCACGGCAGATCGTAGTCAACACCGTCCCGTGCGGCCGCTTCGATATTTCCATAATACCCGAAATACCGATTCTGTCAAGACCCTATTTTGGGGCGGCGGCTCGCGTCCGGCCCGGTTCAACTTGCGGGGGGCGGCCTGCCAGGGTGTATCTGTTTCGCGGCCGATCTCGTCTCCATACAGAAAGGACAGTTCATGCCAAATGACGAAGTACTCACCGGGAAAGAACGCGCGCTCATTTCGATCGGGGCGTCAATTGCCGCCGGCTGCCAGCCCTGCACCGCGCACCACGTCAAGGCTGCTCGCGCCGCGGGTGCGTGCGAAAGGAGCGTCGCTCTCGCCGTCGAGACTGCCCTCACAGGGCGCAACAGCGCGACTGCGGCCATCTACGAATGGGCGGGCCGATGCCAGGGCGCCAAGCCTGAAGTCGACGCCGATTTTCGGAACCAGAAGCAGTTGATCGCGGAATTGACGTTGATCGCTGTGGCAGTTGCCGTCAATTCGGTGCCGGATCTCCAGAGACATCTCACGGCAGCCCGGGAAGGCGGCGCACGACCCGAGCAGATTCAGTCTGCCATCGACATCGCTCGCCGCATCAAGCAGACCGCCGAAGACAACCTCGAAGCGATCGCGAGCAAACTTGGAGGGGATCTGCAACCAGCCGCGACGGCCAGGCCGGGAAGCAAATGCTGCGGGACGGACGGTGATGACAAGCCGGAAGTCGCGGCTGGAACACGATCGGATTGCGCTTGCCACTAAAAGCATCGCAGCGAGATTTCCTGCGGCGGGACGAACTGCCATCCTTCGTCGGGCGAGTTGATAGCAGACGAGAATCGCGGGATGATCGGTGTGAATATCCCACTCGGCGATAGCGGAGACGAAACCGTGAACGACGGCAGCATCTGTTTCGACGCAATCTACCGCGACTACTACGCGCGCATACAGCGCTACCTGGCCCGCCTGATCGGCCTGGATGAAGCCGAGGACGTGACGCAGGAAGTGTTCTTGAAAATCGGCAGATCGCTCGATGACTTCAGAAGTGAATCCACCGTGCAGACGTGGGTCTACCGGATCGCGACAAATGCGGCAATGGACCGGGTGCGGACCCCGGCCTACAGGGCCAGCCTCAACTCGGTTCTTCTGGATGAGTCCTGCGAGACCGGAGACGCCGTCGCACCGGCCGAGGACCGGCTTTCTCCAGTCGAGGACCAGGCTATCCGCCGCGAGATGAGCGGGTGCGTTCAGGGCTTGATGGCGCGTTTGCCCGACCACTATCGAGCCGTGTTAGTGCTGAGCGAAATGGAGGACATGAAGAACGGCGAGATCGCGGAGGTGGTGGGCGTCTCGCTCGAAACGGTGAAGATCAGGCTGCACCGCGCAAGGACGCGGCTCAAGGCGATCCTGGAAGCGAATTGTAGTTTCTACCACGACCCCTGCAATACGCTCTTGTGTGATATCAAGACGCCTCCCCTCGATTGACGCTCGGAATGTGACGGCATGGGTGTATCCTTTCCAACCGCTGCCCCGTCTTTGCGGCAGAGAGGAGACCAGTTGAATGTCCAATGCCTCGAGTACTGGCAGGATCTCGCATGCCTCGCACGCCGTAACGACAACGGGGAGACGTCCATGAATCGAAATCGCAGGATCCTGTTGGCGATCGGCCTGGCGGCTCTGGCCGGAATGCTCGTGGCCATCTACGATTCCGTTTCCCGCCTCCTGGGCATCCCGCTGTTCTGTCCATTCGCCGGGAGTGGCTGCGACATCGTTCAGAACAGTCCCTATGCTGTCATTTTTGGAATCCCACTCGCGCTTCTCGGAGTCTTTGGATTTGGCGGATATATCGTGCTCGCGTATGTGGGAGCGCGCTCCGCCCCAGGAGCCCGTTGGTATCTGTATGCGCTGTTGGGCTTGAACCTTCTGGAGGTTGGCTCCATGGCGTGTTTCGCCTACCTGGAACTGGCGGTGATCCACGCGGTCTGCTCCTTGTGCATGTTCTCGGCAGCCCTGGACGTCGCGCTGGGGATCATGATCGTTTACGCCATTTGGACTTGGCGGGCGAGTACCACAGCTGGATCGGCATAGGTATTGCGTTCCATGCCTCCTTTCTTCTCCGGGGATCCCGCACTTGCGAGCAACGGTCGCGGAAAGCCCGGCGTCCGCCGAACCAGCGCGCATCGAAAGCATTCCCGACACCGCTCGCACCGGCACGGCCCGCTTGCATTTCCCGGACGACTCGTGATATCGTCAATCGACGATAAACATGAAAAGACAATCCAAAGACGAACTCTGCTGCTCTCCGGGCGCGCCATCCGCCGAGATGACTTTGCGGAGCCTCGAAGGCGCCGCAGCCGATGACGAATTGGCGAAGCTGGCAAAGGCAATCGGGCACCCGGCGCGCGTGCGTATCCTCCGCCTGCTGTCGCGTAAGGAAGCGCGCGTGTGCAGCCAGATTGTCGATGAACTGCCCCTGGCGCAATCGACCGTCTCCGAACATTTGCGCATTTTGAAGAAAGCCGGCTTGGTGCGATCCGCCGGCGACGGTGCGCGCATCGGTTACTGCATCGATTTCAATGGTCTGCGGCGGCTGAAAGCCCTGACGGCCATCATTTGAAAGGTAGAGCCTCTTAATGTCCTTGACATCGTTGTTCGTCGATAACCGAATCAGAGGCAATCGACCGATATGAAGAACGCAACCAGTCCGCGGCTTTCGTTCCTGGATCGCTACCTCACATTGTGGATCTTCTCCGCCATGGCAGTGGGCGTTGGACTCGGGTACCTCGTTCCCCGCGTGGTGCCTTTCTTGAACCGCTTCAGCGTTGGCACGACCTCGGTACCGATCGCCATCGGACTGATCCTCATGATGTATCCGCCGCTGGCGAAAGTGAAATACGAGGAAATGGGGCGCGTGTTCCAGCATCGCCGCGTTCTCGTGCTATCGCTGATTCAGAACTGGGTGGTTGGACCCATTCTCATGTTCACTCTGGCTGTGCTGCTGCTCCGCGATAAGCCCGAGTACATGACGGGCCTCATCCTGATCGGCCTGGCCCGC
>PMKM01000163.1 GCA_003157745.1 Bryobacterales bacterium | reverse complement strand
CCCAGTGTCTTCGAGGGTGCCGCCTCTGAGGCCCAGCCTGCCGCCTCAAGAACCCGCGCGGCGCACACTTCCCCAATCGACATAATCGGCGGACGCCGTGAAATCCTGTATAACTATCGGACTCGGAAGCGCCGATGACTCCTCATTTCGTGTTCCTTGCCCGCCGCGGTTCGCGACGATCCAAATGAAGAAAATCGACTTGCCAACTGGGACGCCCAGCGTTTTCGAGGGTGCCGCCGCCGGCGCATATTATGCGGGCTTCAGCCCCTGCGCGCCTATTTGAGCAGGTTCAATATGTCGGTCAGTTGGCGGCGGATTTCGGGCCACGGGTCGGTGGCGAACAGTTCCTGCTGCACGGTGACCGGCCGCCTGGCCTTCACGGTGCGAACTTTGGCTTGCAACGATTGCCGCGCGCCCTCGATGGTGTACCGCTTTTCGTACAGCAGATGCTTGATGCGCAGCAGCAGCTCGACGTCCTTACGCCGGTACAGGCGGTGGCCGGTGCCGGATTTCTTCGGCTGCAGCACCGGAAACTCGCTCTCCCAAAAGCGCAGCACGTAGGGCTCGACACCCAGTAGTTCGCTGACCTCGCCAATCTTGAAGTACAGCTTATCCGGGATGTCCGGCGGTCCGGACTGGAATGCGACGTCCGTCATCGGTCATCCGTAATCCTAGCTCACTCGCTCGTCAATGTCACGATGTGCTGTCCGCGCGGCAGCAGCAAGGTGTTGGCGCCGGCGCAGTCCGGCGTAGCGGGGATCGAGTCGATCTCAACCGTACGCGGCTCGCGGTCGAGCACGGCGATGGCGCGCGCGGCGCTGTTGTAGGTGAACTCGATCGAGTGCGCACCCACGTTGCGGGCCGCTTTTAACTCGCCGTTGAGCCGCAGCAGGCGCGGCTCGCTCTCGCCCTCCGCCGCCTCGATGCTGTGCGCCCCGGCCGGCAGCCACACCGTTTCCCCATCCCGCACCGGCCACGGCTGGCCATCCACCAGCGCCGCGCCGCGCCACGGAACGCCCACCCCGTGCGCCGATTCGACCACCAGCTTCGTCCCAATCCGCTCCACCCGCGTTACCGAAGCCGCGGCCGACGGCAGCAGACCCAGGTCCGGCGCCAGCAGCGAATTCTCGAAATACAGCGTGACGCGATCGAAGTTCCGCGCCGCGTTGTGTACCAACTCGAACAGCTCCGTGCCGGTCTGTTGCTTGGTCGGATAGACGTCCTGATAGCGATCGACGATATTCAGATCGATCGCCAGCTTGTCGCCATGCCTGGTGATGGCGCGGTAACGCTCCGCGATGGCCTGGTAGCGCTGCGGCCCCTGGTTCCACACCGTGGCCGGGTCCTCGATCAGAAACGTGAACCGGTGCGTGTCGAGCAGCGGCAGCACGCGCGCGGCATCGGCGCCAATCGCGTCGCGCATTCCGCTGTCGAAGCGGTCGTCCACCTGTGTCAGCACCAGGTCCAGGTTCGGCTTCTCCAGGCGCAGGCTCTCGATCACGGCCAACCATTCCTCTTCCATGCGCCGCACCAGTTCGGCGCGGAAATCGAGGAACTGCTTTTCGGACGCCGCATCGCGGCGGGCGGCGAAGAGGTCGATCGGGTCGAACCCAGAGACCGCGCGAAACTCGCGGCGCACGTCGTCGTTCATCGGCGTGAATCGCGCCGGATCGCCCATCCCGTGCAGCGATTCGAAGTACATCTCGGCCAGGTTCACGCCGTCCCAATCGAAGCGTTTCACCAGCGCCGCCGTGCCTTCCGCCGCGGCGCGGAAGCAGTCGCGGTTGGTCAGGTTCATCAGCTTGCGCCAGTCGAGCTGGGCATCCTGCAGGATCGCCGTCTTTTCGCGCCACGCCGGATGATCGGCCCAGAACTTCTCGCTCACGTGCGGCAACTCCAGCCAGGCGTACACCAGTATGCCTTCGCGATGACACGCGGCGATCAGCTTCGTCAGATACGCGTCCTGCTCCGCGTCGGCTTCCCAGAAGTGCCACCCGGCTACGTGGATCGCCGCCACGCCGCTCGCACGCCAGCGCGCCGCGAAGTAGTCGAGGTCCACCCGCGACCGGTAAGCGGAATCGAAAAACACCCACAGGCGCGACGACGAAAACGGCCGCTCCATGCCGAGATCGGCCAAGGCCTGCAGCAGGTAAGGAAAACGCTCATACCCGCGCTCGCCGGGCGGTGCCGCCACCCACAGCACCACGCCTGCGCCGCGCCGCAGCCCAGCCAGCATCGGCGTGCCCGTCCAGCGCTCGCGGGCGAACACGGTGGCGCCGCCGGGCAATTCGAACACCGGCAAGTCCAGCCCTTTTTCCCACACGATGGCCAGGCCCGGCCGATGCACGTCGCTCAGGCTGCCCACCTTGACGAACCCCGCGCCGCGCCGGAAGCCGAACATCTCCGCCAGAGACGATTCGCCCTCCAGGATCAGGATGTCGCCCTGGCCCACGCGCTGGTTCCATTCGTTCGAGGCCGGCGTGCCCGTGCGCGCCACGAAGACGTGCGCCATGTTGGCGTGCTGCGGCACCAGACCGATGGAAGAGAGGATTTCCGGCCACGCCCCTGCGTCCGCGTTCAACACGCAGTAGTATGGCAGCGGCCCGCCCGCGGCCACGGCCGCGGCGAGCAGCGCGCTAACGAGTAATCGCATACCAGACTCCCGAGCGGAAATCGTTGAACGTGGCGGCGCGCGTGCCATCCGTCTTCATCAGGTAAAACCCGCGCAGCAGGCTCGTAGTCACGTACATCGAAGCCGGCATCCACCCCGCATGGAAGCGCACGCCTGGCCCCACTTCGACGAAGTTGGCCCAGATCTGCCGCTGCGTGTCGATGGTGAAATTCCCGTTCAGGAAAACTTGCGCGCGCAATGCGGCCGAGCCCATCGAATAGCCCGCGCGCGATTGGTCGTACACCAGAAAGTCGTTGCCAAAGCGGCTGACGAAGACGCCGTCGTCGGTCGTATCCGCGAACCAGCCGGAAGCTTCCGAGCCGAGCGTGCGCCCGATCGTGTGCGCGTAACTCACCCCACCGCGATAATCGGGCAGAATGTGGCCGGTCGCGTAACTCATCGAACTGCCCGCTTCGAACCATTCGCTCGCCCCGTGCCACGGCAGCGCGCGGACGCCCGCGGCCACGATGAACGAACTCGCCGAAAGATACTGCGGCGAGACCGCACCCACCGTCACCCGCGTATCGCCGTCGAAACGCACGCTCAGGTACGGTCGCAGGCGCGTCTTGGTGCGCAGCTCGGTCTTCACTTGCGCGTAGGCGAAAAAGTCGTGCCAGCGCGTCGAAAAAATCGGGTAGATCCAAACCGTGGTCTCGAACTTCTTGAACGTGCCGCGCAAGTTGTGCCACGCCTGGCCTCCTTCGCCGGCGACCTTCGGGTCCGGGCTGCGCCGCGCCAGGTCGAACCAACTGGCCGCCGTCGCATCCTGGTGCAGCACGTTGTAGGTCCAGCCCAGCTTGAGCATCGCGTCGAAATCGCCCGGGTCCTCCTCGTGCGCCACCTGCAGGTATTTGAGCGCGTCCTTCATGTAGCCGGCCTTGATGCTGCGCTCCGCCATCACTTTGGCGTCGATCGAACCGGTGGCCGCCTGCGCGCGGTGGCTCAGCACTTGCGGGAGGTGCAGCACCGCGCGCACGCGGTTGGCCAGGTCCTCGTCGGGACCGGCCATCACGCGGTCGAATAGCGGTTTCGCCGCCGCATCGTCGCCGCGCGCGTGGAGCAGAAAGCCGAGCTGCGTCGCCGCCAGCATGTCGTCCGGCGCGATTTCGACCAGCGTCCGAAATTCCTTTTCCGCGTCCTGCTTTTGACCCATGCTCAGCAGCAGGTAGCCCAGTTCGCGCCGCAGATCGGCGTTGCGCGGATCGAGATCGAGCGCGCGGCGAAATTCCGCGACGAAGGGATAGCGGCCGGGCAGCAACTCGCGCGCTTCGTCCGCCGCGCGCGGTTCGCCGCCGCGGGAGGCGGCCAGCAGCGCCGCGTTGGCGTCCTCGTTGCGCCCCATCGCCTTCCACACGCGACCCAGGTCCACCAGCACCGCCCGCTGCAGGGGCCGCAGTCGCCACGCCTTTTCGAAGTGCTCGGCCGCCAGCGCCAACTCGTCGCGCCTTTCCGCCAGCGTGGCCAGATCATAGTGCGCGCTCGCATTGTCCGGCCCGGTGGCCAGCGCGCTCTTCCAACGCTCGATGCCGCTGGCCAGCGGCTGGTCGATGTTTTGAAATGCCTGCTCCGCCACCGTGTTGCCGGTCCGCCGTATGCGGTCGAAGATGCGCCGCGCTTCGGCTTCCCGCTTGCTCTCGTTGCACAGGAACGCGTACTCCATCGCCACCTGTACGTCCGCCGTATCCATATTCATCGCGGCTTGAAACTGCTGGCGCGCCAGTTCGTTTTCGCCGATCCTGAGATAGGTGTACGCGAGGTCCTTGCGAACCGAAGCTCGCTGCGGCGCGAGTTCGATGGCGCGCGTGAAGCCCGCCACCGCCGCGTCGTAATCGCGCGTCCGCAACGCCTCATACGCGCGCGCCAGCGGCTCATATGTTGGGTCCGCCGTCTGCGCCGCCGCCAAGGCGCACGCCACCACTAGAATCGCGAATCGCATACCACCTGGGATGTAGTGGTGGAACGCACAGGAATTTCGCAGGTATTGTGGCGCCGGCCCCAAAATCGCCGCGCCGTGCGCCTTTACCTGCCAATCATGCCGCGCACTTCCTCGATCACCCGGTCGGGAAATTCCATCGGGATGAAGTGGGACGCGCCGTCCAGCACCACGTCCCTGCCGCGGACGAAACGGGTGGCCAGGTCGGGCGCGGTGGGCGATGCGGCCAGGTCGAGCTCGCCCGGCTTGCGGATGGTTCCGGCGCGCAGCACAGTCACCGGTGCCGCGACTTTCGCGACCTCGGCGTAAATGTTCGCTTCCGGCTTCAACGATTCTTCGTAGATGGAAGCTTCGGCCGACGGCGGGCAGGCCAATTGCAAATGATCGCCATCCGGAACCAGCCCGAATTCGCAATAGGAGCGCAGAATCTCCGGTTTCCAGTTAACGAACGGCAGACGCTTCTCGAACCGCTCGACCATCTCCTGCGTCGATTGCCACACGTTCTTGCGGCGCAGTGTGAAGGCGAAATCGAGCGGCGCGCCGCCATAGCGGGATTCGGGGAAAATGCTGGGATCGACCAGCAGCATGGCGCCGAAAAACTCCTGCCCAAGCGCAGCCGCCTGCACCATCGAGTGGCCGCCCGAGGAGTGGCCGATGCCGTATGCGCCGTTCACGCCGAGCGAGCGCAGCACGCCGGTCAGGTCGTGCCCGAGGTAGCGCCAGCGGTATGGCTCATCCGGTCGCCCGCTGCGCCCGTGCCCGCGCGTTTCGACCGCCAGGCATCGCCTTCCCGGCAGACGCCGGATGACGTAGTCCCACAGCCGCCCGTGAAACCCCGTCGCGTGCGTGAAAATCAGCGGCGGACCATCGCCCGGCCATTCCCAAACAGCGAGATCGAGGCCGTCAACATTGACGATGCGCAATTCCGGTCTTTCTTCGGCGGGTCTCAGGTTCACGCCTCGATTTTCGCACGCTGCGCCGAGTCCGCCAAATTCCGCGCCGGGAAAGCGCGAGGCGTGCGATTCCCCGTGGTCTGCGCAAACGATTCAGGGCACTGGAAGACTCCTCAAAGCAGGCTGGCCACAGATAAACACAGATAAACACGGATTGAAGGCGAAGAAATGTAGCTATCCGTGTTTATCTGTGTTCATCCGTGGCCGAATGGTCTTCCTCAGCAGCCTGTAAAACAGCCTGTAAAACACACCCCACCGCCGCGCCACCTGTTAGACTCAAAGTCTGATGACGATGCCTGAATCGGCCGGGTTGTTCATGGCGGGGCTCATCGAGCGCGCCCGCAAATTGAAGAAGAAGATTGCGTTCCCCGAGGGCGCCGACCCGCGGGTTCTCGAAGCCGCGGCGCGCCTGGCCCGCGAAGGCGTATTGCGGCCGGTGCTCATCGGCCCCAAACCGGCTAACGCGCCCGAGGGCGTCGAGTTCGTCGATCCCGCGGCCTCGCCCGCCGCGCTCGCCCGCTACGCCGCCATCTATTATGAACGCCGGCGCTCGAAGGGAGTCACCCAGGTCGAGGCCGCCCAAGTTGCGCGGCGTCCGCTCTATTTCGCATCGCTCATGGTCGCCGCCGGAGACGCCGATGGCAGCGTGGGCGGCGCCGCCAATAGCACCGCTGAAACCGTCCGCGCCGCGCTCCACGCCGTCGGCCCCCACGCTGCAGCGCGCCTGGTTTCGGGCGTCTTCATCATGGCGCTGCAGGATCGCTCGCTCGGCCACAACGGCCTGATGGCCTTCGCCGATTGCGCGGTCGTCATCAATCCCGACGCCGGCCAGTTGGCCGATATCGCCATCTCGACCGCCGAAACCACGCGCGTGCTGCTCGCGACCGAGCCGCGTGTCGCGCTGCTCAGCTTCTCGACCAAGGGCAGCGGCAAGGGCGAGCAGGTCGACAAGGTGGTCGAGGGCCTGCGCATCGTCAAGGCCCGCGCGCCGGATCTCATCGTCGATGGCGAGTTGCAAGCCGATGCCGCTCTCTCCGACGTCGTCGGCCGTTCCAAAGCCCCCGGCTCGCCCGTCGCAGGACGCGCCAATACGCTCGTGTTTCCCAGTCTCGAAGCCGCCAACATCGGCTACAAGCTGGTCGAGCGGCTGGGCGGCGCAATGGCCATCGGGCCGTTCCTGCAAGGTCTCGCCAAGCCCGCCAACGATCTTTCGCGCGGCTGTACGGCGGAGGAAATCTTTAACGTCGCCGTGGTGACCGCGCTGCAATCGGAGAGTGCGCGATAGGGAGGCGGCGATGCTGCCGTTCCGGCTGGTCTATCACGAACACTACGACCTGCACTTCGGCGATCACGTCTTCCCTTCGAAAAAATTCAAGTGGCTGCATGACCGCCTGCTGCACACCCACTTCGCGGTCGCGGCGGATTTCGTCACGCCCGACCCGGCCGCCGACGCGGACCTCCTGCTCGCCCACGACCGCGCCTGGATCGATAAGCTGGCTGCCGGCACGCTCACCTATCAGGAGGCGGTGCAACTCGAAGTTCCCTACTCGAGCCGCCTCGTGGAGGGCTTCTGGCTGGCCGCCGGCGGCTCCACGCTGACCGCGCAGTTGGCCATCGGCGATGGCATCGGCTACAACGTGGGCGGCGGTTTTCACCACGCCTACCCGGACCACGGCGAAGGCTTCTGCGCCATCAACGATATCGCCGTCGCCGTGCGCCGCGTCCAGCGCGATGGCCTCGTCGCCCGCGCCATGGTCGTCGATTGCGACGTGCATCACGGCAACGGCACCGCCGCCATCTTCGCGGACGACGCTTCCGTCTTCACGCTCTCCATCCACCAGTTCAACAATTACCCGGCGCTCAAGCCGCCCTCCGATCTGGACATTCACCTGGCCGATGGCACCGCCGACGACGAATACCTGGAACGCCTGGGCAGCGGCTACCGAGCGGCGCTCAAGATGTTTCGTCCCGAGCTGATCGTTTACGTCGCCGGCGCCGACCCGTATTGCGAAGACCAGTTGGGCGGCCTTTCGCTCAGCCTCGCCGGCCTCCGCGAACGCGATCGCCTGGTGATCCGCGCCGCGCTCGAAGCCGGCGTCCCCGTCGCCATCGTCCTCGCCGGCGGCTACGCGCAGAACGTCGAAGACACCGTCACCATTCACGCCAACACGGCGCACGTGGCGAAACAAGAATTGGAACACGTAGGATACCGCCGCGAGCGCACGCGCGATTAGCTCAAAATCGAGCCACTCGTGGCGCACGCTGTCGAGCGTGTAGTGTCGAGATTCCTCTCGACATTTCTTGCCGCGAACGACATAAGCTCAATCGGAGCCGCGACCGTGAGGGAGCGGTTGCCGGCAATTTAAAACAGGAATCTACACAAACAGTCCCAAACCCGCCTACAAATGACAAACCCGGCGAAAGCGTTCGCTTCCGCCGGGCCACGTCGTTCTAATTTGACCCTGTATTAGTAACTTCCTGGTCCCCTTCTGATCGGGGCACCAACCACTATATCACTGAATCGTGGCCTTGCGGACGTAGTCGAGCTTGGGGAACTTCGGTTCCAGATAACTGTTGCCCTGGCTCTCGATCAGGGGCTGTTGCGGCGCTTCGCCGTAGCCGGGGAAAATCGAATCGACCGCGCTCATGCCCGAAGTCACCTGGGCGAACGGCGCGAAACCTTGGCCGTCGAGCGACCGCGTGTTGTCCACCAGGTTGATGAACAACTGCGTGGTGCGCGTGTTCGGTCCCGCCGTCGCGTAGACCAGCGTGCCGCGCACGTTGTGCTGCTTCACCGGATCGTCGGCCAGCGGCGTCTGTTTCCACTTGCGCGTCACTGCCGGATCCGCGGCCAGCCCGAATTGCACGATGAAGTTCGGCACCACGCGGAAGAAGCGGCTGCCGTCGAAGTAGCCGGTCTTCACCAGTTGGTAAAAGTGATCGGCGCCGATCGGCGCCCAATCGCGATGCACCTGCACCACTACCGGGCCCTTCGTCGTGTCGAAGTTTACGGTGAACGTGGCCGGCGCCGCGGCCGTCGGGGCTTTCGCGGGCTGGGCCGCCCACAAGCTTCCGGCCAGCGCCAACGCGCCAGCCGCGAACAGGGTGATCGATAGTGAGGTTCGCATAGAACTTCCAGTATGCCATGCTGGAGGGGGATCGGGAATGGTGGCCTGTTACGACGATTTCGCCTGGTTTTACAACCTCTACTGGGGCGAGGAATTCCATTCCGCCGCGTTCCCCATCCTCGACCGCATCTGGTTGCGCCGCCTGCCGCCCGGCGCGCGCATTCTCGACGTCTGCTGCGGCACCGGCCTGCTGGCGGCGCGGCTCGCCGCGCGCGGCTTTCCCGTCACCGGTCTCGACCTGTCCGAAGAGATGATCGCCTTCGCCCGCTCGAACGCGCCCGCGGCCGGGTTGCTGGTGGCCGATGCCGCTGGCTTCGGCCTGCCCGCCGTTTTCGATGCCGCGGTTTCCACCTTCGACTCGCTCAACCATTTGACCGAGCCGCCCGCGCTCCAGGCCGCCTTCCGCAACATCGCCGCCGCGCTCCGCCCCGGTTCGCTCCTGGCGTTCGACATGCTTCTCGAAGAGGCTTACCGCACCCATTGGGGCGAATCGTTCGCGCTCGTCCGCGACGATCATCTCCTCACCATCACCGGGGCCGCCTTCGACGCCCGCTCCCGCATGGCGCGCGCCAAGGTCACCATGTTCCGCCGGCTCGATGGCGCCTGGCAGCGTTCGGATGTGACGGTAGCCGAGCGCTGTTACTCGGTCGAAGAAATATCGCGTTCGCTCGCGCTGGCCGGCTTCGGCGAGTTGCTCTGCTACGACGCCGGCGATTTGGGCATGGCCGGCCAATTGGGCCAAGGCCGCACCTTCTTCGTCGCCACCAAATTGGATTGACTCGCCCGCCGCGCCAGCCTACGCCGCGCGCCGCCGCTCGAAGTTGCGAAGATACGCGGCCATCATGCGGTCCGACACCGATACGTGGCTTTGCAGCCAACTCGCCAGGTATTCGATCATCTCGACGCCGGCCTTCCGGTCGCCTTCTTCGATGCGCCTGGCAAATCGCTTCACCTTCCGCCGCGCGGCATCGTGCTGCCCCTTGTGCCACTCGAACGCGTCGTACCCGCTCTCCCGCATCAATCGTTCTTCGTGCGCGAAGTGATCCTGCAGAAGAGCCAACAGAGACTCGATCGCCTTGCCGCGCGCCCCGCGCGCGCGCGAATTCAGGGCCGCCGCCAGTTCGTCGACCAGCTTGAACGTCGCCCTGTGCTCCGCGTCGATCTCGGGAATGAACACCGAGTACCCGCCGCTCCGATGAAATAACCCCATAGGTTGAGTTTACAATATTCGGAGTTTCAGGGCCGTTGTTGGCATTTACGTGGGCGCGCCGCCGGCGCTACGGAAACGCGAAGATTCGAGGGTTCCATGCGTGCCCGGTCCCGGGTCTCGACACCGACTGCCTCTTGACAAAAACAAGTTTGTGCTGCAAACTGGTTTTCATGAAGGACGACATCTCTCTCGCAACCAGTACTCCCGGGCGCCGTGCCGCTTCCTATTGGTTTCTGGATGGCCTCCCGGACATCGTGCTCGGCGGGACGCTCTTTGTCTTCGCCGCGTTGGGGCTGGGATGGTGCATTCGCCGTTCGGCATCCGCGACGCGGCTCGATTTTCTCTTCCTCGCGGCCGGCTTCTGCCTTTTCTTTTGGAAGGGCCGCGCGCTGGTCGAGTTCTGTAAATCGCGCCTTACCTATCCGCGCACCGGTTATGTGCAGCCGCCTCGCGAGATCGAGAAATGCCCAGCCGTGATGCCACTCTCCTTGGGGCCCAGCCTTCCGCCGGACGAAAACGTAACCCGTTTCGAAAGGCGGGAGGTCCTCATCGTCTTTTGGTGGTGCTACCTGATTGCGGTGGGCCTGTATCCCTGGCAAACCGCATACCTGCCGTGGACCATGCCCGTGCTCGCGGCCGCACTCTACGCGGCCAACCGTAAATCGGAGAATCCTTTCCGCTGGTGGTCCGCGCTGCTCCTGGCGCTTACCGGCCCGGCGATGGCGTGGTTGGACATCCCGCCGCGCCTCCAGCCGCCGGCGCTGCCCCTGCTCGCCGGCGCGTGGTTGATGGCGCAAGGCGCGCTCACGCTGCTTCGCTACCTGCGCGCGAACCCGTATCCACGCGGCGCCGAAGGCGTGCGCGCATGACCTCGCGAATCGAGGAGATCTCGCAACTGGATCGCATGATCCACGAACCGGCCCGCCTGGCAATCATGCTCATCCTCGGCGGCGTGGGCGAAGCCGACTTCCTCTACCTGCAGCGCGAAGGCGGATTCACGCAAGGCAACCTCTCGGGACACCTGGCCAAACTGGAAGAGGCCGGCTACATCGCGATTGCCAAGAAATTCAAAGGGAAAATGCCGCTCACCGTGTGCAGCCTCACCGGCCGGGGCAAGATGGCTTTCGCCGCCTATTCAAATCGAATGCTGGGTCTCCTGCAGCCGGGCCGCTCCCGGCGGCCATAGCGCGCGCCGTCCGGCCCGCCACCGCATTGACAACCCTATCTTCTCCGGCGTATATTTGCTAACATACTGATCTTTCAATGGTTGCGATAGCTGACACAGGGTCTTGCCTGACCCTGCATCGGGGACAAGCGTAACGCAGCCGCGGCTGGCAGTTGGATCGCGCCGCCGCGGCACCTTCCCGGCAGTTACCGTCGAATCAAACAGGGGCGGAATCTCAATGGCTGACGAGCAGAATGACGAGCAATTGAACCAGGGCGTGCCGGACAGCTATGAGGAGATGCTGGACGATTACAGCCATTTCGCGCCGCCCGCGGCCGATGAAGTCCTGCAGGGAACCATCCTCAGCCTGACCGCCAAGGACGTCATCGTCGACTTCGGATACAAATCCGAAGGCCTCGTTCCCATCGAGCAGTTCCAGGGGCCCGGCGGCGAAGTGACCGTGCGCCCCGGCGACGTGGTCGACGTGATGATCGACCACAGCGACCAGGTCGAAGGCTACGTTCTGCTTTCCCATACCCGCGCCGCCCGTCTGCGCGTCTGGGACAATCTCGAAAAGGCCTACGAAGAGCAACTCGTGGTTTCCGGCCGCGTGCTCGGCCGCGTCAAGGGCGGCCTCGAAGTGGATGTCGGCGTGACCGCCTTCATGCCCGGTTCGCAAGCCGATTCGCGTCCGCTGCGCAACCTGGATTCGCTGGTCGGCCAGGACGTGCCGGTCAAAATCGTCAAGCTCAACCGGCGCCGCGGCAACGTCGTCGTCTCGCGCAAGCTCGCCGTGGACGAGGAGATTCACGAACGCAAGAGCGCCACCCTCGATCACATCCAGGAGGGCGCCGTCATCTCCGGCGTGGTCAAGAACCTGGCCGAATACGGCGCCTTCGTCGACCTCGGCGGCATCGACGGCCTCCTCCACGTCACCGACGTTTCCTGGGGCCGCATCGGGCACCCGTCCGAAGTCCTGCACCCCGGCGACGAGATCACCGTCAAGGTGCTCAAGTTCGATCGCGACAAGGAGCGCGTCTCGCTCGGCATGAAGCAGCTCGAGCCCGACCCGTGGGAGTCCGTCGTCGAACGCTATCCCGTCAACAGCCGAGTCCTTGGCCGCGTCGTGAACGTCACCGATTATGGCGCCTTTGTCGAAATCGAACCCGGCATCGAGGGCCTCATCCATATCAGCGAGATGACCTGGTCGCGCCGCATGAAGCACCCGTCGAAGGTCGTCAAGCCCAACGACCAGGTGGAA
>PMKM01000062.1 GCA_003157745.1 Bryobacterales bacterium | reverse complement strand
CGCCTGGGCGCCAGCGCGCTCATGCAGGGCCTGGCCGATGGCTACTTCGTACTGCCCAACACGATCAACGATTACATTGCGACCACCAAGCTGGCCAAGGTCGATTCGACGCACGCCGCCGTCCGCGACGCCGAAGCCGGAGTTGCCGCGACCACGGCCAAACTGCTCGCCAATAAGGGCACGCGCTCGGTCGATAGCTTCCATCGCGAATTGGGCAAGCTGATGTGGGATTACTGTGGCATGTCGCGGACGGCCGAAGGGCTGAAGCTGGCGCTATCGAAAATCCCCGGCCTGCGCGAACAGTATTGGCGCGAAGTGAAGGTGCTGGGAAGCGGCGACGAATTGAACCAGTCGCTCGAGAAAGCCGGCCGTGTGGGCGATTTCTTCGAACTGGCCGAGTTGATGTGCCTGGACGCGCTCGAGCGCAACGAATCCTGCGGCGGCCATTTCCGCGAGGAATACCAGACCGCGGAAGGCGAAGCGGCGCGCGACGACGAACACTACTCGTACGCCGCCGCCTGGGAATTCCGCGGCGTCGGCAACCGGCCCGACCTGCACAAGGAAGCATTGAGTTTCGAATACGTGCATCCGGCGCAGAGGAGCTACAAGTAATGAAAATCATCCTCCATATCTGGCGGCAGAAGAACGCGAACGACAAGGGCCGCATGGCGCGCTACGAAGTGCCCAACGTGAACGAGCATATGTCGTTCCTCGAAATGCTCGACGTGCTCAACGAGGACCTCATCGCCAGGGACGAAGAGCCCGTGGCGTTCGATCACGATTGCCGCGAGGGTATCTGCGGCATGTGCGGCTGCATGGTGAACGGCGTGGCCCACGGGCCGAAGCCAGGCACGACGCTCTGCCAGCTTCACATGCGCTTCTTCAAGGATGGCGACCAGTTGTACCTGGAACCATGGCGCGCGCTCGCCTTCCCGCTGGTGAAGGACCTGGTCGTCGACCGCAGCGCATTCGACCGCCTCATCGCCGCCGGCGGCTACATATCGGTTGCAACCGGCAGCGCTTCCGACGGCAACGCCATCCTGGTGGCTAAGGAAGACGCCGACCGTTCGATGGATGCCGCCGCCTGCATCGGCTGCGGCGCCTGCGTCGCCATGTGCCCCAACGCCTCGGCGTCGCTATTCATGGCCGCCAAGATTTCGCACCTCGGCCTCCTGCCGCAGGGCCAGCCCGAGCGCGCCACCCGCGCCGTCGCCATGGTTGCGCAAGCCAACCACGAGCTGTTCGGCGCCTGCACCAACATCGGCGAATGCGAAGCCGTTTGCCCGAAGGAAATCAAGATCGAAGTAATCGCCAGAATGAACCGCGACTTCCTGAGAGCCAAGTTGACCGGCCGGGCAGGCGCCGAAGAAGCCTGAGATCGCCGGGCGGGGCATTCTTGCCCCACTTGCTCCTGTTTAGCCTCTCCAGAGAACCACGACCAAGCCATTGATTCTGTTGAATCGGCGAAGTTGAAGTTCTCTGGCACCTGTGAGGGCTCCACGCCACGCCTTTTCAATCATAATGGTGAACTTGATCGCCTGTCTGGCAACAGTCTCGCAACAGGATTCCGGATCTTCGTTGACCGTTCGGGGACATACTGGTATCGGCGCATGGCTTCAGTCGTGTTTCTTGCCCGCCGGGCCGGGCAACGATTGGATTGAAAACAACGGACTTGCCCAATGGGACGCCCAGCGTCTTCGACGGTGCCNNTATAGCTATCGGACTCGGAAGCCCCGATGACTTCTCATTTCGTGTTCCTTGCCCGCCGGGGTTCGCGACGATCCAAATGAAAAACAAAGGACTTGCCCAATGGGGTGCCCAGTGTTTTCGAGGGTGCCGAAATCCACGGCCACAATGGGGCTTTAGCCCCCGCTGCCTGCAACCGTCGGAAAAGCCCCCAAGCGGGGCAAATTCACCCCGTTTTGTTTACACCGTTTTCTTGTTTTTCAATGACTTAGCTGTCGTGAGGCGGGGCGATTTTGCCCCGTTTACGCCGTAGAGAAACGCAACAACCCTGCGCCCGGAACGGCCTCAGATCATCTCATTGAGCAACTCCGGCCGAGGCCTCGGAATCACGACCTTATTCACGAGCATTCCCTTGCCGCCCACCACCGCCGCGCCGGCTTCGATCGCTGCTTCGACCGCGGCCACGTCTCCCGTCATCGTCACGAAGGCCTTGCCGCCGAGAGCCATCGCCAGCCGAATCTCGATCAACTCGACCGAGGCCGCTTTCACCGCCGCGTCCGCGCCTTCGATCAGCGCCGCCACCGAGAATGATTCCAGAATCCCCAGCGCTTCGAGCGCCTCCACCTTCGCCGTCCCCCCAATGGCCGGGAAAACCGATTCGTGCAGGTTCGGAATCACGAAGGAATCGATCACGGAGAACTTACCCGCGCCCACTCCCGCCGCCACGCTCGCCTCCACCGCGCCCACTTCGCCGCGCACCATCGCCATGTACTTGCCCGAGCAGATCGAGCGCGCCAGCATCAGTTCCACCGCCGCCGTCTTCAGCATCGCGTCGGTCGCTTGATAGCCCGCCGCGACGCTCGAGAGTTCGATCAATCCAATGGAATTCGCGGGTGTCATCTATGTCACTATCTCCACATACTCGGCTGTAACCGCGCGCACTGTGCCGGAGATGCTCGCGTGCACGTGCGCGCCGAGCTTCGCCTGATCCACGCGCCCCGCCACTTGCCCCCGTTTGACTTTCTGCCCCTCGCGCACCACCGGCACCGCAGCCTCGCCCGCGTGCTGCTTCATCCGTATGCGCACCATCGCCGGCGCGCACCGCGCCCGGTCGAACGGCGTCTCCCGCTCATACTCGGTAACCTGCAACCGCTTCCGTAATTGCTCGAGGGGCACCCGCCGGTACTCTTTCATAGGATGAACCGCGACCGGCTTCTGCTGAATGAACTTCAATCCGGCAGCGCGGCGGTCGCGCTTGCCATCGTCGCAAGCTTCCTTCGGGTATAACTCCTCCGGGCACGCGTAAAGTGTGCAAAGGCCGCAGGCGCAGCATAGCTCCGACCATTGATTCCAGATATCGGCGCCGGTGGCCGTGAAGCCGAGGCTGCGCATTACCTTGTGCGGCTGCACTTCGTAACCCAGCAGATAGCGCGGGCAAAACTCCGTGCAGTAACTGCATTGGTCGCATGCCGACTTACCGATATGATTCATCTCCGCCTGCGATCGCGTGCGCCGCGTCACCAGGTAATGATCGCGCGGCAGCACGATCAGTCCGCCGGTAGTCTTCGTGATCACATCGTCCGCATCGAAGGTCAGCGTGCCCATCATGATGCCGCTAATGAAAATGCCATAGTCGTCGACGGTCGCGCCGCCGGCCATCGCCACAAGATCGCGAAACGGCGTGCCCACCGGCGCCCAGAGCGATTTCGGCTGCGCGACCGCGCCGCCGATCGAAAGAAACTTATCCGTCACCGTCCGCCCGTCCAGCGCCTGCTTCACGTTATACAATGTCTCGACGTTATTCACCACGCAGCCGACCTGGAGCGGAATCCCGCCCGGCGGAATCAGTCGGCCTGTCGCGCTGTAAACCAATTCGTATTCGTCGCCCGATGGATAGAAATCGCCCAGCGGCACGAACTCGATGCGCGTCGATGGCTGGCAACTCCGAAGCGCATCGATCGATCCCTGGTTCTTCGTCTTGATCCCGAACTTGCCACTCTTCGCGCCCGTCGCATCGAGCATGGCTTCCATCCCAGCGAGGATCTCCGCCGGGAAGTGCTTCATCA
Organism: Bryobacterales bacterium; assembly: GCA_003157745.1. Taxonomy (GTDB): domain Bacteria; phylum Acidobacteriota; class Terriglobia; order Bryobacterales; family Bryobacteraceae; genus Bog-375. Next base: position 31,852 of record PMKM01000062.1, on the reverse strand, counting down.
GCTCCGCGTCTTTGTGCATCAGCGGCTCGCATTCGGCGCCATTGGCGATGACGAATTCCACCTGCGATTTCGCCTTCACGTAAGTCGGGAATCCCGCGCCCCCCGCGCCCACCACTCCCGCCTCGCGCAACTGATCGCTGAGCATGACTCAACCAGCATAACGGATTGCGGCGACGACATCCCGCTCAAACACCGGCATCGCCGCCGGCAACCGTGGCGCACGCATTCTTGCGTGCAGGGCCGAGAGTCATCTCGACCGTTCTTCGAGCTTCCGGAAGCCCAAAACTCGGCATGAATACCCACCCAGCACGCAGAAACGCCTGCGCCACGGGTACAATAGGTCTTTGATCGTCACTCTCACCATCAATCCGGCCATCGATCGAATCCTCAGCGTCGACCGGTTGGCCTTCGAGGACCGCGCCTACATTAATTCCATCCGGCAATCGGCCGGCGGGCGCGGGCTCAACGCGTCGAACGTCATCCACTCGTTCGGTGGCCAGACGCAGGCGGTGTTGATTTCGGGCGGCGCCAGCGGCAAGCGGCTCGAAGGCTTGCTCGAGGGCTGCGGTTTCCCGATCGTGCTGGTGCCGGTGAAGAACTCCATCCGCACCAACCTCACCATCACCGATAAGCAGGGGCTGACGGTGAATTTGAACGAAGTGGGGCCGGCGCTCACCGGGCCGGAGTTGGCCAAGGTCGAGCGCGCCGTGCGACGCGCTCTCGATGGCGCCGACTGGCTCATGCTGTGCGGCAGCACGCCGCCGGGCGTGCCGTCTTCCTTCTACGCCAAAATGATCGGCCTCGCGCGGCAGAAGAAGGTGAAGACCCTGCTGCACGTGGGCGGCGATTCGCTGCGTGAAGGCATTGAAGCGCGGCCCACTGTGGCGACGCCGAACCAGCCCGAAGCCGAACGCCTGCTCGGCCGCACGATCCTGACCCGCGCGCACTCGCTCGAAGCGGCGGCGCAACTGCGCGCCATGGGACCGGAATCGGTAGTGCTTTCGCTCGGCAGCCGCGGCGCGGTGGGCGCCTTCCCCGATGGTTTGATCGAAGTGATGCCGCCGCGCGTGGACGCGGTCTGTCCCATCGGCGCCGGCGACGCGCTCACCGCCGTCTTCACCTGGTCGATGAGCCGCCGGGATAACCTGGCCGACGCGCTCCGCTGGGGCGTGGCCGCGGGCACCGCGTCGTCCCGTCTGCCGGGAATGAGTTTCGCCTCGCTTGCCCAAACCGAGGAAGTCTACCGCCAGGTGGAGGTCCGGCGCGTGGAATGAAGCCCGGCGGCGGCGCCCACGAGCACGGCCTGCTTCGCTCGGCGGGCGTCGTCTCGGCCGCCGTTCTGCTCAGCCGCGCGACCGGCCTGGTGCGCGAAATCGCGATGGCGCGGCTGTTCGGCGCTGGCGCCGTCTACGACGCCTTCCTCACCGCTTTTCGCATTCCCAATCTCACGCGCAACCTGTTCGCCGAAGGCGCGCTCTCCTCCACCTTCGTCCCCACCATCACGGAGACGCTCGCAACTGGAACGGTGCGCGAAGCCGACGAACTGGCGCGAGTGGTGGCGACGGCGGTCGCGCTGGCCGCCGGCGCGGTGTGCGTTGCCGGCATCGTCTTCAGTCCGCAATTGGTCGACCTGCTGGCTCCCGGTTTCGCGCAAGTACCGGGCAAATTCGCGCTCGCCGTGCTGCTCACCCGCATCATGTTTCCCTTCCTGCTGCTGGTGGCGCTGGCGGCGGAGGCGATGGCGATCCTCAACGTGCGCGGCCGCTTCGGCGTACCGGCGCTCGCCTCCACGTTCTTCAACATCGGCTCCGTCTCGAGCGGCCTGGCGTTGGGTTTGACCGTCGGCCGCCGCTGGCCGCAGGGCATGATTATCTCGATGGCGGCCGGCGTGGTGGTCGGCGGCGCGCTGCAACTCGGCTGGCAACTCCCGAGCCTGCGCCGCGCCGGTTTCTCCTTCCGCCCGCGCCTCGATTTCGCCCACCCGGGACTGCGCCGGATCGCGCGCCTCATGCTGCCCGCGTTGATCGGCAACGCGGCTCTGCAGATCAACGTAATGGTGATTTCGAATCTTGCCTCTGGCCTCACCGATGCGGCCGGGCACACGCTGAACGGGCCGGTGAGCTGGCTGGGATACGCATTTCGCTTTCTGCAATTCCCGCTCGGCGTGTTCGGCGCGGCCCTGGCCAGTGCCACGCTGCCGGCCATCTCGCGCAGCGCGGCGCTCGGCCGCATGGACGAATTTCGCTCGACGCTCGCCGGGTCCCTGCGCATGGCGCTGCTGCTCACCATTCCCTCGTCGGTCGGGCTGGCCGTGCTGGGCGAGAGCATGATCGGCGCGGTCTATCAGGGCGGACGTTTCACCGCGCACGATACGCACCAAACGGCGCTCGCGCTGGCCTGCTACGGCGCCGGCCTGGTTGGATTCGCCGCCACGAAGCTGCTGGCGCCGGCTTTCTATGCGCTCGACGACGCCTGGACGCCGATGGCGGTGAGCCTCGCCTCGATCGCCGTCAACCTCCCCGTCGCGATTGCGCTCGCGCGCGGCGCGCGCATGGGCCACGCCGGGCTGGCGCTGGCGACTTCGCTCGTGGCGCTCTCGAGCGCCGCCGCCTTGGCCACCGCGCTCGGCCGCCGCATCGACGGCTTCGAGGGCCACCGCCTGGCGATGAGCGCGGTCAAAATCACTCTCGCCGCTGCGGCCATGGGCGCCGTCTGCCGCGTCTCGAGCGCGGCGATCCACGCGGGAATCCATGGGCATCGTCTGCCGCACCTGGTGGATTTGGGCGTTTCGATTCCGCTCGGCGCGGGAGTCTTTTTTGTACTCGCGCGCACGTTGCGCGTTGCCGAACTGCGCACGCTCGAAGCTGCATGCTACACTGCGGTTAGCCATGCTTCCAGACCTGAAGCTGGCGATCCGCTTGCAAGAAATTGATACCCGGTTGACAGAATTGCAACGCGAGATCGCGGCTTTACCCGTTCACATTTCCGCCATTGAAAAAAAATTGGTGTCGCACGAGCGCAAACTCGATGCCGACCGCGCCGCTCTGGCAGCCAACCAGAACGAACGAAAGCAGAGCGAAACCGCCATCCAGGCTGCCGAAGAGAAGATCTCGAAGTTCAAGACGCAGATGGCCGACGCCAAGACCAACGAGCAGTATCGCGCGTTTCAGACCGAGATCGAATTCTGCCAGGCAGGGATTCGCAAGCTGGAAGATCGCATTCTGGATCTGATGACCGAATCCGAGCCGCTCGACCGCAACGTGAAGGCCGCCGAGGCCGCACTGCGAACCGAGAAGGTGCAGGTGGAAGCGGAAAAGAACCACGCCCGCGAACGCACCGCCGAGGACCAGAAGGCCGCCTCCGAGTTGCAGCAGGAACGCGCCGCGATTATCGCGCAGATGGCCGCCAGCACGGTAAAGCGGTACGAACGGGCACTCAAGGCGCGCCGCGGCATTGCCGTCGCCGAAGTCGTCGAGGGCCGCTGCAACCAGTGCCACATGGCGCTGCGGCTGCAATATTTCCAGGACTTGAAGAAGGACACCGAAATCCTGTCCTGCGAAAGCTGCCAGCGCCTGCTGTACTACAATCCCCCGGTCGCGGTCGAAGACCTCGCCGGAGAGCCCGCCCCCGCCGTCCAGCAATAGCGCGACTGCGCGCGGACCGCTCCGGCTGCTTGCAATGATCCGTTACGCGCAACGACCGCTACCTATGGTCGCGGCTCCGATTCGCGCCCAGAGCCGCGACCACAGGGAGCGGTCGCTAGCCGATCGGGATTCTCGATTACCGCTTCCTACTGCCCACCGAAGGTGTAGCCCAGCCAGACTGTCTCCGACGTAACTACCTTGCTGCCGAATTGGGTCAGGTTGTTCACGTAGTGGACGTCGAACTGGGGACGCAGGAACACGTGTTCGGTCAGATAGAACTGAACGCCCACGCCCGCGTGCACCTGGAAGTGATTGTTGCTGCCAACATACGCGCTGTAATTCGAGCTTCCGATGGCGGTACCCGTCGAGCCGGATTCGTAGAACTTCAGGTTCGCCACGCCGGGTCCGCCGCTAATCTGAAAGGCGACCTTCTTCGTCCGCACTGGCTGGTAGACGGCGTCGGCGTCGAACAGTGTCATCCGCGACTGGAGGTTGAAGCCCGCGGCCGAAGTCGCGTTCATGTAAGTGGACTTGCCGGGCTGGAAGTTGACTTCGGCGCCAAAGCCGAAATGTTTCCATGCCATGACATTGCCGCTGATCCCCATCGAGACGCTGTTGAGGCTGCTCGTGTTCACGCAGCTCGAGTCGGTCGCGGTCGTGCACGAGGCAAACGTATTGTAATCGAGGCCGTTGCTGGACGCTTTGTCCTGCATGGCGCCGAAGCCAATTCCAACGTCAAATCCGTACTGCGCGTGGGCCAGCGGGAGGAAGAACGCCGGCAGCAGGAACAGCGGTAGGTAATGGAAGATGCTTTTCACGTGTCAAATCTCCTTCAACATCGCAGAATCCGCGCACGCCCCAGGCAGGGACGGAAAATCGCGGCCAATCGTCAAACCTTAATCATACGAAAGATAGCGAATAGGTCGTATCACTAACGACGCGGGGCTCCGGCAACCGGTTACAACGATGCGCCCCGCCGCACTCGCCGCAAAAACTGGAACTTACCGCTTCTGGCATCGCGGGCAAAAGTGGGAGCTGCGCTGCCCGACCAGCAGGCGCCGGATAGCGGTGCCGCAATTCACGCAGGGCTCGCCCGAGCGCTGATACACGCGGTGGCTGACCTGGAACAGGCCCTGGCGCCCGTCCGCATCCACGTAATCGGAAATCGAGGAGCCGCCGGCGGCGATGGCTTCGGTAAGCACTTCGGCGAGCATCAGGTGCAGGCGAAGTGCGCGGTCCTGGCGCAGGCGCCCCGTCCGCGCCAGCGGGTGAATGCCGGCGCGAAACAGCGCTTCATCGGCGTAGATGTTGCCCACGCCGCGCACGAAAGTCTGGTCCAGCAGCAGCGCTTTCACGCACGTCCGGCGAAGGCGAAGCGCGCGCGCGAAATCCTCGGCCGAGATCTCGAGCGGCTCGGGACCCAGCCGGGCGACGCGCGCCGGGAAATCCTCATGCACCTCAATCGCGCCGAATTGCCGGCTATCGTCGAATTGGAGCACCCCGCGATCCAGCGTGAAAATCGCGTGCGTGTGCTTCGCCGGCGCGGCGCCGAGCAGCAGGCGGCCCGTCATGCCGAGATGCAGCAGCAGGTATCCGCCGCCGCGGAGCGAAATCAAGATGAACTTGCCATAGCGCCGGATCGAATCGATGCGGCGGCCGGCCAGGCGCGCCGCCATCCGCTCCGGATCGGCGCCGCGCAGAATTCGCGCCGCGCGGAATTCGGCATTCACGATGCGCCGGCCCACCAGCGGCGCGAGCGAGCGCACCACGGTTTCGACCTCGGGCAGCTCGGGCATCTATGGCACCTCGATCAGGATCTCACCTCTTTCGATCCGCACCGGATAGGTGGCGACGCGGCACTCCCGATCGCGGTCGCACCTGCCCGAGCGGCAATCGAACGCCCAGAGGTGGTACGGGCAGGCCAAGTGCACGCCATCGAGACGCCCTTGCCCGAGCGGACCGCCCTGGTGCGGGCACTCGCCGTCCATGGCGTAGAACGAGCCTTCGAAGTTGCAGATGGCGTATGGCCGCTCTCCCACGAAGATTTCCCGCACTTCGCCCGCGGCCAGGTCCGCCACGTAGCCGGCGCTGATGAATGCCATATCTCTACCCTCGATCCGCCTGGTGGCGGCTACTTCTTCGGCGCCGCCAGCGCCATTTGCAGGAACCGCGCGACGGCGTCGGTCAATGCGCGCCGGTGCTCGCTGCGCGCCATGGCCAGCGCTTGCACGCGCGCCAGGCGGTGTCCCTTGACGCGCATCGCCTGAAAATAGCGCGGGCCGCCGTGCAGCGCGTATTCGGGCAGAATGGAATATCCGAATCCCGTCTCGACCAGTTTCTTGAGCGCTTCGGTATCGTCGGCTTCCATCACCACGCGCGGCGTCACCTGCATCTCCTTGAAGAACCCGTCGATCATGGACCGCATATTGCTGCGCTTGGGATAGAGTACGAACGGAGCCTTGGCCATCTCGACCAGTTCGATCGGGGCCACGTGCCAGCCGCTGATTCTCTGCTGCGACGGTTTCAGCACCAGCAGTTCCTCTTCGAACAACGGAATCGTGTCCAGGTTGTCGTTCGGATACGGCAGCGAAATCAGCGCCAGGTCGAAGCGGCGTTCGAGCAGGCCCGCGACCATTTCCTCGGTCGGGCAGACCATGATGTCGATGCCGAGTTTTGGAAAGTGTTTGCGCAACTTGCGCAGCGGGCCGCCCAGATGGTGGATCAGCGTGGTGGCGCCGGTTGCGAAGTGGAACGGGTGGCGGTCGCCCATCGCGTCGCTTTCGAATTCGCGCTGGATCAGGCCGAGTTGGTTGATGACCTCGCGCGCGCGCTCCGCCAGGCGCCAGGCCGCGGCCGTCGGCGCCAGCCGCTTGCCGGTGCGCACGAACAGCTCCGTATTCAGCTCCGCCGCCAGGCTATGAATCTGCAGGCTGACCGCCCCCGGCGTCAGATTGACCCGCTCCGCCGCACGCGTCACACTGGCGCAATCGAGCACCGCCAGAAACAGTTGTAGTTGCCGAACCTCCATCGCACCTCTCACATCAGCATCGCACAGAGGAAGCGGGCGGGTCAGAGCAGATCGGCGATGGATTCGACGCTGATCGACCTCATCCGGGCGACTTCGGAGAGAATGCCGTGCAGCGTGCCGGTCTTCAGCGAGTCATGCATTGGGACCGTGATCGTGTGGGCGGGCGGACCTTCGTGCCGCAACCTGACATGGCTGCCCTGCTGACGAATCACTCCATAGCCCAGGCGCTCCAGAGCGTTGATCACACGATCTGCGGAGACGCCGCGTGGCAGCCTCATGCGGCTTCGACCGGGATCAGCTCATCCCTAACATAGTGCAACTGCACGAGCCGGGGATGCACCGGGGCACCTTCGAAGTGGACCGCTAGCGCCTCGAGAACATTGGTGCGCAGCTCTTCCCACGTCTCCGCTTCCGTGAAGATGCTGCAACCGAGCGCCCGTGCGCAATAGCCCCCTTCCTCGGCGTCACGAACCTCGAAGATTAGCTCCATGCCCATAGAATAGCTGAGGCCGGACCGGATGGCATCCTGGGGCTACCTTTTCCATTCGGCGTCCCACTCCGGCGGTTTTTTCAATTCCGCCTGCGGACGTTGGCAGCATAGCGTCCCGCATGGCTCCCATTGACAATTGCGTGCGGCTCTCCGTGTGGTATGGTACTTGGTATGGCGACCACTAAAATCACGATCACGCTTCCGAACGACCAGTTGGAAGAAATTCGCACCGTGGTCGCAGCGGGAAGGGCGGCGAGCGTCTCGGCCTTCGTGCAGCGCGCGGTGGGAGTCGCGCTTTTCGATGCGGCCGGGTGGAGGGAGATGCTGAAAGACGCGCTCCAGCAAACGGGCGGCGCGCTGACAAAGAAAGAGCGCGCTTGGGCCGACGCGCTGCTCTCTCCCCCGCGGCCGAAGAAAGGTTCCGGACGAGGGAAGGCAGCGTGAACGGCATCACCTTCGACGCTGGCGGGCTGATCGCGCTCGACCGGAACGATCGCCGCGTAATCGCGCTCATCGCGCGCGCGACGGAACGCGGCGCGCGGATTACGATTCCAACCACCGCCCTTGCGCAGGCTATGCGAAGCCCCGCCAGGCAGGCCCGCCTCTCCCGGTTGATTCGACAGGCGGAAACGGACGTGATGGCACTCAACGGGCCGGATGCCACGGCGGTTGGCCTCTTGTTGGCACGAACTGCGACAGCCGACATCGTCGACGCCCACGTCGTCGTTTGTGCGCGAAGGGCGGGCCAAGCCGTCGTCACCAGCGACGCCAGAGATCTTCGGCGGATCGGCCCAGAGCTGCAATTGCTCGTCGTCTGATTACGCTTCTTCGCCGGCCAGTTCGTCCAGCACCTTCGCGGCGGCGGTCAGGTTGTCCACGCCGAAAACGGCCAGCGCCCGCGTCGATCCGGGCTCCAGTCCGCTATAGGAATAATCGATGTTGATCTGGTTCTCGCCCAGGCACGCGGCGGCGCGGCCCAGTTCACCCGGGCGGTGCGCCAGCCGGACCATGACGGCTTCGGTCTCTTCGAAGATCATGCGCACACCGCCCAGCACGGCTTTGGCGGTAGCCGGATCGTCGACCAGCATTCGGGCCAGGCTCTCGCCTTCCTCGACGTAGGATTGAAAAGCCAGGATGTTCACCCCACGCTCGGCCAGCGCGAGGAAGCACTTCCCGAGCGCGCCCGGCTTGTCTTCAATCGTTACCGTAAACTCCTTCACCTTCGGCACGCGATTTCGCTCCCTTCGCTTCGCGGACTGGGGTGCCCCGCGCAGCAGTCTTTCATGATACGTGTTCCCAGCCGCGGTTCTCAACCGGAAGCCGCCCGGCTATCCCGCCGCCAGCATCTCGCCGACTTTGGCGGTGAGTTGCTGAGGGCTGAACGGCTTCTGGAGAAACGCCGCGTGCGAATCGGGAACGATCCCGTCGCCAGTCGCATCCCGCGCGTATCCGGAGATGAACAGTACCCGCAGATTGTTCCGGCGAGCCGTAAAATGCGCGGCCATTTCCCGCCCGGACATGCCGGGCATCACCACGTCCGTAATCAGGAGATCGAGGGACTCGACCTGGGCGTCCGACAAGTCCATTGCCTGCGATGCGTTTTCGGCCTCGATGACCCGGTAGCCGAACGACATTAAGACCCGCGAGATCAGGCCGCGGACCGCCTCCTGATCTTCCACCAGCAGAATCGTGCCCTGCCCGGATGGTACGCGCGCCACGGCGTGGGCGGCGGGCGCCTCGCTCACGCGGCCGTCGAAGCGGGGGAGATACACCGTGAAGGCCGACCCCTCGCCAGGCGCGCTGCGGACCGCGATCGCTCCGCCACTCTGGTTGACGATCCCGTAGACCGTCGCCAGGCCCAACCCGGTTCCCTTGCCGAGCACCTTGGTCGAAAAGAACGGTTCGAAGATCATCCCGCGCGTGCGTTCGTCCATGCCAGTCCCGGTATCGACGATGGCGAGGGTGACATACGCGCCGGGGCCGACGCCCGAATCGCCGGAAGCGAAATCCATGTCCAGGTTGGCCGTCTCGATCCGCAGCCTTCCCCCTTCCGGCATGGCATCGCGGGCGTTCAGGGCGAGGTTCATCACCACCTGCTCGATCTGCCCGGCGTCGGCCATGGTGGCGCCGAGATCGGGAGCCAGATCGGCGTCGATCTCGATGTTCTCCGGCACCAGGCGGCGCAGCATGGGCTCCATCGAGCTGACGATGGAATTCAACGACACCGGATTCGGCGAGATACGTTGTTTGCGGCCGAAGGCGAGCAACTGGCTGGTCAGGGCCGCGGCGCGTTCCCCCGCCTGGCGCACTTCGGTCAGGACGCTGCGTTTCGGATCGCCCGGCGCCAACTGGGAGACGAGCAGGTCGCAGTACCCGTTGATCACGGTGAGATGGTTGTTGAAGTCGTGGGCCACCCCGCCGGCGAGTCTCCCGATGCTCTCGAGCTTCCGGGACTGGAACAACTGCGCTTCCAAACGCGCGCGGGCGGCCTCGGCTTCGATGCGTTCCGTGATGTCGACGCCGCACCCGACCAGGTAGACCGCGCCCTCGGATTCCATGCGCCGGCCGGTCAGGTAGAAGTGGCGCGCAGCCCCGCTCTTCCCCGTGCTCCGCGCCTGGACCTCGCCGCTCCCGTTGGCGAAGACCGCCTCCATTGCCTCCGCGACCCGTTGGCGATCCTCGGAGTGGAATCTCGAGAACGGGTCGAGTTCAAGAATCCGCCCGGCGGGCAGAGCGAGCAGCGTCTCCAGGTTACGGTTCCACTTCAGCAGCTTTCCCGCGCGATCCAGCACGAAGAAAATGCCGGGAATCGCATTGATCGCCTGGGCGGAGAACTCCCGCTCGGCGCGCAGGGCGCGGTCGGCCGCCTTGCGCGAGGTGATGTCGTGCTCGATGGTGACGCTGCCGCCGATGGCGCCATCGGCCGTGCGCAATGGCGCCGCTGTCATTTCGGCGGACCGCTCCGATCCGTCGCGCAGCAGAATCTGGCATTCGAGCCCGACCTGCCGGTCCTCGGTGACGGTCGAGAGAATGGTGGCGGTGACGCGATCGCGGTCGGCGGGCGCGATCAGAGAGGAACCCGGCGTGCCAATCAATTCGGCCGCGCTCGAATAGCCGTGAACTTCTACCGCGCGCCGGCTGCACATCAGAATTGTCCCGGCGGAATCTGTGGCGATAATCCCATCGGGCGAGGTCTCTACCAGCGTGCGGTAGCGTTCCTCGCTGTCCCGCAGCCTCTTGGAGGTGGCGACCATGGCCTCCGATGCCAGCACAATCATGCCGCCGGAGATGCCGAACAGCAGGCCGATGGATACCGCCTGGATAATGGCGGAGTAGGGGCCCGGGTAAGGCGGAAGGCCCAGGATGGCGGCGGCCACGGCCAGGTTATGAAGGGCGTGGAGGGCGTTGAAAAAGACAATTATGCGGCCGCCGACGGTGCGGGCGAGAGAGTGATTGCGCCAGAAGGCCAGGGCGAACCAGACGCCAATCGCGGCGCCCTCGAGGTGCCGATCGAGCCGCAGGTCCCGCCCCAGCTTCAGCGGGTCCGAGTCCGCCATGGCGGTTACCAGGAACAGCCCGAACAGCCCAGCCGTTATCCCTGCCAGCAGCCACGCGCGCCGGCGCCCGCCATCTGTGGGCGGTTTGAGGCTGAGCGCCGCCGCGGCGATGAGGACAAACTGCGGTATCCCGATCAGGACGGGAATCGAGGAAGAGATGATCTCAGTGGAGGATGGCTGCACCGTAAGCAGTTGCCCGGCTCGCTGGATGGCGAGGACGGCGAAGGAAAAAGACCACAAGCGGAGGAACGGCTCGCGGTAGATGCGCAGATAGACCAATTGCAGGATGAAGGCCAGCCAGATCACCCCGCCCACCGAGACCCAGTCCAGGGCCCGGAACACTTCCGTCATCGCAGCCTCCACCGGTTCCCGGTCGGCGCGAGAGCACACGACCGCCGATCCGTGGGGCCGCAGCCGCAGCGGCGGCCGGAATGCCAGGTTCGATAATGTCCAGCGGCGCCGCCGTCCACTTCAGTTCCTACTATACGCCGGGGACGGCGGAGATGCCCGCACATGCTCTCACGGTTTCCCTCTCATAAGTATCGGCCGTTTTCCCGCTTTCTTGCGTCGAATTGTGGCTTGGCGGGCGGGACGGGCGCGGCTGCGTTACGCTGAACGGTGTGAAGACCAACGCGGTGCGGTTGCTCGATAGGCTGGGCGTCCGGTACGAGTTGCGCGAATACGAGGTCGATCCGGAGGCGCTCGATGCCGAATCGGCGGCGCGCAAGATCGGACTACTTCCGGAACAGGTGTTCAAAACGCTGGTCGCGCGCGGAGACCGGAACGGCGTTTGCCTGGCGGTGGTTCCGGCCAACATGGAGCTCGACGAAAAAGCGCTGGCGCGGCTCACGGGCGACCGGAAGATCGAGTTGGTGCCGCTTAAGGAAGTGCAGCCGCTGACCGGGTACATCCGCGGCGGCGTGACCGCGCTGGCCTCGAAGCGCGAGTATCCCGTGTTCGTCGATGAGATTGTGGAGCTGTCGGATCTGATCTCGGTGTCGGCAGGCGTGCGGGGGATGCAGGTCCTGCTCGCGCCCGCCGATTACCTGGCCGCCGTGCACGGCACCGTGGGAGCGATCGCCCGCACTAAAATGTGAGAGGGGGCCGGCGTGTGGCTCGCTCGAGTGGCAATCGCTGGCGGCGGTTCGAAGTGCAGTTCCAGCGCTTCCTTCTAACTTGCCAAAGCCCCCGCTTCGCTCTCACCTTGGCTCGCGACGTCGAGTTCCAGACGCTGGGAGACGTACGACCTTCCCTCCCGCCAAATGGTCACAGCGAATGGTCGATTCGTAAGCTCCTTCTGTCGCAGGTAACGTCTCGCCGCACGACTTGCGCGGGACGGAGGTGGGCCGTCCAGGCAATATCTGTGTCCCTCGGCTCGGGGGAGATTCCCGGTTACCGGACCGAAATGAGCGGACCGTTGCTTGCCACCCCCGCCACCGTCACCACGATGGGGTAGTCCCCGGGCGCCAGGGAAGGCACCTTGGCGTTTGCCTGGTAGAGCCCCATGAACCCAGGCGTAAGGCCGACAAAGGGGACGTCGGTGGACTCGCTTCCCCCAATGGCGACCGAATACGGAGCGTCCGCATAAGAAAGCGGGGAGCCCGGAGCGACCGTTCCCGTGGCGAGGGCTGGACTGATGGCGCCGGGGCCCGTCAGGTAGGCAACCACGTAATCCCCGACTTTGGCGGGATTGTCCGGGGTATTGAGCGAGTAATCCTGGTTCTGCACGACAGCCCGATTGCCGGAGTATGTAAAGATTCCGGGGCCGGCCTGCCGGATGTTCAACAGGACGGCGTTGCTGGCCGTCCCGGCACCGTTCACGCTGAGCGAGACAGGCCGATCTGTTGGTACGTCGTAGGGTATTTGGGCGTTGATTTGGCCGCCGCTAGCAAAAAACACGGGCGCGGCTTCGCCGTTGACAAGCACCTGAGCCGACGCCGCCGACTGTGGCAAGCCTTGCCCGAAAATCGAGAAGATTGCGCCTGGGGCAAGTGCCCGCGCATCAAAACTGGCGGCGTTGACGGCCGCGTTTTGGGACGCAACAAACAGAGGCTGAGCCACTCCGCCAACAACGTATCCAGCGTCGCTCTCCATGAACAAGAGAGCCTGCCCGTCTTCAACCACCGCTGTGAAATAGTTCGTACTACCGTTCTGGTCTTCGAGGCTCACCGTACCGGAGCAGTCGCTCGCGACCGAATATGGCCCCTGGCCGGTTGCGGTGACGGTGTTCCCGCTGACATTTGCCATCCCGGTGCCAGTCATGTTGCCGCGGCCATCTGCATTGACGCTCCCGGCTTCCGAGTAGTAGTAGCCGTTTCCGGATAAAAAGGCCACGCCAGTAAGGAGGTAGGCATAGCTGCCGCTCAGCGAGGCTGTGCCGCATTGGATTGTTCCCGCGCTCGCCGTCTGGCGGTATGCCCTCCCGGCGACGACGCCCCTCGGCATCGAAAACGCGAATATTACGCCTTGGCCGCCGTTGACCACCTGAAAGGTTAGTGACCCGGATGCCTGCGAATTGACCGAGAGTGCCATGCTTCCCGTGCAGCTCGATTGGACAGAGTAGGTTCCGGCCAGGGTGTACGCGGAGATTGAGCCCCCAACGCTCGCGTGGGAGTTCCCGGATACACCGCCCTTCCCATCGGCAGCAAGCTTCCCAAGCTCGACGTAGGGATAAACTTGGCCTCCCGAAAGCAAGTTGCCGCTGAGCAGATAGTAGTAAATCCCGCTCAGGGTGGAGTTTGTGCACACGCTCCCGCCAATCTGCGGTTGCGCCTGTAGAGTCGTCGTCAACAAGAAGGCTAATACAAAGGTGCTTGGAATCAATCGCATCACAACTCCTTCGCAGCGTTTCGGTGTCAACTATCCGTGAGTTTAGGCTGGGTCTTTGACCGCGTGATGACTTCCGCTTAACGTGGGATGCCATCCTGCGCGCAGGTTGCCAACCGGCGCACAGCCTGCCAAGCCCCACAAACGAACGTGGTCAAGCGGCATTGCACTGGTGTAGTGTCCAACCAACAGGAGCTTCTCAAATTCTTGTTAAGCCGGCCACGAGTTCGTAGACGATGGGGGCGCTGGGCAACCCGATGAAGTGGGTGCAAAACGGCGGCGATGTCCACTTTCCGACGCGATCAATGGATCCGATCGACGAGATAGTTTGCTCGTTGCCGGCAACCGCTCCCTGACGGTCGCGGCTCTGGGCGGGTGGTCGTGACTGGGGGCGGGAGAGCTTCTTTCGGGCACAACCGCTCACACGAAAGTCGTCGGTGGCGGCCAACGGATTTCATCCCAGCCGGTGACCCACAGGGCCATGGCGATTCGCTTCGGTCGCGGCCGGACCTGAATCAAACCCCTCGCGCCGTCAGTAACAAATCCACGCCCGGAGCCGCGACCGTCAGGGAGCGGTTGCTGAAGTTATTGCACCACTGGCGGCAGCGGCACTCTCAGGCGGCCGGCGAAGACGTCGGCGAAGGCTTCAAGCACTTCTGCGTGCAGGGCACCGTTATCGGCCAGCACGTCGTCGGATAGGGTGACGCTGTGCGGTGCGCCGTGCATATCGGAAACGCGTCCGCCGGCTTCGGTTACCAGCAGCGTGCCCGCCGCCACATCCCACGGCTTGAGTCCGAATTCCCAGAACAGGTCCAGCCGCCCGCAGGCGACAAACGCCAGATCGAGCGCGGCCGACCCGGTGCGGCGCACCCCGTGCGAAGCCATCGCCATCTGGTAAAAGAAATGGATGTTCACGTTGTGATGCCGCTTGCGCGCCGGGAATCCGCTCGAGCCCAGGCACTCGTTCATCCGCTTGGTTTGCGAAACGTGAATGCGCCGATTGTTCAGATACGCGCCTGCGCCGCGTTCGGCCGTGAACATCTCCTGGTGCATGGGATCGAAAACCACGCCGGCCACCATCTCGCCCGCGCGCGCCAGGCCCATGCTCACGCAGAACGCGGGAAAACCGTGGGCGAAATTGGTGGTGCCGTCGAGCGGGTCCACATACCAGCAGTATTCCGCGTTCGGGTCGTGGCCGCCGCCCTCTTCGGCGACGACGCCGTGCGATGGGAAGTGCGTCCGCAGCCGCTCGACGACCAGCTTCTCGCTCGCGCGGTCGGCCTCCGTCACCAGATCGAACTCGCCCTTGAGTTCAAACGGTATCCGCCGCTCGCAGTAATTCGCCAGCAGGGCGCCGGCTTCGCGAGCGATCTCCACGGCTGTTTCCAGGTAAGACATGATTGGAAAGGGGGCGCCGGGGCTTACGGCAGTTCCACCACGTAGTTGATGTCGTGTTTGAAGATGAACAGGTTCGGCGCGCCCTTGCGAGTGATGCGGATGAAGGAGTGATCGTAGTATTCGATCACGCCGGTCACTTCCTCGCCGCCGGCCAGTTTGACGCGCACGGGCGTCGCCTTCTCGATCAACTGCCGGAGGTACTTGACCTCTTCGAGTGTGGACTCCGGCGCGCGCGCGGACTTTGCCTGTTGTATCACGCTTCTCCTAACGCTTCTTCCGGCTATCGGGCTTCAGCGTAATCGGTTCCGCCGCCGGGCCCGCGCTAGCCTCCGCTTCCCCATAATAGCCGTTGCGCGCCGAGGCCCGCAATTCGGGCGATTTCAGCCGCACCTCCAGCTTGTGAAAACGCTCCCTGGTGAGCGGCACGTCGTGCGGGTAGTAGCCGAGCAGGTATTCGGTGCGCAGCTCGGTGATGATCGAGTTGAAGGCGTGATCGAGCTGCGCGCCCTCGGAGAGCAGGAAGGTGCGTCCGCCGGTGCCTTCCGCCATGAATTGCAGTGCGTGCTCGCCGCCGATGTTGCGCCCGGCATCGTTGGTGATCGGCATCACGATCACGCCGTAAATCACCGCGTCGGCCAGTTGCGCGGCTTCGAGCGCGCGGTGGCTGTCGATCCTGCTGGTGGTTTCGCCGCCGTCGCTCACCAGCACCAGCGCCTTGCGGCCTTCGCGCAATTCGAGATCGCGCGACGCCAGCCAGATCGCGTCGTAGAGCGACGTTCCGGCCGAGCCGTGCATGCCGCGCAGGGTGCCTTCGAGCGAGGCGATACTGCGCGTGTAATTATGCACCTGCGTCACGGCGTCGTCGAAGGTGTAGAGCGCCACCTGGTCCTCCGCGTTGCGGGAGGAAATCAGCGAGCGAATGAAGCGCACGGCGGATTCGGTTTCGAACTTCAGGTCCTGGTTGGTGCTCCCGCTGACGTCGACCAGCATGGCGACCGATAGCGGCTGATTGGTCTGCCGCTCGAAGATGGCGACTTCCTGCCGCACGCCGTTGTCGTAAATGTCGAAGTCTTCCTTGCGCAGCGATCCCACCAACTGCCCGGCGCGATTTTTCACCGTGGCCACGATGTGCACCAGGTTGACCTTGACCGGAATGACGAGGTCCTGCGCGCCAAGTGCCGCGGCCAGCGCGAGCGTGGCGGGGATAATGTGGGGCAGGCGCTTCCGCCTGCCAACCGCGTTCGTGGCGCACACACTCTTCGGTGCCGCGTCGGCACTCGTGCCGACGCCGGGTATTCGCCGAACGAGCAGGTGTCGAGAAGAGTCTCGACACGGCACGCAAGAGTGCGTGCGCCACAATCGCCGCAGGCTACCGCGCCAGAGGGACATCGGGGTCCCACGCTCCTTCCACCCAGACCTCGCCATCGGCGAAATGCTCTTTCTTCCAAATCGGCACGCGCTTCTTGATGCGATCGATCGCAGCGAGCGCCGCCTCGAACGCCGGCCGCCGGTGAGCCGCTGTCACGATAATGGCCACACTGGCTTCGCCCACCAGCAGCCGCCCCAGCCGGTGCACCATCGCGATGCGCTCCACCGCAAAAGAACCGGCCAGTTCGCGCCCTATCTCGGCCATCGTGCGCAACCCCATTGGTTCGTAACCTTCGTAATTGAGATAAAGCGTGCGCCTCCCGCCGGTGTGGTTGCGGACCGTGCCTTCGAAAGTCACCACCGCGCCTTCGCCGCCCGTCACCAGTCGCGCCGCCAGGCGCCGCGTGTCGATTGGGTGGCGCGTGATGGCGAAGTAATTCCCCGCCTCTTCGATTTCGAGGCGCTCGTCGCCGTCCGCCGCGCCGCCGCTCACCGGCGGCAGCAGAGCGATTTCGTCGCCCTCGGCGATCTTCGTAGCCGGCTCCGCAAACGCGTGGTTGCGCGCGATGGCGATGCTTCCCGCCATCTTCGCGATGCCGGGCGCCCGCGCCGCGTAATGGTCCAACACCGCGCGCAGGTCCGCCCCGTCGGCGAACTCGGCATCCTCCGAGCCCCGCCCCGCCAAGTCCCTCAACACCCCGAAAAACAGCACACGAACGCGCATCTGTAGCGTGGAGTTCTCAGTCTATCAGACGGTCGCCGGCGCCTCTGCGTTGCGCGCTTGTTGCATTTCGAGGGGCGGCTTTTCCGGCTGCCCACCGCCCCAAGGGCCGGTCACGAAATAGCCTATCCAATCGCCGGCAACCGCCCTGACGGTCGCGGCTCTGAAAGCGTATCGGAGCCGCGACCAAAGGGAGCGGTTATTTCTTGACAAGTCCTCAGACGGGCAGGGCTCCTACCGTGCCAAACCGACTTGACACCGACTATATAATGAGCGATATATATATTGTCATGTCTAGAAACCCGCAGGACTTCCTTCCGCTCCACCAGAACTGGTTCCACATTCTGCTATCGCTCGTGGGCGCCGATCAGCATGGATACGGCATCATGCAGGAAGTCCTCGAGCGCACCAATGGGGCGGTCCGGTTGTGGCCGGCGACTCTCTATGGCTCGCTGAAGCGACTAATCGGCGATGGGTTGATCGAAGAATCCGACGAACGGCCGGTCGAGGAATTAGACGACGCGCGCCGCCGCTACTACCGCTTGACCCGGCTCGGCCGCGCCGTGCTCGATCTGGAATGCGCGCGCCTGCAGGACATGGTCAAAATGATGCAGAGGAAGCGCAAACAGGAGGCTTACTGATGCCCCGCCGAGTGAGCGTCTGCCTGGCCCTCTACCGGCGGCTGGCCGGCGCGTATCCGCACGAGTTTCGCATGTTGTATGGCGAGGATCTGGACCGGATGGGCGAAGACGCCATTCCGGAAGTCTGGCGGCGCTACGGTCTTTGGGGGCTGGTCCGGCTACTCGCTGATATCGCCGTCGGGTTGCCCGCCATGTATCTGACCGAAGTACGGCAGGACATTATCTATGCGCTGCGAACGCTGGCTAAGTCGCCGGGGTTCACCGCCGTGGCCGTGCTTTCGCTCGCTATCGGGATTGGCATG
This sequence comes from Bryobacterales bacterium, assembly GCA_003157745.1. Taxonomy (GTDB): domain Bacteria; phylum Acidobacteriota; class Terriglobia; order Bryobacterales; family Bryobacteraceae; genus Bog-375. The sequence goes on along the minus strand of PMKM01000062.1, from coordinate 13,877 downwards.
TGCAGTGTGGTCTTGAGCGAATGCCAGTCGATTGAAGGGCCACCACCGGGCGTGCGCGATCCCGAGGGGCTGGTGACCCTGGTTTGGCACACGGTCTCCTACCCGTATTTTGAACGCTATCGCGATCAGCGCCAGGCGGTGTCGGCGGCCACGGCTTTTCTCGGACCAGTGCCATTCGCCGTGGCATCCGGCAAGCGAACCAGCGCAAGAGCGGAGCGGTTCTACGGGCACCTGGTTTCGCCCGAATACTTCACCACGCTGGGCGTGACGCCGGCCGCAGGCCGCTTCTTCGCGCCGGAAACCGAGAAGCCCGGCATGCCTCCCGTGGTCGTCGTCAGCGACCGCTTCTGGCGCCATCACCTGGGCGCGGACCCGCTGGCGGTGGGGCGCACGCTGCGGGTGAATGGTTCGATGGCGACCATCGTCGGAATCGGCCCGAAGGACTTTCTGGGAGTGTGGCCGGCGAATGCGGCCGACCTGTTCGTGCCGGTCACGTGCGCCGGTTCGTTGGCTCCGGAATTGAGCGGCAATCCGCTCAACGCGCCGAACCGCGAGATCTTTCGCATGGTGTTCCGGCTGGCCCCGGGTGTGAAGATGCGTGCGGCGGAAACCGCGCTCGACGCGGTCACCCGCAATCTCGACCGGGAGAGCGGGGTGCAACACGATCGGGATCGAAAGGGGCGCCTGGTGCGGATGATGCCGGCCGGTACCCTTATGTACGTCACACCCGAGCAGAGCGCGTTTCTCGAAACCTTCGAAGTCGTTCTCTGGGCACTGGTGCTGTCGCTCGTGTGCGCGAACCTGGCCAGTCTGCTGCTGGCGCGCGGCAGCCAGCGGAGGCGGGAAATCGCCGTCCGCCTTTCGGTGGGCGCCAGCCGGCTGCGCCTGGTTCGCCAGTTGTTGACCGAAAGCGTGCTGGTTTCCTTCGCTGGCGGCTTGGCGGGCATCGTGGTGGCGTATGGGATGGGGCGCGCCATCATGTCCATGCCGATGCCTTCGGCAACCCCGTTCGAATACGACCTGCGACCCAACTTCCACGTGCTGGCGGTCACCCTGGCGATTGCGCTTGCGGCGGGGATCGGCTTCGGCTTGGCGCCGGCGCTATCTTCGGTACGGACCGATATCGGCCTGACCTTGAAGGAGGGCGCGCAGGCTCCGTTGCGCGGCTATCGCCGCTTCGGGTTGCGCAATCTCTTCGTGGTGGGCCAGATGGCGGCATCGCTGATGCTGGTGCTGGTCACCTGGTACGTCGTGACGGGTTTCCTGCTCAGTGCCCGCCTCGACCCTGGCTTTGAGACTGCCAATCTCAACCTGATTTCACTGGACCCGATGCGCGACGGCTACTCCGCCGAGGCCACGGCGGCGCTGCTGACCGGCCTTACGGACGAGTTGGCGCGCGTGGGCGGAGTGCGCGCTGTGGCGCTTGCCGAGAGCGAGCCGTCCGCCAACCTGGCCGCCGTTCGGGCCAACACCCGCGTGTCGGCCGCGCCGATGAATGGTACCAGCAGCCAGGCGCTGCACTCCGTCTTCCGCGAGCGCATAGGGGCCGGTTACTTCGCCACACTCGGCGTAGCGCTGCTGCGCGGCCGCGAATTCGATCCGCGCCGGCAGGCGGACGATCCACCGGGGACAGCGGACATTCCGGCTATTCTGAACCAGACCGCGGCGCGGGAGTTGTTCGGCGCCCAGGACCCGATTGGCCGACCGATTCGCGAGGGCGAGCGGAGCTACACGGTGGCCGGCCTGGTGCGCGATTTCCCGCCCGGGTTCCTGACGGCCAAAACGGTGGCGACGTTGTTCGTGCCGCTCACGGCCGCGGCGTTTCGTGAAAACCCAGGGCAACCCGCCACCGTACTGGTGCGCGGCACCGCGGGCCGGGACACAATGAACGCGGTGCGTCATCAACTGGAATCGCTCCATCCCGATCTCACGGTTTTCAACGTGCACACCATGCGCGAGGACCTCGAACGGATGAACTCGTTCGTCGAGTGGGATTCGGCGATCTACGTGATCCTGGGCCTTTTCGCGCTGCTGCTGGCCTCGATCGGGCTGGGCGGAGTGACGGCGTACGCAGTGGTCCGCCGGCGCAAGGAGATTGGTATCCGCATGGCGCTCGGCGCCGGCAGCCGCCAGGTGCAGGGGTTGGTGATGAGAGAAGGCACGGTGCTGGTGGTGGTGGGTTCGGTTCTCGGGCTGGGCGGCGGATTGGCCCTGTGGCGCGCCCTCTCCTCGTTTAGCGAGGTGTTGTCGCGGAGCTTCTCGAAGGGCGACGATACGCTTTTGCTTTGTGGCGCGCCGCTGGTGTTGGCCACCCTGGCCATGCTCGCCTGCTACTTGCCGGCGCGCCGCGCCACTCGCATCGACCCTGTCTCCGCGCTGCGCGAAGAGTGAAGTGGGGCAGGTCACCGCCCTGCCAACCGTATACCCCGCCTGCCGGCTCTTCGCCGCTCCCTTCGCCGGGTTACAATCTCAGTTTCTTACATGACGCCGTTCTTCGAGTCCCGCCTGCGCGTGCGCTACGCCGAAACCGACAAGATGGGCGTGGTGTATTACGCCAATTACCTGGTCTGGATGGAGGTGGGCCGCGTCGAGTTATGCCGGGCGCGCGGCTTCAGTTATCGCGACATGGAACTCGCCGATGGCGTGTTGATGGCGGTGGCCGAGGCGCAATGCCGCTACCGCGCGCCGGCGCGCTTCGACGACGAAGTGATCGTCAAGACATGGGTCGAAGAGGCCAATAAGCGGGTGGCCACGTTCGGCTACGAAATGCGCCTCGCGGCAACGGACGCCGTGCTCGCCACCGGCTCGACCAAGCACGTTTTCGTCAATCGCAGCATGGAGCGCGTGCGCATGCCGGAGAAGTACCGGCCGCTGTTCGGTCTGGATGCGGCGGACGAGGGAAGTCTGTCAGAATAGGTTACCGCCGGCCGGTCGCACGGCCAAGCGGGAAGGAGACACATGAAGATTGTAAGATACCTGACGATGCTGCTCGTCGCGTTTTCGCTCGCCGTGGCGCCTGCGCAGCAGGCTACCACCGCGAAGAAGGGTACCACGGCCACTAAGGCCACTACCGCCACCAAGGCGAAAGCGGCGGACCTGGTCGATATCAACTCGGCGACGGCCGCACAGTTGAAGGCGCTGCCCGGAATCGGCGACGCTTACTCCGCCAAGATCATCGCGGGCCGGCCCTATCGCGGCAAGAATGAGTTGGTCGATAAGAAGATCGTTCCGCAGGCCACTTACACCAAGATCAAGGACCTGATCATCGCGAAACAGAAATAGGACGCGCTCGCGGCGCCGCTGTCAGCCCGCAGGGCGAAAGACAGTAGCCCGGTGCGCAAGCACCGGGTCCGGCCGGAATCCGCGTAGCCCCGGAACGGGGCGAAAGGTATTCGCCGAGAACTTCTTTCGCCCCGTTCCGGGGCTTCCTGCGGCGCACCCGTCGCCCAAGGCTTGCGCCGTGAGCAACTCTCGGTCGCTCCTTCGGAGCCGGATTCGAACCCAACTCCCCCAGAGCAGTATCTACCTTCGCGCCATCCGCCCGCTCACTTCCGCACGTTGACGGCGCCCGGCGCGCCTGCTTAACTAAGTACATCCTTATGTCAGGAGTCGAACAGTCGCACTCACTCGCCGACGTGCACGCGAGCGTCGATATCTCCCAGGTCTCTTTCTGGCGCCGCATGTTCGCCTTCGCCGGGCCAGCTTACCTGGTCAGCGTCGGCTACATGGACCCAGGTAACTGGGCCACCGATCTCGAAGGCGGCGCGCGTTTCGGGTACCGTCTGCTGTGGGTGCTGGTCATGTCGAACGCCATGGCCATTCTGCTGCAGACGCTCAGCGCGCGGCTCGGCATCGTCCACGGGCGCGACTTGGCGCAGGCCTGCCGCGAAACCTATCCGCGTCCGCTCACCGTCGCGCTGTGGGTGCTTTCGGAAATCGCCATCGCCGCCTGCGACCTGGCTGAAGTGCTGGGCGCGGCCATCGCGCTCAACCTGCTCTTCCACATTCCGCTGCTCATCGGCGTCATCCTCACCGCCGCCGATACGCTGCTGCTGCTCTGGTTCCAGAGCTTCGGCATTCGCGCCATCGAGGCCTTCATCCTTTCTTTGATCACGATCATGGCGGCCTGCTTCGCTATCGAGGTCTTCTGGGCGCACCCGGCGGCCGGCGCGCTGTTCAACGGCTTGGTGCCGCGCATCGATCGCAGTAGTCTCTATCTCGCCGTCACCATCCTCGGCGCGACCGTGATGCCGCATAACATGTACTTACATTCGGCGCTCGTGCAGACGCGTAACATCGGTCACTCCGACGCCGCCAAGCGCGCGGCCTGCCGCTATAACCTGATCGATTCCGTGGTGGCATTGAACGGCGCCATGCTGGTCAATTGCGCCATTCTGGTGATGGCCGCGGCCGTGTTCTTCAAGCGCGGCATCGTNNTCCACCCTCACCGGCACCATGGCCGGGCAAGTGGTGATGGAAGGCTTCCTCGATGTCCGCGTCCGCCCGTGGCTGCGTCGCCTGATCACGCGCATGCTGGCAGTGGTTCCGGCCGCGCTCACTATCTATTTCGCGGGAGACAAGTCCACGCTCGGCCTGCTACTGTTGAGCCAGGCAATTCTGAGCATCCAGTTGCCGTTCGCCATCGTGCCGCTGATTCATTTCACGAGCGACCGCACGCGCATGGGCGCGTTCGCCAACGCCCTGTGGGTGCGCGTTCTCGCCTGGATCACGGCCATCGTCGTGATCGGGCTCAACAGTTGGTTGGCGTATGCGTCGATCAAGGATTGGATGGATGGCGCCGGCGCCTGGCGCGGCCTGGTCGGGACAGTCGCCATCTCCGTTTCCGTGGTGCTCGTGTTCCTGCTGCTATGGGTGACCTTCGAGCCGATCATCACCAGCCGCAGGCTCGGCCGCGCCGCGCTCCAGTATCCCGCTACCGAAGGCGTCGCCGCCATCGCTCCCGTCTACCATCGCATCCTGGTACCGCTCGATCACACCGCGCTCGACCTGCTCGCCGTCGGCCACGCCACCGCCATGGCCAAACTGTACGGCGCCAAGCTCAACCTGCTGCACGTGGAAGAAGGCGTCACCAGCCAGGTCTACGGCGGCGATGCCGACACGGCCGAGGTCGAAGCCGGCCAGGCCTATCTCGACCGCATCGCGCAATCCATGCGATCGCAGGGCATCGAGGTCGAGACGGCGATTCTGCATTCGACTTCGCCGCGCAAGGAAATCGTCCGCTACGCCCACGAGATCCATCCCGACCTGCTCATCATGGCCGCCCATGGCCACGGCGGTCTGAAAGACCTGATCTTCGGCACCACCATTGGCCCCGTCCGCCACAATTTGGATATCCCGATCCTGATCGTAAGGCCGGGGAAGGGGTGAGAGCAAGAGCCGGGGGCCGTGAATATGTGTGCGACCCGGCAGTAGCGCCCGTTAGCATTGCTTCAACGAATAAGCGGCATTAGAATTGTGCCACCATGCAAACGCTTGGCTTGTCTGACTCGACGCCCCGCACGGAGAGTCGTTGGCGAGCGCTGTTCTGGCCCACGATCCGCAGTGATGTCGACCTCGACTACATCACTCGTCAGGGCTTCTGGATCTGTTCCACTGTCGCAGCGGTAACGCTCATTGTCGGTGCCTTCACGGGTTCTATCGTTGCAAACGCGTTTGAAGGCTTGTTTTTCTTCCTGGCCGGAATCGGCGTCCGTGAGCGCAGCAGGGTCGCCGCGATCTCCGCATTCGCGGCCTATCTGCTGAGCGCCTTAGTGGTGCAACGATACACTGGCTCCGGCTTCGGAGTCGTGCGCATTATCTTTCTGGCGCTACTATTCGCGAATATCCGAGGAAACTGGTTGTCGGCACGCTCGGGGAAGGGTTCGCAGATCGACATCGCTCCGATCAGGCTAAACGCGACCATAGCGGACAAACTCGCCGACCAGCTTCCTACGTTCCTTTGGCCAAAGGCAAGATTCGTTTTTTACGTGCTCGCGGGTCTGGAGATCGCGCTACTGCTTTTCGGTCTATTCGGACCGCGACTTGGCTCGCTCTAGCTCGCCCGCTTCGCGATCAGTTCGCGAACCTTGGCGACGAGATCGTGCGGCACGCTCATGACGGTCTCCGAAGGCGCAACACCAGCTTCGTCCTCCGCCATGGCGTCATCTTCGCTCTGTGTCTCGTAATGAGCGAGAACTCGCTGCACTCTGGCCTCATCCCACCCTTCTGGAAACTTGTTCTGGCTCATTGATGTTTCTTTCTTCTACGCCTGCGATAGGCAGCCAACGGTTTCCCTACCAGCTCGTAGGCAGTGACTGCGAACACCCAGTCCGGCTCCCCGGCGGTCGTGTAAACGACACGCAACTATCGGCCAGCAGCCGTCTGGCCCACAGCAGCGCTCGCGCCGTCGCGCGCCGCCCGATCTTCTCCCGGTGCTTCTAGCACGTCGATCACTTCTTCCTCGTCCACATCGTGGTTATGTATGTGAGGCGATCCGGTCGCAGGGTCGATATAGAATCGGGCTTGCAAGCTTCTTCCCTCTCATTATTAACGCTGAAACGGACCGGTGGGCCCACTCCAGTCAGCTCCACGTTTCCCCGAACCAGTTCGGCGGTCAATGTACGATAAGCCTTCTCGGTCCGACTGCTGCCATTTGGGAAGCCTAAGCGTCAGCCATAGACCGAAGGTCCAGACCACCCTCGCGTGGGTACGCAGTAACTGGATTGCAGGCTTCGCGTGCAGCCGATGCGCAACTTGCGGGCCGCGCTGTGGCAAAGCGACACGTTTGAGCAGCCGGCATATTGATTCCAGAGCCGCTTCTCATGGCCATCGACGTGCTCGGTCAATCACTATGCTGAGACGACTGTTTCTCTGCCTGGCGATGTTGAGCGTGGCTGGTGCGGCGGCGACACCCGCCTTTCTGCTGGGTGTCGATTACAGCGAATGGATTGGTGCTAGCGGTGCCTCGCAGATCGCGACCGACAACTCCGGGGCGATCTACATTCTTTCCGGCTATGTGACGAAGCTATCAGCGGATGGAAGCGCCATCGAGTGGGAGAACGGCCTCGGATTCTCGGCGAGCGGGATGGCGGTCGATCCCAGTGGCGGTGTGTATGTGGCGCTGTCCCCTTACACCGGAAGTGCCCACTACGTGGCCAAGCTGAGGGCCGACGGGGCCGGTCTCGCGTGGGCCGTGTCGCTGGGTTTCCCATATCAGATAGGGGAGTCGATGGCAGCCGATCCCCAGGGCCGGGTGTATGTGGCGGTGTCCAGCGGCAATCAGTCCAGCGTAGTTCGGATTAAGGCGGACGGCAGCGCAGTCGACTACACGGTTCCGGTGCCAGCCAACCCCGGTTCGCTTGCCGTCGATGCATCGGGTAATGCATATGTCGCGGGGACCAGCACGACTGGTTACGTCGCCCAGTTGGAGCCGGACGGCTCCGCCGGGTATAACGTAACCTTGCCTGTCGGCCTGGTGTCGCCCGCGATTGCCCTGGATGCGAACGGGAACGCCGTAGTATTCGGGAACGGGACATTGGTTCGCCTGGACTCGACGGGCGCCGTGACGCTTTCCACCTCGGTTCCCATCGAAGGTGGTGGGCTTGTACTGGACGCGGCCGGCAACGCCTACATCGCAGGAGGCACGAAGCAGTTGTACCGGACCACCGGCAGTATTGCGGTGTGCAGTTCGACCTGGGCCAGTACTTCGTCGACCTCTGCAACCGGCCAGCCATCCGCCGCCGCCGTCTCGAGCGTTCTGACAGTGGTCGCGCCCGATGGGGCCATTCTGCAAAGCACCTACCTCCCAGGCACCAATGGCCGCACGCTGGTTGCAGCCGGAGCGAATTCGACCGTCTATGTGGTGGCCGATCCCGACGGCTCGACCCCGACGCGGGCCGGCCCGTTCCTGGGACAAGAGGGACAGATCCTGCTGCGGCTCTCCCCCAACTCGAGCGTGCCGACTATGGCGCTAGTCTGCATCGGCAATCCGTCCACCTATAACATCGAGCCGGTGGCGCCGGGAGAGATCGTCACGCTGTTCGGCACCGGGATCGGGCCGCAACACGGAATCGCGACTGAAGCTACGATCCAGAGCCCCTTTCCAACCCAGGCGGGGAACGTGGAACTTACCTTCGATGGCATACCGGCGCCGCTGCTTTGGGTGCAGGGCACGCAGATCAACGCCGTGGTGCCGTGGTCGGTAGCCGGCCCGATCACGAAGATCTGTGTCACTTACAACAGTGCGCAGACAAACTGCCTGAACTGGGGCGTAGTGGAGACGGCGCCGACGGTGTTCACCGTGGATGGCCATTATGCGGCTGCGCTCAATCAGGATGGAAGCGTCAATTCGGCCGCGAATCCGGCGCCGCCCGATTCCATCGTCTCGATATTCGCAACCGGATTGGGTCCGATCGATCCTCCGCAGGCCGATGGAACGCTGGTGGCTTCGCCGCTCCCCGTGAATGTGCTGCCGGTCAAGCTGTCGGTGGGGATCCTGACCCCCGGCGGGTTCCCCTTTGCTAGCACCTCGTATTACACCTATGACCCCGCTTACGCCGGGCCGGCGCCGTTCCTGGTGGCTGGAGCCAGCCAAATCAGTTTCAACAGCAGCGAGCTGGCAGGTGCCGACGAGGTTTACCTGACGCTGCCGACGGCGCAGACAACCACCGGTACGGCAACGAGCAATAATTTCAGGATTTACCTAGCCAATCAATGATCGTGCGAGGGACCGATATGGCGCTGACGAGACTGCCGATTTGCCTGATGCTGCTGAGCGCCGCCGCCGCTGCCGCGACGCCCGGCCTTACGCTGGGGCTGGACTACACCGAAACGGAGCCGTTGACCGGCCAGATCGCGACCGACAACTCCGGGGCGTTCTATGTTCTGTCGTCCTGTGTGACGGGCTCGAACTACTACTATCCTTCCTGTGTGACAAAGATGTCGGCGGATGGGAAGACTATCCTTTGGCAGACCAACCTCGGATTCATGGCGGCAATGGCCGTGGACCCCAATGGGGGAGTGTACGTAGTGCCCGAGCCGACGGTATCGATTCTGACCGCGCCTTTCAACGTTTTCGTCGAGAAACTGAGTGCGGATGGGTCGAGCGTCTTGTGGCGGACGCCAGCCGGCGCCATGGCTGCGAATGACCTGGGAGCGGGATATGGCGTTCTGATTGCAGTCGATTCGACCGGCCGCGCATTTGTGAGCACGCTTGGCGCGAACGGCGCCTACGTGGTCCGATTGAACGCGGCTGGAGCGGTCGATTTCACCTCGGCTTTGAACTTGCCGAACGCGCCGGCCGCGCTTGCCGTCGATCCGGCCGGCTCGCATGTCGTTGTCGCGCTCGAGCCAACCACCGCAGTAGAACCGTGGGGCTATGCCCGGCTCGCGCCGAACGGTGCCATATGGACCACTTTCACTCCTCCATACGCCATCCCGCTGCAGTCTCCGCCGCCCGGCCTCGCCGTGGCAGCGAACGGAGATGCGCTTGTATACGGCAACGATTTCAGCGGGAACGTGTACTTACAGCGGCTCGATCCGAGCGGCGCCGTGGTATTCGCGACGGCCATCCCCACATCGCCCAACGGTGGAGTATTTTCTTCGGGCGGGCTGGCTCTGGACACGGCCGGAAACGCGTACGTGACCGGATACAGCGGTGCCCTCATGCACGCGGTCCGGAACAGTCTTGCGCCGTGCGGAGAAGCGTGGCTGAGTGTGTACGCTCCGGATGGCACGCTTTTGCAGTCCACTTACCTTCCGGACGCGATATCCTCGGGGCAAGTTGTAGTAAGTCCGGATTCCAATGTGTTTGTGCTGACCACGGTCGGCGGGAGCATCGCACCGACCCAAACCGCCCCATTCCCCGGCTACCCTTTCAGCGGTCCGCAATACGGACCCGCCCTGTTTCATCTTTCCCCCAACGCCAGCGCCCGGATACTTCCGCTGGCGTGCGTGGGCAACGCCGCTTCTTTCGCCACAGGGCCGGTGGCGCCAGGAGAGATGGCGACGTTGTTTGGCAGCGGGCTTGGACCGCAACTGGGGGTACAGACGACGGCCACGCTCGCGAACCCGTATCCAACCCAGGCGGGGAATGTGGAGGTTACCTTCGACGGCACACCAGCGCCATTGCTCTGGGTGCAGGACGCCCAAATCAACCTTGCGGTTCCGTGGTCGGTGGCGGGGCCGAACACCAAGGTCTGCGTCACTTACAACAATGTGCAGAGCAATTGCCTGAGCTTGCCGGTCGCGCAGGCGGCGCCGGGCGTGTTCACCCTGGATGGCACGTATGCGGCGGCGCTCAATCAGGATGGAAGCATCAATTCGGCGGCGAATCCGGCGCCGCCCGATTCCATCGTCGCGATATTTGCGACCGGCCTGGGTCCGATCAATCCCCCACAATCCGATGGATCGCTGGTGGGCTTGCCACTGCCGGTGAACACGCTGTCGCTTATGCTCGAAGCGCAGCAATGTCCCTCTACCGGGTGTTTGCAGCGGGTATCCACCCTCAACCCCCTCTATGCCGGTCCGGCGCCATACCTGATCTCCGGGACCAGCCAGATCAATTTCGCTGCCGGCGGTGCGTCTGCGGCGAGGCTCTTCCTGGAGGTGGTAGGAGCGGAGACAAGACAAACCGGCAATACCTTTCGCATTCACGTCGCCAGCCAGTGAGAGCCCGCAGGTGGCCGGTTCGCGCAGATCGCTCGAGTTGTTTTTGCGCCACGCCGCCGGTTAATCCCAGTTCTTCCTTCACCGGCTTGCGCTGATCGACCGGATTGGGGCAGGTTGCCGCGTGACGACCGTCGCGGAGAATGGGTCAATGGCTCATCGAAAAGAATCTCTGAACCGGGGGCCTGCCGACTGCGTACTTTTCGGAGATACTGAATCTTATGCGTACCTTGATTAGTGCGTTTCTGCTGGCGGCTGCGGTTGCCGGCGCCCAGACGGGACCATTGCTGCTGCGCAAGCCGGCGGTCAGCGCCAACCAGATCGTCTTCACGTATGCGGGCGATTTGTGGAGTGTGGCGCGCGAAGGCGGGCAAGCTAAGCGGCTCACCTCGGCTCCGGGTGTGGAGACGGATGCGGTCTTCTCGCCCGATGGGTCGACCATCGCGTTCACGGGCGAGTACGACGGCAACGTGGATGTGTTCACCATCCCGGCGGCGGGAGGCGTGCCGCGGCGGCTGACGTTCCATCCGGGGCGCGACGAAGCGGTGGGGTGGACGCCGGACGGCAAGCGCGTGCTGTTCGCCTCGCACCGCACGGTGCCGAACGACGGCGACCGGCTGTACACGCTCCCCGTGGAAGGCGGCGGATTGCCGGAGGAATTGCCGCTGCCGATCGCCGAAGCGGGTTCCTATTCGCCCGATGGGTCGCACCTGGCCTACGTGCCGCTGTTCCATTGGCAGGACGCGTGGAAGCGGTACCGCGGCGGGCAGACGCTGAAGATCTGGATCGCCGACCTGGCGGATTCGAGCGTGGTGGCGATTCCGCGCGAGAATTCGAATGACTTCAACCCGATGTGGGTGGGCGAGCGGATCTACTTCCTCTCCGACCGCGAAGGGCCGGTGACGCTGTTCTACTACGACCTGAAGTCGAAGACGGTCGTGCGCGCGATTGAGAACCATGGCCTCGATTTCAAATCGGCTTCGGCGGGGCCGGGCGCGATTGTGTACGAACAGTTCGGGTCGCTGCATTTGTATGACCTGAAGAGCGGCAAGACGAAGGAGGTCGCGGTGACGCTGGCCGGCGATCTGCCAGAGCTGCGGACGCACTATGTCAATGTCGGCAAGCGGCTGACTAATGCGGATATCTCGCCAAACGGCGCGCGGGCGGTGTTCGAAGCGCGCGGCGAGATCATCACGGTCCCCGCGGAAAAGGGCGATGCGCGCAACCTGACGCAGAGCACGGCGGTGATGGAGCGCGAGCCCAAATGGTCGCCGGACGGACAGAGCATCGCGTACCTGTCGGACGAATCGGGCGACTACGCGTTGCACGTGCGCAACCAGGACGGCACGGGCGAAGTGAAGAAGATTCCACTCGGCGACAAGGCGTTTTACACCTCGCCGAACTGGTCGCCGGATAGCAAGAGGATCGCTTACCTCGATAATCACAGTCACCTGTTCTATGTCGACCTGAAGGCGAAGAAACCGGTGCTGGTGGAGACGGATTACTACGCCAACGGCAATGGTCTCTCACCCGCCTGGTCGCCGGACAGCCAGTGGCTGACTTACTCGAAGACATTGAAGAGTCACATGCAGGCGGTGTATCTCTACTCGCTGGCGGACGGCAAAGCGACGCAAGTGACCGATGGCATGAGCGACGCCGAAAGCCCGGTGTTCGATAAGAGCGGCAAGTATCTCTACTTCACGGCCAGCACCAACTCGGGCGCGGCCATGCAGCCGGACATCGAGAGCTTCGCGCGGCCGGTTACGGCCAGCGTGTATGCGTTGGTGCTATGTAAGGCCGAAGCTTCGCCGCTGGCACCCGAGAGCGACGAAGAGAAGAAGCCGGAAGCTAAGAAAGACGAACCGAAGAAGGACGAAGCGAAGGACGCCAAGAAAGACGAAGCCAAAGACGTTAAGAAGGATGACTCGAAGGGCGACGGTGCCAAGAAGGACGACAAAGACAAGGTCGAAGTAAAGGTGGACCTGGAGGCCATCGGCCAGCGCGTTCTGCCGCTGCCGATGCCGGCGCGCCGTTACGTGGGACTCGCCACGGGCAAAACCGGCGTGGTCTATGCGGCCGAAGGGCCAGTGCCGGGAACGCCGGGGCCACCGGCCATGACCATCCATCGTTTCGATCTGAACAAACGCAAAACGGACACCGTGCTGGGCGGCGTGCGCAACGCGCAGATATCGTTCAGCGGCGAGAAGATGCTCTATCAGCAGGGCGATAAGTGGACGATCGCCGACGTGCCGGCGCCGCCGGCCGACGCTCCCGACGCGCCGCCGGCCAAGCCGGGCAACGAGAAGACGCTGAAGACCGCGGAGCTGGAAGTGAAGGTGGACCCGGCGGCCGAATGGAAGCAGATGTTCCACGAAGCGTGGCGGATCGAACGCGATTTCTTCTACGATCCGCACTATCACGGCCTGGACCTGGGGGCGGCCGAAGAGCGCTACGCCGCCTACGTGAGCGGCCTGGCATCGCGCGACGATCTCAATTACCTGTTCACCGAAATGCTGGGCAACATCACGGTGGGCCACATGTTTCTGGGCGGCGGCGACCGGCCGGAAGTGAAGCGCGTTTCCACGGGGCTGCTCGGCGCGGACTACAAGATCGAAAACGGGCGTTACCGGTTCGCCCACGTGTACAACGGCGAGAACTGGAACCCCGATACCAAGGCGCCGCTCACGCAACCCGGCGTCAATGTGACGGCCGGCGAGTATCTGCTGGCGGTGGACGGGCGCGAGTTGCACGGCACGGACAACATCTACAGCTTCTTCGAAGCGACGGCGGGCAGGACGGTGCTGCTGAAGGTGGGCGCGGACCCGGCGGGCGCCGGCGCGCGCGAAGTGAAGGTGGTGCCGGTGAGCGACGAATTCGGTCTGCGGCACCTGGAGTGGATCGAGGAGAACCGGCGCAAGGTCGACCAGGCCACCGATCGTCGCGTGGCGTACGTGCATATGCCGGACACGATGTTCGGCGGCTACACCAACTTCATGCGCTACTTCTTCGCGCAGACGGACAAGCAGGCGGTGATCATCGACGAGCGGTTCAATCACGGCGGCATGCTGGCGACCGATATCATCGAGTACTTGCAGCGCAAGCCGCTGAGCTTGGCGACTGGGCGCGACGGCGCGGATACGGTGCAACCGCAGGGCGCCATCTTCGGTCCGAAGGTGATGATCGTCAATGAATTCGCCGGCTCCGGCGGCGAC
>PMKM01000247.1 GCA_003157745.1 Bryobacterales bacterium | reverse complement strand
GTCGCGCTTCTTGGCTTCCTCGATCTGCTTGAGATGCGCGTCCAGTTCCTTCGCCGTGAAAAACGCCGTGCCGTAAATTCGCTGCAACTGCTTATTCTTCTCGCTGCCCTTCCAGTACGCGCCCGCGATCGAGAGCAGTTTGAACGCCTTGATCTTCGACGTATCGGGCAGGTGCGGGCCGCGGCAGAAATCGATGAACTGCGGTCCCAGCGTGTATTCGCTGAAAACCTCGTCGGCTTTTTCCTCGATCAACTCGCACTTCATCCAGGCGTCGGCGTACTTCTTCAGGCCGTCTTCCTTGCGCGTGGAAACGCGCTCGTACGGAAGCTTGCGCGCCTGAATCTCCCACATCTTCTTCTCGATCTTGTCGAGGTCGTCGGGGGTGAACGGCGTCGGCCGGTCGAAGTCGTAATAGAAGCCGTTGTCGATGGGCGGCCCGATGCCGAGCTTAGTCTCCGGATACAGTTCGAGCACGGCCGCCGCCAGCAGGTGCGCAGTCGAATGGCGGTATATGTACAGCGCCTCGGGGTCCTTGGCGGTGAGAATCTGGACCTTCGCGTCTTTGTCGATAGGCCGCGTGACGTCCACCAGTTCGTCGTCGATCTTGGCCGCGATGGCCGCGTCGGCGAGGCGCGGGCTGATNNGAAATTTCAGCGTAACACGCGGAGGCGCGGGTGAGTTCCGGGTGTGGTTTGAGCGACCGCCGGCCGCCGATGAAATCGGACGAGGAGAATAGACTCCCACGCGTCAAAGGCGGCCCGTGATTCCGCACTCCGATCGCTGCGGCTAACCGCCCGCCTTCATCTTCTTCTCAACCGCCTCCACACGCCGTACCGCCTGAGTCAATCCGAGGCCCTCTCTCGTCCTCACGAGTGTGATGGCGTCGATCTTGCGTCTTTGCGCGAGCAGGGAGCGAAGGGATGGGTCATTCTCTGCAGCGGCGCTGCCGGAAGCCACTGTATCGAGGATGGCCGTGTTGTGCTGGTCCGGCTTGACGAAGGCGAGAATTGTCTCGCGTATCGACTCAAGCCGTTCGCTGTCTCCGCGGTAGCCATAGGTCATCGGGATGGAACCGGTCCGCGTGAGGATTGTCAGGCGGTAGGATGGGCCGCTGTCGATGTTGATCAGCTCCGTTCCGACCCCCGTGATTGCGTCGAAAGGAATGGTGCCGGATTTAGTCTTAACGAACTTAAGACCGCTCCAACGGACCGTCCGCTGCGTCGCATCGAAAACGAACGTCGTCTTGATACGCGACAACAGCGAGAACAGCACAACCAGACCGGCGGCAAGAAGCTGCTTGGGCCTCCCAGCCATGATCGAAACGTAGATCATCGGCACAGAGGCGAGCGCGAAAAACATCGAGAGCCACATGGTGCTGTCTTGGGCGACGAGTTCCTGCTGCGTATGGCGGGTGATCTTCACGGCTCACCATCCAGCCTTTTCTGCGTTGGTTCGCGGATTGAAGGCAGTTGGCATGCGAAGGCGCCCGCCCAGACCCTACCGCTCGTGCACGTCTTCCAGATACGTGTACCCGTGCAGGCCTTCCTCGTAGAACTTCAGCAGCGCGCCGGTTTCTTCGTACGTGATGCGGCCTTCGCGCAGGGCGGTTTCCGCGTCGCGGCGCAGCTTGGCGATCAGGTGGTCGCTCGAGAACTGCACGTAGTTGAGGACCTCGCGCACAGTGTCGCCCTTAATCACCGAATCGAGAATCACCTCGCCGGCTGGTCCCTGGCGGACGTGAACCGCGTTAGTGTCGCCGAACAGGTTGTGCAGATCGCCCAGAATCTCCTGATACGCGCCGAGCAGAAAAGTGCCCAGGTAATAATCGCCACCGGCGAAGGGATGCAGCAGCAGCGTGCGCTTCACGTCGCGGCGGTCGATGAAGGCATCTACCTTGCCGTCGGAATCGCAGGTGATGTCGGCCAGCACGGCGGGGCGGTTAGGCTGCTCCTCCAGGCGATGGATCGGCATGATCGGAAAGAGCTGGTTGATGGCCCAACTGTCGGGCATGCTCTGGAAGAGCGAAAAATTGCAGAAGTAGGTGTCGGAGAGCATGGCGTCGATGCCCTCCAGCTCTTCGGGGAAGTAATCGAGCTCGCTCGCCAGCTTCTGGATCTTGCGCGAGATCGCCCAGTAGAGATTCTCCGCGATGCAGCGTTGATCGAGCGAAAGATAGCCGAGGCTGAACAGGTTCAACGCCTGGTCGAGCGCCTGCTGCGCGTCGTGATAACTCTCGAGCAGGTTCTTGGCGGTGAGGCCGCGGAAAGTCTCCTGCAGGTCGATCAGCGGCTGCTCGGCTTCGGCCGGCGGCTCGGCGGGAACGTCGCTATCGCCCATGCCGGAAACGCCCAGCACGTTGAAGACGAGCACGCTGTGATAGGCGGCGATGGCGCGCCCGCTTTCGGTAATGATGGTCGGGTGCGGCACTTCGACTTCGTCGCACACGCTTTGCGCGTGATAGACGATGTCGTTGGCGTATTCCTGCAGCGTGTAGTTCACGCTCGATTCGAAATCGGTCTGCGAGCCATCGTAATCGATGCCGAGGCCGCCGCCCACGTCGAGGTACTTCAGGCCGGCGCCGGCGCGATACAGATCGACATACACGCGCACCGCTTCGTTCACGGCGCCCTTGATCTGGCGGATGTTGGTGATCTGGCTGCCCAGGTGGAAGTGGAGCAGGTTGAGGCAATCGGCCATGCCGAGGTCCTTCAGCTCCTGCAGCGCGCGCATGGCCTCCGTGGCGGAGAGGCCGAACTTCGAGCGGTAGCCGCCGGACGATTTCCAGCGCCCGGAACCGCGGCTGGCCAGCTTGACGCGCAGGCCGATCCTGGGGCGCACCCCGACCTTCGCCGCGTATTTCAGAATCAGGTGCAGCTCGGTGTATTTTTCGACCACCGGGATGATCTGGCGGCCGACCTTCTGCGCCAGCATCGCCAGCTCGATGTACTCGTCGTCCTTGAAGCCGTTGCAGATGATCGGCGTATCGTTGTCGGCCAGCGCCATCACGGCGATCAACTCGGGTTTCGAGCCCGCCTCCAGGCCGAAGCGGAAGGGCTTGCCGAATTCGATGACTTCCTCGACCACCTGCCGCTGCTGGTTCACCTTGATCGGATACACACAGCAGTAGTCGCCCTGGTAATGATGTTCGGCCATGGCGGTTTGAAAGGCCGCGTGCAATTCGCCCAGGCGATGCTTGAGGATGTCGGCGAAGCGGACCAGAATCGGCAGATCGATGCCGCGCAGCACCAGCGTGTCGATCAATTCCTTGAGGTCGATCGCGCGTGCCGGGTCCTTCTCCGGGTGCACCAGCAGGTGGCCATTTTCTCCAACCGAAAAGTAGCCCTTGCCCCAGCTCGCCACGTCATACAGGTCGCTCGCCACCTGCGGCGTCCAGCGTTCGGTGGGCTCGACCACGAGGGAGCCCTTACGGCCATTTCTATCCAACTTGAGACACCTCTCCCATGAATCCTCAGTGTCCTTCGAAAACCGCCGGCGTGGCAAGAGAAAACTGCATGAAGCGGCAAAATACCGCCGCAATGTTGCAACGCGGTCACAGGGCCGTGTCGATTGGGCACACAATGCTCCGCTAGCGGCGACGCGCCCCGGCGCGGCCACGGCAACGGGACTTCATATTCGGCCACCACCGTTCGCGGCCCCTCGCTGAGCGCCAGGATCCGGTCGCTGAGGAGAATCGCTTCATCCACGTCGTGCTTGCGGATTGGAACGCCATGAGTTCCCCGCATTCCAAGCTCCGCTGCTATAGTGAGTTCTCGGCATTGGACAGACCCGGATCATGGCAGCCCCGGCATACAAGGAACCCCGCGCGGCACCCGGGGCGGAATGGGAACGGGTGGGCGCGCGGGAATCGCCGTCCTGGTATCTCGATCCGCTGGTCGCCGCGCAGAAGCGCCGCGTCCATCGGGAACTCGTGTGGCGTTGGACCGCGGGCGTCGGCATCCGGCGCGTCTTGAAAACCGATTCCTTCGAAGAGGCGCATGGGGACGATTGCATTCTGTTCGACCTGTTCCCGCAGGCGCGCGCGCTCGGCGTCGATCTCGCTTTCTCCACCGTGCGGCGCGCCCAGACCCGAAGTCCGAATGATCGCGTCCGATTTCTCGCCAGCGATGTCCGCGACCTCGCCATTCGCCCGGGAAGCCTGGATGCCATCGTTTCCACTTCGACGCTCGATCATTTCGACACCCGCGCCGAATTCGAGCGGGCGCTCGGTCAACTGGCGGGCGCGCTGCGGCCCGGCGGCGTGCTCGTCGTCACGCTCGACAATCCCTGGAATCCGGTGTACCCATTCTTGCGATGGGCCGGCCGCCACGGCTGGTTGCCCTTCCGCCTGGGCTACACCACTCCGCTCCCCGGCTTGGTCCGGGCTCTGCAAAACGCCGGGCTCGCCGTGACCGCGACCGATACGCTGATTCACAATCCGCGGGTGGTTTCGACCCTGCTCTTCCGTTCCCTCCGGCTGCTGCTGGGCCGCCGCGCCGACATCGCGATTCGCCCGCTGCTGGCGGCGTTTGCCGCCTTGGGCCGGCTTCCCACACGACGCTTCACGGCCTGCTTCATGGCCGTCCGCGCGCACAAGCCGGAAGCCTGACGAACAGCGCGGGAACTCTGTCGCATGATAACTTGAATAGTCCATAGCATGCAGCCGGGCATCTCGATCGTCATCCCAGTCCACAATGGGGCCGCTTATCTGGCGCAGTGTCTCCAAGCCGTCCGCGATCTGCGCCCCGCGCCGCTCGAATGCATCGTGGTCGACGATGGATCGACCGACGGCTCGGCCGCAATCGCGCGGGCGGCGGGCATCCCCGTGATTTCGACGCCTGGCCGGCGCGGTCCGGCATTTGCCCGCAATCGCGGAGCCGCCGCCGCCCGTGGCGAGATCCTGCTCTTCGTCGACGCCGACGTGATGGTGCCGCCCGATGCCCTGGCGCGCCTCGCCGCGCGCTTCGCCGAAGACCTCGCCCGCGATGCCGTGATCGGGTCTTACGACCACCAGCCCGCCAGCCCGGACTTTCTTTCGCAGTACCGCAACCTTCTGCATTGCTATACCCACCAGTGCGGACATCCGCGCACCTGCGCGTTCTGGACCGGCTGCGGCGCCATTCGCAACGCCGCGTTTTTGGCCCACGGCGGCTTCGACGAGACCCGCACCCGGCCCTGCCTCGAAGACATCGAGCTCGGCTTGCGCCTCCGCCAGGCCGGCCGCCAGATCTGGCTCGACAAGGATCTTCAGGTCAAACATCTCAAGCGACTCCGTTTCTGGACCGTTCTGAAGATCGACATCGCCGATCGCGCCATTCCCTGGACGCGGCTGATTCTGCGCTTTCACCAGATGCCGGCCGACCTGAATCTCATGTGGGGGCAGCGCTTCAGCGTTCTCGCCTCCGGCTGGACCCTGCTGGCGCTCCTCCTGGCGGCCGTTTTCGCCCTCTCCTCCCGCCCCCGGCCGGCAATCGCGCTGGCGCTGTCTGCCGCGCTGGCCGCTTGCGCCGTGGCCGCGTTGAATCGCGGTTTCTATGGCTTCCTCGTCCGCGTCCGCGGTCTCCGGTTCGCGCTCGGCGCCTTCCCCCTCCACTGCCTGTATTTCCTGTGCGGGGGCGCCGGGTTCGCGATCGGGCTCGCCGCGCACCAGACCGATCTTTGGCGGGCCTGGCTGGTTACGCCGGAGCATCGCGCGGATCCGTCCAAACCCGCGGAGGAGATTGCCGACCCGGCCACCGCGGCGTCCGCGTGTCCCGCCATCCCACCTCACGCGTGACCGGCGTTTCCCTTTGGGATACCATTAAGCCTTCGAGATGGACCTCCTCCTTCGTTACCTCCGCGAACACTGGCGGCTCGCCGCCGCCGCCCTGGCATTCGCGGCCGTCAACGAGGTTTTCGGCATGGCGGACCCGTTCATCTTCCGCCGCCTGATCGATGGCTACGTGATCCCGTCCGCCCGCCACACCCAGAACGATTTCTTTCGCGGTGCGGCCATCTGGCTGGGTGCTTTGGTCGGCGCGACCACCATCGCCTGGGCCGCCAAGACGCTGCAGCTCAGCCGCACCGGAGAACTTTCCCAGAAGGTTTCCGCCGCCATGTTCGGCGATGGCGTTCGGCACGCGCTCGAAATGCCGTACGCCGAGTTTGAGAGCGCGCCCAGCGGAGAGACGCTGGACCGGCTGCAGAAACTGCGCTGGAAAGTCGATCAGTTTATTGGCGGCACTATCAACGCCCTGTTCGTATCCCTGGTCGGCGTGGCCTTCGTACTGACCTACGCGGCCACCGTCCATTGGGCGATTGCGCTCTACCTCGCCGTGGTGGCCGTGGCGATGACCGCGCTCAGCGTCAAGCTCAGCCGCAACCTGACCCAGGTGCAGGCCGATGTCTTTCGCGAAGGCAATGCACTGGCCGGCGCGGCCACCGAGACCCTCCGCAACATCGAACTCGTCAAGAGCATGGGCCTGGCGAATCGGCAGATTTCCCGCTTGCACGAATCGAGCGGCCGCATGCTCGCCTTCGAACTGGAAGGCATCCGCCGCATCCGCCGCTTCAGTTTCATTCACGGCGGCTGCTCGCAGACCATGCGCCTGGCGTTGATCGCGATGCTGCTGTACTTTCTGTACTTGAAACGAATCTCGGTGGGCCAGTTCTTCGCGCTCTTCCTCTACGCGCGGTATCTCTTCGCGCCCCTCCAGCAGGTCGGCAGCTCGCTTCAGGATTATCGCGGCTTGCAAGCTTCGCTCGGCGCCTTCCGCGGTCTGCTGGATCGTCCCAGGGAATCGCGCCCCGCGCGGCCCACCGCGCTCGGCGCAATGCGCTCCATCGAGTTCGACCACGTCCGCTTCCAATACGCGACGGCCATCGCTCCGGCGCTCGACGGCCTCTCGCTCCGCGTGTCGCAGGGCCAGACCATCGCCGTCGTCGGCCCGTCGGGAAGCGGGAAGACCACCATCGTGAAACTGCTCTCCGGCCTGTACCGGCCGGCCGGCGGGCGCATCCTGTACAACGGCATTTCGCAAAGCGAGATCGGCCTCGACGAATTGCGCGAGCGGATCGGCCTCGTGACGCAGGACACCCAGTTGTTTTCCGGATCGATCCGGCAGAATCTGCTCTTCGCGCGGCCCGGCTCGAGCGACGCCGAGTGCCTGGCCGCGCTCCAACAGTCCTCGGCCGAATCCATTCTGGGCCGCTCCGGGCAGGGCCTCGACACGATCGTCGGTGAAGGCGGCCTCCGTTTGTCGGGCGGCGAGCGCCAGCGTATCGCCATCGCCCGCGCCTTGCTCCGCCGGCCGCACCTGTTCATCTTCGACGAAGCCACTTCGTCGCTCGATTCGCTCACCGAGCGCGACATCGGCGATACCATCCGCGCGCTGGCCGGCCATTCCGAGGCCATCACCATCCTGATTGCGCACCGCCTTTCCACCGTCTCGCACGCCAACGTCATCTACGTCCTCGATCGCGGCCGCGTCGTCGAATCCGGATCTCACGCGGACCTCGTGGCCGCCGGCGGCCTCTACCGCGATATGTGGCTCCAGCAGGTGACCGGCGACGGCGACGCGCCCAGCGCCGGCGACGCCACTCTCTCCTCCCGACAATCCTGAACGCCTGTCGGAAAACAACCCTGCCGGTTCGGCGTGGCGCACGCAGGAGTGCGCGGTAGCCACATCAGTCGCCACAGCCTGGAATGGCCATTTCGCAGCGGGCCTCGAACGCTCGCGTGCGGACGGCTCGCGCGCGCACCGCGTTAAAATGGCGCTTCTACCCGGGTGATCCAATGCTATATAGGAAGATGCCGAAGACCGGCGATGAGTTGTCGATTCTGGGATTCGGTTGCATGCGTCTGCCCCAGAAGGATGGACGCATCGACGAAGCGCGCGCCGTCCGCCAGATCCGTCGTGCTATCGACTGCGGCGTCAATTATGTCGACACCGCCTGGCCGTATCACGGTGGAGAAAGCGAACCGCTGCTCGGCCGCGCCCTGGCCGGCGGCTACCGCGAGCGCGTGAGACTCGCCACTAAGTTGCCGACCTGGCTTGTCAAGAGTCGCGCCGACATGGACCGCTTTCTCGACGCGCAACTCCGCAAGCTGGACACTTCGCGCATCGATTACTATCTCGTCCACTCGCTCAATGGCGGGAACTGGGACACGATCGCGGCCCTCGGTGTGGCGGACTTTCTCGACCGCGCGCAGGCCGACGGACGAATTGGGAACGCCGGTTTCTCCTATCACGGAATTCGCGAGGATTTCGCGCGCGTTGTCGCCGCCTATCCGTGGCGGTTCTGCCAGATTCAGTACAACTATCTCGACGAGGAGCTGCAGGCCGGCACGGTTGGGTTGCGGCATGCCGCCGCGCAGGGCCTTGGCGTGATCGTGATGGAACCGCTGCGCGGCGGCACGCTGGCCGCCTCCCCCCAACCGCCCGCCATTGAAGCCCTCTGGCGCCAGGCCACGCCGCGCCGGACCCCTGCCGAGTGGGCCTTGCGCTGGGTCTGGAATCACCCCGAAGTTACGTCTGTCCTGTCGGGTATGAACGACGAGTCGCAGCTCGAAGAGAACCTGCGGATTGCCGCCGACGCCCGCGCCGGTGCGCTCACCGCCGCCGAAGTAAGTCTGGTGACCGCCGTGGGCCGAAGATACCGCGAGATCATGAAGGTCGGTTGCACCGGTTGCGGCTACTGCCAACCATGTCCGTCCGGCGTGAATATCCCCGGCAGCTTCGACGCCTACAACGCGTTGCACACCTTCGGTAAGTCGGCGCAAGAGGCTGGATTTCAGTATGTCCTGCGAGTAAGTGGCATGGTCTCCGGCAGCCGCGCTTATGCTTCCCTCTGCTCTCAGTGCCGGGATTGCGTCGAGAAGTGTCCCCAGAATCTCCAGATCCCGGACTTACTCGAGCAAATCGCCAGAGAGTTCGAAGGAGACACATTAAACGATATCGAGGCCATGGCCCGCCGCCTTTTCCATGCGTGAGAGTGAGCGGGGAGAAGGCACGGCACTGATCTGACGGAAGGCTGCCGCGTAGCTGAATTCCGAAGTCGGCCATTGTCGTTGTATCGGAGTGATCAATCGTCGCGTATGCTCCTGGGCTGTCGTCGGCCCTGCTGTCCAAAACCAAACCCACGCCAGGCTCACCAGCGGAAGCGTGTTCCCGCTCCGCCGCCCGTCGACTGGTGCTGGGGTGCCGGAACGGTGCACGCCGTCCAGGGTTCGCTTCGCCGCGCCAAACAGCGGCGCACCCGTGACCGCTGCGCGCCGTTCCAGCCGGATCGATCTCGCCCACGGGCGGCTCCGGCGGGAACACGGCACGAGGCCTGCGGCAAAAGAACAAAGCCGGCTGGCCTCTTGCGGAGGCGAGCGGGCCCGATTCAAAGCCCCGTCAGGCCCGGTGGGGGCTTGACAAGGCCGCTCCATACCAGGGCGCGGCTTGAGCCGTGTTCCTTACCCGCAGGGCCGGGCAACGATTGGATTGAAAATAACGGACTTGTCAAATGGGACGCCCGGCGTCTTTGACGATGCCGCCTCGGAGGCCCGGTCTGCCGCCTCAGAAACGCGCGCGGCGCACACTCCCCCCAATCGACATAATCGGCGGGCGCCGCTAGATCCTGTATAGCTATCGGACCCGGAAGCGCCGATGACTCCTCATTTCGTGTTCCTTGCCCGCCGGGTTCGCGACGGTCCAAGTGAAAAACAAAGGACTTGCCCAATGGGATGCCCGGCGTCTTCGACAGTGCCGCCTCGGAGGCCCAGCCTGCCGCTTCGAGAA
>PMKM01000075.1 GCA_003157745.1 Bryobacterales bacterium | reverse complement strand
CATCGGCGATAAGATGGTGACCCTGATCCACAACGTGTTGACCACCGACTGCGTGATGCTGATACACGACGACGATTGCGTGATGGGACTGGAACTGCTGGAGCGCCGCTTGCCGCTGGTGGAAACGCTCTTGCGGTTGCCGCCAGGGAAGTTGGCGAGTCTGAAAGGGCTGTTCGGGATCTCCGGCATCTGCAACGTGCTGGNNTGGCTGGTTCGAGAGCGTGTTCCGCGGCGGCAGCGAGGCGGACATCCTGGACGTGCGCCCGCGCGCCGAAAAGGAACGCCTGTTCGCCTACAAGGAAGAGGTCTGGTCGGGTTTCGGCTATTCTCACGCCTACCTGGAGCAGATGAAATCGCAGTCCTTCTGGGACGCGCAGTACGCCAGCATCGAGGGCATAGATCGCGACCTGACCGCGGCGCGCAGGCCGTAGCTCGCGGTGGGCAGGCGGAAGCGCCTGCCCCACCGCGCTTCACAAACATCGCCCCACTACCTCGGCCAGTGCCGCCGTAAACGTGGGCGAATCGTTCAACGATTCCGGGCGGCGCAGCGCGATGCCTCGTTGCGCGGCGTAGTCGCGGAAGAGAATGTCGATATCGAAAAGCACCTCGACGTGATCGGCGACAAAGCCGACCGGATCGAGCACGATTTCGCGCACGCCATCCGCGGCGTAGCGGTCCAGGCAGGATTCCACCGTAGGCCCGAGCCACTCTCCGCCGCCGAGCCCCTGGCTTTGAAAGGCGAAATCCCAATCGACCACGCCGGCGCGCGCGGCAACCGCGGCGGCGGTGGCGCGGCATTCGGCTTCATATGGGTCGCCCGCCGCCAGCGCCTGCTTCGGCAGCGAGTGGGCGGTGAAGAGCATCCGCGCCGTGGGCAGCAGCGGCCGCAAGCGTTCGGCGTAGGCTTCGATCAGCAGCGGTTGGTCGTAATAGCTCTTCGCCCAGACGATTTCCGCCGTCACGCCGGCCTCGGCCGCCGCTTCGCGTGTGCGCCGTATATACAGGCCAACGCTTAACTCGGAGAATTGCGGCGCGAGACAAACCGCGGCCAGCTTGTCGATGCCGGCCTCGCGCACCTGGTCCATGGTTTCGCGCAGAAAGGGATGCCAGTTGCGCATGCCGAAAAATACCGGCAGGCCAAGCGTCCGCTGTAATGCCTCCGCCTGCGCTCGCGTCCAGCGCAGTAGCGGCGAGCCGCCGCCAATCGCCACGTACCGGCTGCGCACTGCGGCCAGAACCTCGGGCGAGCCGGGCCTGCCGCCGCGCACGTAGCCCAGGTACTCCTCTACGTCTTCGACGCGCTCCGGGGCGCCGTGCGCCACCAGCAGGACGCCCTGCTTCATGGACGGAATTCGCGGACCATCTGCACCACCGCCTGCACGTTTTCGACCGGCGTGTCCGGCAGAATGCCGTGGCCCAGGTTGAAGATGTGGCCCGGCCGCGCCCCGGTGCGCTTCAGCAGTTCGTGCACCTTGCCGCGCAGCTCGTGCAGCGGGGCGAACAGCGCCACCGGGTCCAGGTTGCCCTGAATCGCGGAGCGATAGCTGATATCGGTCCACGCCTGGTCG
Organism: Bryobacterales bacterium; assembly: GCA_003157745.1. Lineage (GTDB taxonomy): Bacteria > Acidobacteriota > Terriglobia > Bryobacterales > Bryobacteraceae > Bog-375. The sequence goes on along the minus strand of PMKM01000075.1, from coordinate 51,015 downwards.
ATGTTCATGCGCCAGTCCACGCCCATCACGTCGCCACCGGCGGCGTGCAGTTCCTTGAAGAAACCCGAAGCGCCGGTGCCGAAGTGAATCACGGGTGCGCCAGTCGAGCGGATGCGCTCGATCAGCGCGCGCGAATACGGAGCGGCGTAGCGCACGTAATCGTCCGAGCCGAGCGCGCCCACCCAGCTATCGAACACCTGAATGACGCGCGCGCCGGCCGCCACCTGCAGGTGCGCGAACGGCGCCAGCACGTCGACGATCTTGCCCATCAGGCGCCGCCACAGCGTCTCGTCGCTGTACATCAGCTTCTTGGTGCGAATGAAATTGCGCGAGGCGCCGCCTTCGATCATGTAGCTGGCCATGGTGAACGGCGCGCCCACGAAGCCGATCACCGGAACGCGCCCGGCCAGCGCCCGCACGGTGCGTTGAATCGCTTCGCCCACGTAGCCGAGGTCGTCGGTATAGGCGGTCGAGAGCGAATCCACGTCGTCGGAAGTGCGCACCGGGTTATCGATGGTGGGCCCACTGCCTTTTTCGTAATGCAGCTTCAGGCCCATCGGTTCGATGGGCAGCAGCAGGTCGGCGAAAATGATGGCGGCGTCCACGTCCAGAATTTCGACTGGCTGCAGGGTGACGGTCGAAGCCAGGTCCGGCCGTTTGCAGATCTCCAGGATGCCGTGCTTCTCGCGGATCTGCCGGTATTGTTTCATGTATCGGCCCGCCTGCCGCATAAACCAGACCGGCCGCACGTCGGTCGGCCGGCGTCGGCAGGCATCCAAAAAACGGCTTGTCATGGGAGCCACGCGCATGGTTGATCCGTCCTGTCTTGACAAAAGTAAACGCGAAAATCTCTTGGCTTGTGCCGCACCGCCCACTGGCGGCCGTTCACAAAGTAGGGCTTGGCCCACGCCTCGCTATCGATCGTGCGCGGCGCCACCACCGATACCGACACCGTGCCCTGCGCCGGCGAACCCGTGCGCGGGTCCATGATGTGGGCATAGGTGCGGCCTTCCGCCCGGAAAAACTTTTCATAGCTGCCCGAAGTGGAAAGCGACATATCCTTCAGGAAAACTTCCGCCGCCCGCTTCGAGTGGTTCCACGGATCGCGGATCTCGACCGCCCAGCCCTGCGGCTGTCCCGGCGGCGCGCCCATACCGTAAATGCTGCTGGCGGAGCCGGCCACCAGCGCCGTGGTCACGCCGTTCTGTTTCAATACATCCACCATCCGGTCGACGGCGTAGCCTTTGCCGATCCCGCCCGGATCGACTTCCATTCCCGTCCGGTCGAACCAGACCGTACCGGCGCGCGCGTCCAGGTGCATGTGCCGGTAGCCGACGCGCGCCATCGCGGCGGCCACCTCCGCGCGGTGCGGCAAATGTCCAGTGCCCTTGTAAAAGCCCCAGACTTTCATCAGCGGCCCCACGGTAATATCGAACGCTCCTTCACTTTGCCGGCTGTATTCGAGGCACGCGGAAAACAACTGGAACAACTCCGGCGAAATCCTCATCGGCCCTTCGGCCGCGTGCCGGTTCACCTGGCTCCATTCGCTCTCGGGCTGGTAGTTGGAAAGCAACTCGTCCAGCCGGCGCGCCTCGTCCAGTGCCGCATCGGCGGCCGCTTCCATCTTCACCCGGTCGTAGCCGTACAGTTCCACCGTATAGGTCGAACCCATCGCGTCGGCGCTTTTCTTCAGGCGCAGCAATTCCGGCTGGTTAGCCGCGGCGTTGCCCGCCAATACCGCCAACACCAACAAAACTAACACAGTTTGTTTAACTTTAGGGCTATTTTTCGGTCCGGACACGAGATTTTTTTGCCCGCCTGAGAAGAAAATCGATGCGGTCTTCGACATCCCGGTTCTTGTCACGCACAAAATGCAGTTCGGGAACGCGGCGACGGCTCGGGCGAGCGGCCATGCCGCGAGATCGATCTCGCGGCGGAACCCGCCGCAAACTACGGAATCCGCGTCAGCCTTGGATCGATGACCAGATTCTGAGGATCGCTCCAATGCAATTCCGAGAACCCGGTATGATCCGGGTTGAGTAGATAGTTTTTCTCCGGAACGATGACTGAGGGGACCGCAAGTGCGAGCCTCCCTCCGCGCGTTCCCAACCAGTTGGGTCCGATTTCGGCTGAGTTTGCCGGGATGCTCCCGGGCGGCACGGACCAGTCGTCGATCCACTCCTGCCGGATGTCAGCCGACACCCACATATAGTCCGGCACCTGATCGCGCCGCAAATGGACCAACATCTCAAGGAGAGCCAAGGCAAGCGAAGAGGACGTGTAGAGCACCCGCACGCCGGACGTGTTCCACCTCGCTGGGAGCCCAGAGCCAGAAAGAACCGCGATCCATCTCTGGCTGGCGACCCTATAAACGCGCATGCGGTTCAGAAGAGGCCCTGGTCGATTCTGTTTAACTCTTCCATTACGATTGCCAGATCTTCAACGCTTCCGCACTCGATGAAGTCCTTTGGGCACAGACCCCTGAAAAAAGGGTTGGGAGCGTTCATCCAGGAATAGACCTTCCGTGGATCGCCGAAGACCTCGCGCGCATGGCTGTACACCGAATCCTTGCTCGGCTCGCGCACCAGCACGCTGCTGCTCATAGTGCTTCCTTCGACGTCCATGTGGGCGGCAACCGCCGTTTTCAGTATATCACGAGGCGCCGGGCCCCCTTTTTCGCTCGCTCGGCCAGTCCGATCCGGCGAAACGGCGCGGTGGCGCCCGGTGGATTCTCAGTTAGCCGGGTCTCTAGGGCTATTTTTCGGTCCGGACACGAGATTTTTTTGCCCGTCTGAGAAGAAAATCGATGCGGTTTTCGACATCCAGGTTCTTGTCACGCACAAAATGCAGTTCGGGAACGTGCCGCAGGGTCAGGCGGCTGGCCAGTTCGTGGCGAAGAAACCCGCCCGCGTGCTCGAGCGCCTTGATCGACGCATCCTGCTCGACTTCAGTCCCGCGCAACCCTACCCGGACGTTGGCGTGGCGCCCGTCCTGGCTCACATGCACTTCGGTCACGTCCACCGCCAGCAGCCGCGGGTCCTCGGTTTCGAAACCGATGATCTCGCTCAGCTCCTCGCGGAGCGCTTCGGAAACGCGACCTGTCCGCCGTTCATCCATGGCGCTTTCTCATGCCAGCCACTCCACCGTCGCGCCGGCCAGTTCCCCGCCCAGCAACTCGGCGGCTTCGTCCTCCACGCCGCGCAGCACTTTTTCGGCCTGCGCGTGGTCGCTCGATACGGTCACCGCCGCCAGCGCCGCGCGCTGCCAGAGGTCCTGATAATCGATTTCCGCCACCGCCACGTTGAACTTGCCGCGCAGACGCGCCTTCAGCCCTTCCACCACGTGACGCTTGTCCTTCAGCGAATGCGCGTGTTCAAGCCGTAATTCCAGGGTCAGCACACCGACGGAAGCCATGGCATCAGGCGAAGACCTCGGTCGCCATCCGCTCGGTGACGAAGGCTTCGATAATGTCGCCCTGTTTGACGTCGGGGAAGTTCTCGAGCGTGATGCCGCATTCCTGGCCGCTCTTCACTTCGGAGACATCGTCCTTGAAGCGGCGCAGGGAAGCGATCTTGCCCGTATGCACCACCACGTTGTCGCGCAGCAGACGGATTTCCGAGCGACTCGGGATGTTGCCCTCCACCACCTGGCATCCGGCCACGTTGCCCACCTTTGAAATGCGGAAGGTTTCGCGCACCTCGGCCTTGCCCTTGTAGACCTCGCGGAACACCGGCTCCAGCAGGCCGCTCATGGCCGCCTTGATCTCGTCGGTGAGGTTGTAAATGATGGTGTGCAGGCGGATGTCCACCTTCTCCCGCTCCGCCAGCGCCGAGGCCGCCTTCTCCGGCCGCACGTTGAAGCCGATGATGACCGCGTTCGAGGCCGACGCCAGCAGCACGTCGCTCTCGTTGACCGCGCCCACGCCGGCCAGGATCACGCGCACCTTCACCTTCTCGTTCGAGAGCTTCTGCAGCGCCTCGGTCAGCACTTCGGCCGAGCCGCCCACGTCGGCTTTCAGAATGATCGGCAGTTCCTTGATCTCGCCCGCCTCCATTTGCTTGTGCAGTTGGTCGAGCGTGAGCCGCGCCGATTTCGCCAGCGCCGCCTCGCGGTCCTTCAGGTCGCGGAACTTCACGATCTGCTGCGCCTTGGCGGTGTCCGTCACCACCTGGAAGTCGTCGCCCACTTCGGGCAGCGAGCCGAGACCCAGCACTTCGACTGGCGTGGCCGGCTCCGCTTTGCGGATCTGCGTGCCGCGATCGCTGATCATCGCGCGCACCTTGCCGAACACCGCGCCACAGATGAAGAAATCGCCCACGCTGAGCGTTCCGTTGCGCACCAGCACGGTCGCCACCGGTCCGCGTCCGCGATCCAGTTGCGCTTCGAGCACAGTGCCCATGGCGGGCCGCGTGGGGTTCGCTTTCAGGTCCAGCATGTCGGCCACCAGCAGGATCATCTCGAGCATCAGCTCGATGCCCACTTGCGTCTTGGCCGACACCTCCACCATCACCGTGTCGCCGCCCCAACCCTCGGCCAGCAGGCCGCGGTCGGCCAGTTGCTGCTTGATCCGCTCCGGCTGCGCGTCCGGCTTGTCGATTTTGTTGATGGCGACGATGATCGGTACGCCCGCCGCCTTGGCGTGATCGATGGCTTCGAGCGTCTGCGGCATCACGCCGTCNNACCTTGGCGCCGCGGGCGCGCATCCGGGTGAACGCCTCGTGGCCCGGCGTATCGATGAAGACGATCTTGCGCCCCTTCAACTCCACCTGATACGCGCCGATATGCTGGGTGATCCCGCCCGCTTCGCGACCGGCCACGTTGGCCTCGCGAATCGCGTCGAGCAGCGACGTCTTGCCGTGATCNNGCGCCGCACCAGGTCCTTGGTCTCTTCGGCCTCCTGCACCGCCTGCATGGCCTCTTCTTCATAGCTCACGGTGGCGGTCGATGCGCCGAAATCGCGCGCGATTTCGGTAGCCAGCTTCATGTCCAGCGTCTGGTTGATGGTGGCGTACACACCGCGTTCGAATAGCTTGCCGATAATGGTGGCCGCCTTCATGTCCAGCTTCTCGGAGAGTTCCTTGAGGGTGATGCCTTCCGAGATGGTGATTTCGCGGCTGATCGGCGGCGGCCCGGAGGCTGCTTGGCGGCGCGTGGAGGGCCGCAGGTTCTTCTCTTCCTCGATGCGCTCGCGCGGCTGCCGGATGGGGCGCTTGTCGAAGCGGCCACGCGGCTGTTCGACCGGCGGCGGAGGCATGCCGGGGCCCATCGGCCCGCGCGGCGTGGTCGGATGTTGCGGACGCGGCCCGCCGGGGCGTGGCGCCGGCGCGCCCGTGCGCGGTCCGGGCCGCGTCACCAGGGGCTGCCCGGGACGGATCGGTCCGCGATAAATCGGTTGACCCGGCGTGGGCGACGCCTGTGCGCGCGGCACTCCAGGTCGCGGCGACGATGGCAAAGCCGGCACCATCGGACGCGGCGCGCTCAGCTTCGCCGCCAGGTCGGGACGCGGCGGCACCACCGGCCGCGCTGTCGGCTGGCCCGCCAGAGGCCGTGCCGGAGCGCCCGGAACCATCCCGCTACGCGCTTCGGCTGGAGCCTGCGGGCGCGGAGCCTGTGGACGCGGCGCGGGCGGACGCGGTCCCGCGGGCGTCGGACGCGCCATTTCCGCCGGTGCGGCCGGCATCGGCGCGCGCGGTCCGGATAGAATCTGGCCCGGCCGTGGCGCGCTCGATGCGCCCGGTATCGGTCTCACCGGAAGCGACGGCGCTCTTCCCGGCGCGATCACCGCGACTGGCGGCGTCGCTGGCGCGGGCCTCGGTGCCGGTGGCGGCAGTGGAGCCGCCGGTCTGGGAGCCGCCGGCGCCGGTTGACCCGGCCCGGCCATTGGCGGATGAATCGGCCTTCCCGTCGCCAGTGGCGGGCGTATCGGCGCACCCGCGGAAACCGGGCGCACATCCCCGGCCGGCACCGGCGCGTCTGTCTGCGCTTCCGCGGGCTCCGCGGCGATTTCCGGCGCGGCATCCTCGAAGCGAGTCTCCGCCGCTTGGTCCGCGGCTTCCTCCACTAGCGTCACCGGTTCCTCCGCCGCCGAGTCCTGATCCGGAACCTCGCGGCCCAACAAGCGGCGCAGTCTGATCGCCACGTCTTCGTCAATGGAGCTGGAGTGCGTCTTCTTCTCTGCAACGCCCAGTTCGGGCAGCCGGTCCAGGATTTCGTGGGCCTTCACTTCGAGCTCCCGTGCCAGCTCGTTGATACGAATCTTCTTCATAGAAAAAGCAACCGTCGCTTACCGCTTCCGACGCAACTCAACCGCCATGATTCTCCGGGGCGCCCTCCCCGGCATCGCCGGCGCCGGCCTCAGGGCCCGCTCCTGGCTGATTGTGAGTGGGGAAACCCGCATCCTCTATCGTAGCAAACTGTTCCGATTCCGCAGTTTCCACTTCCGCGGCAGCCGCTTCCGGCTCGTCGCCGGCCGGCTCCCCATCGTCCGCCGCGGGCGCTACGGTCTCTTCGCCCGCCCCCGATTCCTTCGGTGGCACAATGCCGGCTTCCGCTTCGCCGCCCGCTTCCACTGCGGCCCCGGCTTCCGCTTCGCCTTCCGCCGCCGGCTCCGCGGGCGCTTCCGCGGGCTGTTCGAACTGCGCGTAGTAGGCGTTGACGCACTCGAAGATCTTCTCGACGCCGCCCGGCCCGATGCCTTGAATTTCCTCGAGCTGCTCCGGCGTCATCCCGCCCAGCTTCTCGATGGTGCCGATGCCGGCCTCGATCAGTTTCTCGACCGTCTTCTCTTCCAGACCGTAATCGATCAGCACGGCGGCCGGCGCGCCCGGCGCCACCATGGCGGCCATCTGCGTCTCCACTTCCTGCCGCTTCTCTTCTTCGCTCTTGATGTCGATCTTCCAACCCAGCAGTTTGGCCGCCAGCCGAACGTTCTGGCCCTTCTTGCCAATCGCGAGCGAAAGCTGCGAATCGTCGACGATCACTTCCATCTGTTTTTCGATCGGATCGACGATGCTGATCTTGCTCACCTTGGCCGGACTCAGCGCATGCGTCGCGAACACCACCGGGTCGTCCGAGTACTCGATGATGTCGATCTTCTCGCCGCGCANNCACGTCGCGGTCGCGGCTCTGCACCGCGATCTTGGTCCGCTCGCCGGCTTCGCGCGCGCATCCTTTGATCGATACCGTGCCATCGTAGATTTCCGGCACTTCCTGTTCGAACAGGCGCATCACCAGCTCCGGCGCCGCCCGCGAAACCAGCACGCCCGGGCCCTTGCTCGCCTTGTCCACCAGCCGGATCACGCACCGCACCCGGTCGCCCACCGAGTAGCTCTCCAGGCGCGATTGCTCTTTTTTCGCCAGCTTGGCTTCCGTCTTGCCGAGATCGAGCACGTATTCCGGGCCTTCCACGCGCTTCACCGTGCAGTTCACCAATTCGCCCGCGCGCCCCGAGTACTCGTTGTACACCGTTTCGCGTTCCGCTTCGCGCACCTTCTGCAGAATCACCTGCTTGGCCGTTTGCGCCGAGATCCGCCCCAGTTGATCGGTGTTCTTCGGGATGCGGATTTCGCTGCCGACTTCCGCATCCGGCTGGATGCGGCGCGCTTCGGCCAGGGTCATTTCGTGCGCCGGGTCTTCCACCACCTCGGCCGCTTTCTTCACCGCGAACAAGTGGATGGCGCCTGTCTTCGGATCCATCTCCGCCAGGTAATCTTCGTTGGTGCGGTAGTGCTTCTTGGCCGCGATCAGCATGGCGTCCTTCACTGCGTCGAAGACGATCTGCGGATCGATGCCTTTTTCCTTACTCAGAATCTCGATGGACTGAAAGATGGTTTCCAAAGTGCCCTCGTCCTTGCGTCAAAAAATTCTACTGGTTCTTGGTCTCCCGGCGGGCTTACCACTCGAACTTCAGGCTGGCTTTCCGGATCTCTTCGAGCGCAACCCGCAGCGGCGCCTGGCCACCGGTCTCGAGCGTCACACGGCCGTCTTCGAAGCTGGCCAGCGTGCCTTCCCAGTTGCGGCGTCCCCCGATCGGCTCGCGCAACTCGACCTTGATCTTCTTCCCCTGGAAGCGCACAAAATCGCCTGGTCTGGCGAGCTTGCGCTCCACTCCCGGAGAGCTGACCTCGAGCGTGTAGCGTCCCCCCGGCACCACGTCCTCGACGTCCAGAATCGTCCCCACCTGATGCGAGATCGACTCGCAATCGCCGTGCGTGACGCCCTCGGGCTTGTCGATCGAAATGCGAACGAGGCGGGCCGCGCCGCCGCCCTTCACCGCCACTTCGACGACTTCCATGCCTTCGGAAGCCGCTACCCGCGCGGCGATTGCTTCGATCTTGGCTGCTACTTCGTCCTGCATTTCCCTACAAAATTTTCGTTCGCCAACAAAAAAGTGGGCTTTCGCCCACTCACCTGATTCGCCGATACCGCTATTAGTATACCGCACACCGGCGCCCATTGTGCTCCCGCTCTTCGGCCTTCAGCCGTTCCGCGACGCTTCCGAAACCGCCGGGCGCCGCCGGACGATCCGCAAGATGATTCTGAATCGCGCCCCACCCAGTGTTATAATCGTTACCGGGACGCAGCTTGAGTTCGCCTCGAGCCTCCCGAAGGCTTTTTCCCGAACGCGGGCGCGTAGCTCAATTGGCAGAGCAAGTGACTCTTAATCACTAGGTTGTAGGTTCGATTCCTACCGCGCTCACCACATTCTAAATCGCTTAGCAACTACTAAACCTGCCTCGATTCCCCGACTGGGGGGCTTTTGTGTGGGCCACATCTGAATCCGGCATCGCTGCCTGGACGGCGGCGGTTGCTTCGGCCTTCGGCGCCGGCCTCGGGGAAAGCGCGCCCACTGCCGTCCGCTTCGCCGCCATTAGGGATATCGCCTTCCGTTGCGATTCGAACAGAACTGTTCGATAATACAAGCGTGAAGGGGAGCGAGTTTCTTCGCAAGATGAAAGTCATCGCCAGGCGGAAGAAACTGACGTTCCGCTGGGTGCCGGAGCGTGGCTCGGGCAGTCACGGAACCCTTTATGTTGGCGGACGTTTCACGATCGTGAAAGATCTCAAGAAGGAGCTTGGCTCTGGTCTGCTGTTGGATATGGTGAAGCAACTCGGCATTCGCAAGGAGGACCTGTGATGTTTACCGCAACTTATCCCGCCAGCTTTCTAGCCGAGAAAAATGGCGAAGGCTTCCACGTCCGGTTTCCCGATTTGCCCGAAGCGCTCACCGGAGGAATCGATCTCGACGACACCCGCGAGCAGGCGGCCGATTGTCTCGCCGAAGCTATCGCCGGACGGATCGCACGCGGGGATTCCATCCCGGTGCCTTCCAAGTTGAAACGCGGCGAGTATCCGGTGAGCGTTCCGCTGTACCTGGCGCCCAAACTCGCCCTTTACCTGGCCATGCGCGAGGGCGGCATTCGGAATACGGAATTGGCCAAACGTCTCGGGGTCAGCGAAACCGTTGTCCGCCGCATGTTGGACCCCAAGCACAACACTAAGCCCGAGAAGATTCAAGCCGCGCTGGCAATGCTAGGCAAACGGATCGTCGTCCGGTTCGAGGATGCGGCGTAGGGGCAGGCGGCCGGGCGTAGCGGCAGCGTGGTGTCAATTTGATCGACCAGGAAGGCAGCCGTTTCGGGTCGCTCGAAAGCGCGCGGCGCTGCATGGCGAATTGGAAGAAGATCAAGGGGGCAAGGGGGGTGGCGACCGTGCCACGGGGTGGGCCACGCCGGTTTCGGGTATGGCCGTTTGCCACCGGTTATCGGACGGCACGCCGTCCTAGGCATAGAACCGCTAGGAGGCCTTCGCTTTCAGACTACCTTCGTTTCTGCACGTCAACAGCCTCCTGCTGCACGATTTTGACAATCATCTCGCGAACAGCATCGTAGCTTGGCTCCGGGTAATGTATTCCAAACGTCGCGTGTGAGCCGTCTGCATAATAGCCATCAAGATGGAAAACCCGCTCTTCCGGCTTCGGCGTCGGCTTCTTTGTGGCGCGCCAGACCGCGTTGGTTGCAATGTATGACCCAAGTGAAATGCGATAGTCGGGATGCTCATGACCTGAATTGAAGACCAGGAAAGAGTAGCGGAGAGCGCGATCACCCTCTAGTTCAAAGAACTCAACGGCAACCACTCTAGAGCCCTCGACCACAAACTCATCTCGAACGTAAGAATCTTCAGTTTTCATCTCCGGATCGTCGCCGGAACTGCGAAGCGCAAACAAGCCTCCGCGTTCTCGATCACGTGCCGCGAGATCGCCAATGCCTTGGTCAGCACGCACGAGGGCCGCTCTGACCCTCCCAGAATGCGGCTCCAGCTCCTTCATCCGCAACAGATACGTGCGCGCTCTCTCATACCGGCCCGCCATCAACGCGATTGAACCAGCACTAAAAAGCGCATTCCGGGTATTGCTCTCCTGCTTCAGAACATCGTCCAGAATTTGCAGAGCCTCATCATATTGCTTGGACTGTGCTAACTTGTAGGCTCGCTGGAATTCCGGGGGCGGCCCGCTGTCCTCCTGTGCGCAGGTTGTCGCTGCGCTCGGGAATATGAAAGCAATCAGGAAAAAGGATAGGGACGTCCGTTCGTGCCGCACCGCGCCATTGTAGCGTACGGTTAGGCCGTAAGTTGCTCCGATTGGACCGCCCGCCGCTCGCTCGGGTGATCGCGGTCGTAGAGTGGAGTTAGCGGGAAGCGGCGGTGCGGGAGGTCGAACTGGCTTACCTTGGCGGAGAACGCTCGATCATCTGGGGGGCAAGATTCCGTTCCCTACTTGAGCCGGGCAAGCAGTTTGTTGTAGGCCTCGTGAGTGCCGATCCAGAACCAATGGAAGTCGTTGCCTTCGCGGTAGGCGATGGCGCGATACGAGCGACCGATGTCCGCCGTCCACACTTCGCCCTTTTGCTTGAGCGCGAGCGACGGGTGAAACGGATCCGACTGGAACAAGGTGAACTTCGCGTCGGTCAGCACCCGGACATGGGGAGGCAACGACTCGTAGCACTTCCAAAACTCCGGCAGGGCGAGGGATTGGAAACTCACCGATGTGACTGACCGCCACCCATCGGTGCGGATTCCCCCCGGTGGATCTGTGCCTTGACCTGATTCAGAAGATCCATGCCTGCGCCGTCGGGCGAAAAATCGCGCTCAATTTGGGAATCCCATTCGCGGCGATCCCGCTCGGCAAGCCAGTCCAGGAGGGCCATCTGCTGCTCAGCGGGAAGCGTCTCAATGGCGTGCTGGATCTCGCTAAGGCCCATAATCGTATCGTACCGCTTTGTGCGTAAGGAAACGGATCGCGGCTGGATTGTGACACCACTTCGACGCGGCCATTCGAGCTGTATTCCGGCGGCATGCAGAGTCGGGCCGTTATCGAATCCTAGCGACGTCGCCGGGCCTGATCGAGGCTATCGCGGAAATCGCTGCGGGCACAAGCAGCACGAGGTCTCTCAGCCGGTTGGTCGGGCCACATAGAATCACGATGGCGATCTTCCTATTGCCCAGGTTCTGTTGGTCCGGAATGTTCTGATCGACGGTAATCAGAACGTCAGAACCGGCCGTGTCGGCTGCTTCCAGGAGATGCCCGTTCTTCAAGCCTGCGAGATTGGCAAAGCGGACCGTTTGGCAGTCGTGATCCGGAAACAGAAGGCGTATCCGCTCGTCGACACACTCATCGATTAGCAGCTTCATGAGGCGCGCGCGAGCAGGAGTTTGCGTGCTTCATCGAGCGCCTCAAAGGCCAAAGCGCGCGGAACGGTTGGGAATCCGAGGAGGAAGTCTCCCAGGGTGTCGCCACCCTCCAAGTACTCGAAGAGCGTCTGCACGGGCACTCGCGTTCCGCGGAATACGGGCACGCCGTGCATCGTTTCCGGATCTGCGGTGATCGCGTGGGTCACGACTTCATTGTCGCTCAGTTGGCAAACTGTGGGGAACCTGCGCCCCGGTTGCNNCCCATCACGGTCGCCCACGGCGACGGCATAGGTCCGGAAATCATGGCCGCCACGCTCCGGATTCTGGAGGCGGCGGGAGCGGCTCTCGACATCGAAACGATCGAAATCGGCGAGAAGGTTTACCTGCGCGGCAACTCGGCTGGGATTGAACCGGCTTCCTGGGAGTCGCTGCTGCGGACGAAGGTGTTTCTGAAGGCGCCTATCACGACACCGCAGGGCGGCGGCTTCAAGAGCCTNNATCGTGCGCGAGAACGAAGAGGATCTTTACGCCGGCATCGAGTACCAATTGACGCCCGAAGTTACCTCCTGCATTAAGTTGATTTCGCGGCCGGGCAGCGAGCGGATCGTGCGCTACGCCTTCGAGTACGCGCGGCGGCACAACCGCAAGAAAGTCACTGTCTTCATGAAGGACAACATCATGNNGAAGATGACCGATGGGCTGTTTCATAAGGTCTTCGACGAAATCGCCAAGGACTATCCGGACATAGAGAACGAAGCCTGGATTGTGGACATAGGCGCGGCTAAGATGGCGGATGGGCCGGAGAATTTCGACGTGATCGTGATGCCGAACTTATACGGCGACATACTCTCCGATGTGGCGGCGCAGATAGCCGGATCGGTGGGATTGGCCGGATCGGCTAATATAGGCGATAAGTGCGCCATGTTCGAAGCCATCCATGGCTCGGCGCCGCGGAGGGCGGGGAAGAACCTGGCGAACCCCTCGGGCCTGCTGCTGGGAGCGGTGCTAATGCTGGTCCACATCGATCAGCCGGAGGCGGCCGAGCGCGTTCACAACGCCTGGCTGCGCACCATCGAGGACGGCGTTCACACTTACGATATCTTCACCGAGGGAGTTAGCACGCAGAAAGTGGGGACTAAGGAGTTCGCCGACGCAGTTATCGCGCGCATGGGTCAAAAGCCCGCCCGGCTGAAGCCGGTGACTTACTCGCGGCGTCCCGCGGCTGCCGTCGCCGCTGCGCGCACGGCGCCGGCCGTTTCGACTGCGGTCGAACTGAAGGGCATCGATGCCTTTGTCTATTGGCCCTCCCGCGATCCCGATGCGCTGGCCGCTGTGGTCGAGAAACTCGCCGGGGACGGACTTAAGTTACAGATGATCGATAACCGCGGGGTGAAGGTGTGGCCGGCGGGGCGTGCGGAGACCTTCTGCACGGATAGCTTCCGCTGCCGGTATATGGCCGAAGGCGGCACCGAGATGGCCACGTGCATCGCGCTGCTCGGGCGCATCGCGCAGGCTGGGATCGAGATCGCCGCCACACAGACGTTGCACACGTTCGACGGGCAGCCCGGCTTCTCGCTCGCCCAAGGGCAGTAGAATAGTTGAGTGATGGCCGAGACACCGCTGGTTGCCGTGATCATGGGTAGTAAGTCGGACTGGGAAGTAATGCGCCAGGCCGACGAGATCCTTTCGAGGTTCGACGTTCCTCACGAGTGCCGCGTTCTATCGGCGCACCGGACGCCGGCACAGACAGCCGAGTATGTGGGCCAGGCTGAATCGCGCGGCATCGAGGTGGTGATCGCCGCCGCCGGCGGCGCCGCGCACCTGGCGGGAGTCTGCGCGGCGCACACGCTGCTGCCGGTGTTGGGCGTGCCAATGGAAAGCGCGTCGCTGAAGGGCCTGGATTCGCTGCTTTCGACGGTGCAGATGCCGGCGGGTATCCCGGTCGGGACGCTCGCCATCGGACCGGCGGGCGCCCGCAACGCGGCGCTGCTCGCGATCGCGATTCTGGCCGGCAGCCGGCCGGAGTTGCGCGAGAAACTGCGCCGCTTCCGCGCGGAGCAAAGCGAGAAAGTACTGCGCGAAACCCTGCCCTAGACGGCGCGCGGCGCGGCTGGCCAATCGCGTGCAGAGGCCGCTATTCGCGGTCCGCGTGCTATCATTGATGCGGAAGACCTTGCTGGAGGAATCGGCATGATTTTTGGCAACTTCAGCCCCCAGGAATTCATTTTGATTTTCCTGGTGGCGCTCATTCTGTTCGGTCCAAAGAAACTTCCTGAGATCGGACGGACGGTCGGCAAGGCTTTGACCGAATTCCGGCGCGCGTCTAACGAATTGAAGGCGACGTTCGACCGCGAAATGAAGAACATGGAAGCGGAAACCGGGATCAAGGACGTGGTTAACCAGTATCGTTACGATACCTATAACTACGATTACTCCGCTAACGACGCCAAGTACGATACCGCATACGCCGCGCCGTCCATCGAGCCGTCCGCGAGCGCATCCGCAACCGAGCGCGCCGAGTCGACCGAGCGCGTCGCACCGGAAGGTACGATTGCCCACGATCCGGCGTCCGGAAGCGCGGGCGCAAGCTCCGGCCCCGAGTCCGCCGCCGCGGCGGATCGTCTCCCGCCGCCGATCTCGACCAGCGCGGAACGGCAAGCGTAGCCAATGGACCCGTCCGAAGAACAGAGAGGGGCCGGCCAGCCCGCATCCGGCGCGTCCGTTGGCGGCGCGCTTGAAAGAGCCAGACGGCGGATGGGCGGTGGTGCGCCTCCGCGACCGCCGGGCGGCGAAGAAGAAGAAGGCATGCTGCGCATGTCCTTCCTCGAACATCTTGAGGAATTGCGCCGGCGTATCATCAGCGCATTGATCGGCGTCGGGGTATCGTTCGGCCTCAGCTTCCTGTTCTGCGATCAGCTTTGGAACATCATTAAACAGCCGGCCGTGAGCACGCTGAAGGAACTGGGCTACCCGCAGCGCCTGGTGCAGACCACACCGATGGAGACGCTCAACATCATCTGGTTCAAGCTGCCCCTGGTGTGTTCCCTCTTTCTGGCGTCGCCGTGGGTGGTTTACCAGGTCTGGGCCTTCATCTCGCCCGGGCTGTACCGCAAGGAGCGCCGATGGGCCGTGCCATTCGTCGTCTCCTCCGCTGGGCTGTTCATTACAGGCGGCCTGTTCGCCTATTTTTTCGCTTTTCGATTCGCCCTGAAGTTCCTCCTGGGCATGGGCTATGGTAAGAGCGTCGAACCATTCGTGTCGGTCAGCGAGTACTTCGCCATGTTTGTCAACGTGGTACTGGGGATCGGCTTGGTATTCGAGTTACCAGTAGTTATATTTTTCCTTACATTGCTGCGAATTGTCAGCCCATCGTTTCTAATCAAACACAGCCGTTACGCCATCTTATTAATCTTCATCCTGGCAGCCGCTGTCACGCCGTCGCCGGATGCGGTTAACATGTTGCTGTTTGCACTGCCCATGTGTCTGTTGTTCTACTTGGGAGTCTTCGCAGCTTACATACTTACTCTCCATCGAGAAAATCGGCGGTTCCCCTGGAGAACCACCATTATTATTGTCATGGGGGTACTGTTGCTACTGGGAGTTGGGCTTTACATAGCCATTACTCGATATGCTTTCAGAGTGGTACCTCACTGGCCTTTCCTGCTCCGTTAATAACCATCGGATATAGCAAAGTGCTCAGCCGCTGGGGTAACATCGAGTGGTTGCAAAGGTAACCGCAATCGGCGGCATTTAGTGATATGGATTTATCTAAAGCTCTTCAGGACTTATACGCTGAGAAGGAAAAGCTGGAACGTGCGATCGCCTCGCTTGAGGCATTGCAGCGGGCCGGAGGCGAGTTGCCCCGGCTCCCGCATAGCGGCAAGCGGCGTGGGCGCAAATCGATGAACTTGCAGGAGCGCGCGGAGGTGTCCGAGCGCATGAAGAAGTATTGGGCCAACCGCAGGAAGCACAAGACCGAACCGAAGTTTCCGGAATAACCGTCGTCTCTGACGGCCCACCACGACCGCCAACCCGCCGGCAGCGCACGTGCGATTTGGTATTATAGTGGATGCCAACCGTCGCGTGGGCGACTAGCTCAGTTGGGAGAGCGCTGCGTTCGCAATGCAGAGGTCGGGGGTTCGAGCCCCCCGTCGTCCACCAAATCCTCGCCAGTCCATTCCCCGGCCTGTCAGCGAAAACCGCGCGCGTTCAAGAACTCCGTGCACGGCCTATCCGTGACCTGCAGGTGGCCGGATATCCACTCCCGCATTCCACGGAGCACGCTGAGACTGGCCGCGGGGTCGCCGGCCGCCTCCTGGTCCCGAAACCGGGCAATCATGCTGGCGAGCTTCCGGTGCTCTTGCGCGTGCAACTCGCGGAAGGGATATTCGTAAGCCCTCATCACCGCTTCCTCGGTGGCGAAATGTTCCGCGGCGTAGTCGGCCACGTCGGCCAGGAATTGGTACAACCGGTCTCTTGCCCTTCCTTCGCGCATCTCCGTTTCGAGGCGGTGGAGCAGTTTGAAGAGGTGCTGGTGCTGAAGGTCGAAGAGTTTCACATGCACGCTATCGGCATCGGTCCAGAAGGGTATTTCGTCGATCACGTTCATGCGCCGCTTATCGACCGGAATCGGGAAACCTATAGGGGAACGTTCCACCAGAGCTATTCGACTCCGGCCGGTATGCGCATATGGGTTTCTCTCTGCCCTACCCCATTCGCGCCCGCGGCAGTGAGACATCACCCGCGAGACGGTCTTCCGCAGTTGACGCGCGCCCGTTCACGACGCTACAGTAAGAGTGTCCTTCTTCGCTTGATCCTGCCCGTCCCCATCGTCTAGCCCGGCCTAGGACATCGCCCTTTCACGGCGGTAACGGGGGTTCGAATCCCCCTGGGGACGCCAAAACCGGCGCCATGCCGGCGACCGGAACGTGCGGTCGCTAGAAAGCGAATCCTACCGACAATCTCACCGACCGCGGCTCGACAAAGTGCGTCCCGCTGAATGTCGACAGGAAGTTGTAGAGCGCCACTCTATTCATCAGGTTCGCCACGGTCAGCGAGCACAGAACGCGCCGCGGCCCCTCGGCGTGCAGCAGGTTGTCGGTTCCGATCCCGACGTCGAACAGGCTGCGCGGCTTGACGCGGTCGGGATTGTGATCGTCGTTTTCCTGGCCTGTCTGCGGCAGAGCGAGCAGCTTCGAAGTCACGGTTCCGTTGCACGAACGCAGTGGGTCCGCGACACTCGCATAAGTGCCATCGCAGGCCAGCCCGAGAGTTACCTGCTGGTTCGGCGTCAGCGCGAGGGCCGCCGCCGCATCCGGCACGCCACTCACCACGAGGCCGCTGTCATAGCGCCAGACGAACGAGGCCCACTCACCGTTCTTGTGGCGCTGGTAGCGCAGGTCGAGGGTCGACTGGAAGGCCTGGTCGTGGTCGATACGAAAGACGCCGGGCGGATTCGGCGCCAGCAGCCCGCCATCCTCCGGCGGGAAGTACCGCGCGCGATTGTGGCCCAGGGTGGCGTACGCCTGGAAGCCATGCAGGTCGACTGTCGACACACGCGCCGAGACGCCATCGATCTTCGATTGCTGCCAGGCGATCGGGAAGGTGATCGTGGTGTTGAGCAGAGTGCTGAAGTCGTAGGCGTTGTGCGTGTACTTCCAGAAGTAATCGGCGTCCACCACGAACCAGCGGCCCAGGCCCTGCTGAAGTCCGGCGTTGTACTGGTTCCGCCGTCCCGGTTCGAGTGGGGCCACGCCGCTTGCTCCGAAGACGTTGCCCGCCAGACTTCCCACCGCCGAACTTAGAATCAGGTTCTCGTTGAACGGCGTTTCAAAGGTGCGCGAATACGCGAGCCGCAGCACGGTCGACGTACTCTTGATGTTGTAGGCCAGGCCCGCGCGCGGTTCCACGCCGGTGCCGCTCGTAAGACCGTGGTACGCGTCAGTGCGCAGCCCGGCGTTCAGCGTCAGGTTGCCCAGCCGGATCGAGTCCTGCACGTAGACCGCGTATTGATTGACGTTGTGGCGCCCGTCGAACTGGAACAGGGCTCCACCGCGCGTGAGGTCGTAGGGCACTAACCCCGCAATGAGATTTGGATTGGCGCTGAACCCCAGCCCGGCGCAGGCCGCCGGATCGGTCACGGTCAACGGCCCGGCGAAAGCGCCCGAGTCGTCCACGCATACCGCGTTGAAGCTCGGATCCGTCACGCCGAACGTGAACCGCTCGAGCAGACGCGTTTGCTTCAAGTCGACGCCGATCTTGAGATTGTGCCTGCCGGTCGACAGACTCAGGTCTCCGCGCAATCCGTAGTTCATCAGGCGGCGGCTCTGCGCCTGCGTGGCGGGCGTATCCGCGAACGGGTCGCGGCTCGCGTAGTAATTGAACTGATCGGTTCGGATATACGGATTCAAGGTCAGTAGCGTATGCGAGTTGAAGGTACGCTGGTAGCCCGGTGCGACATTCCAGGTCGTCACCCGCTGCCGCTGATCCTGCGTCAATTGATCGTAAGCGTTTGGAATCTGGATCCAGTTCCGCGCCAGAAACAGGTTGAGGTGGAAGACGTCGGCGCCGCCCGGCTGCCAGTCGAAACGGTCGAAAAGCGTCGCGTTGTTACCCTTGTCGTGAAACGCCGTGAATTCCGGGGAGTCCAGGAATCGTCCAGACCGCGAGCCATCCAGCGCCAGGAAATTACCCACCCGGGTGTTGCCGTACCCTAGCCCGATCGATTCGCTGGCTGTGCCAAAGCTCCCATAGCTCGTCTCTTCGTTGCCAAACCAACGGCCGGCGCCGAGCCCCGATCGCGTCGTCACCTGCGCAATCATGCTGCTCTTGTCGCCGAATTCGGCCATCGGCATTCCCGTGATCACCTCCATGCCCTGCACCGCGGACATCGGCAGTTGCGTCGAGAAAACCTTGCTCTGCTGATCGCTGATCGGCTGGCCGTCGATCACGAACGACACCTGCGCGTGGTCGCCGAGCGGATGGAAGAAGCCGTTGGCATCGGCCGCCACTGCCCCGGTCGAATATGTGATCGCGGTGCTCAATCCGGCCGCCTCGCCCAGCACCGGGAGTTTCAACAGCGCAAGCCGGTCAACGTCCTGGTGCGCGGTTGGGTCGCTTTCGACCAGATCCGCGTCGGCGCGCACTTCCACCGCAGTCGCGCTGCCCGCCACATTCAAAGTCAGAGCGACGACTACCGGAACGGCGCTGCGAACTTCAACCGCCTCCGTCAACGCATCGAAGCCTCTGGCCTCAGCCTCCAGCGTGTAATTATTCTGCGGCACGTTGTTGATCCTGTATGCGCCCGCGGCGTCTGTGAACGCCGTCTGCACATAGCCCGTCACCGGGTTCCTGAGTTGTATTCGCGCGCCCGGAATCACGGCGTGCGATTGGTCTGCCACGGTGCCGGCGACGGTACCGCTCTGAATCGATTGCCCGATCATGCACTGTGCTGCCGCCAGGATCGATAGAAGTAATAGTCCTGAATAGAAACGCATGTAACTTCCTCCCAAATGCTGTCAAAGAAATGCACGATTCCACGCCCTCGGTACTCCACGGTTGAGCGTGGAGAGACGAAGGTGCGGAATCAGACCAAGTGGAGTAAGGAAGCGGCGGGCGGTGCCCGCGAGGAATGAGTGATGACGGTCGCGCTGCCCGGAAGCGACTGGGCCGCCGGCGGGGTAGACCACCCCGTGAACGCGACGGGGGGCAGAGTAATGGCCGCGGGCGCCGCCGCCGCCGATAGCAGGGCAGAGTGACACGCCGCACAGGAATGCGTCTGGGTACGCGAGTGCGAATGCTCGCGGAGGTTCGCCAGCGGGTCCTGCGCGGCGACGAACGCAGCCAGAATGGCGAGTGCGAACAGGCGCAAGCCAAGCTGGCGCCACCACTGCCTCCCCGCGACCACTGTAGACACCACGGGCATACCGCTGCACAATTAGATGCGGCATGGACCGCGTTGGTTGCGACAATATTCCGGAAAGTGGCGGATATCGCCGGTTCGTGGCCCCGGCGCGCGGGCGCACAGCCGTAACAAGGGTTCGAATCCCCCTGGGGCGCCATGTCTCACTTCCGGGCGACAGAAGTGACGCTATTTCCAGCCGCCGCCTAGAGCGCCATAAAGTTGCACCAGCGAGAGCGCCTCCGGTTCTTCGGCGCCGGCGAGTTGGAATTCCGCCGCGAACAGGTTGGTATCGTTGGTAAGGACCTCGATGTAGCTGGTCTTGCCGTTGTCGTAGCGGAGGCGCGCCAGCCGCACGGATTCTCGCGCGGCGGCTACGTCCTTTTCGAGCGCTATACGGTTCTCCGTCGATTTCCGATACTCGATCAATGCATTGGCGACGTCGCGGAAGGCGGTCGCAATCGTCTGCTGGTACTCGAGCACCATCTCCTGCCGGGCCGCCTCGGCGGATTTCAGGTTGTTCTTCAATTTGCCGCCGGTGAAGACAGGCAGGCTGACATTGGCTGCCGCCAACCAATAGGCGCTGGCGGAAGAGAACAGCAGGTTGAATTGGTTGGTCGCCGTTCCGCCCATGCCGGTCAGGCTGATCTGCGGGAAGAACTGCGCCCGCGCTACGCCGATCCTCGCATTGGCGGCGATCAATTGCGCCTCCGCGCGCTGGATGTCCGGGCGGCGTTCGAGCAACTGCGAAGGAATGCCAGCGGGCACGGCCTGGGGATGAGGCTGCTCGCTGTTTCTCTTGCCCCTCGAAATCGGCCCGGGGTTCCTGCCAAGCAGTAAGCTGAGATTGTTCTCCTGCTGGTGAATCTGGCGCTCCAAATCCGGTACGGCCGCTTCCGCCGCATAGAGAAGTTGCTCTGCCTGACGAACATCCGCCATCGTCGTCGACCCGACACTCTCGCGACGGCGCACCAGACGGAGCGATTCGCCGCGCGAAGCGAGCGTGCTGCGCGTTATATCGAGCCGGGCATCGAGCGATCGCATCTGTATGTATGCGGCCGCCACCTGAATCACGATCGAACTCAAGGTCGCGCGGCGGCCCCATTCCGTCGCGAGCAGTTGTGCGCGCGCCGCTTCGTTCTGCCGCCGGTAGAGTCCCCAGAAATCCAGGTTCCACGCCGCGGAAGCCGTGAATCCGCCACCATGGAACGTGGGCGATGCGGGCGTGCCCAGCAATCCGGAAGGTAGACCGACCGCGCTATAGGCCGCTCCTCCGCTCAACCCAGGAAAAGACTCCGAGCGCGTGACGCCCACCTGCGCCTGCTGTTCCAGGACGCGCTGAGCGGCAATCCGCACGTCGAAGTTCTTATCGAGAGCCTCGGCGATCAGCGCTTTCAATTGCTCATCTTCAAAGACCTCGGACCATTGCAAGTCTCCGATCGAAGACTTGGACAAGTCCGCGTCGCCCAGCGCTGGCTCCACATCGCGGTAAGCGGGCGGCACGTTTGCGGCAGGCCGCGCGTAATGCGGACCCACCAGGCAGCCGGACAATATGCAGGCAAGCCCGAGAACGCTGGCTACCGGAATGGAAAGCTTCATAATTCCTCTTTGGTGTTTCGTGCCCAACGCGCCGGGAATGTCGAGATCGCGCGCCCTTTGCGCCCTCACGTTTGCATCGTTCCAATCGAGCGGCGGAACCGGACCAGTGCCGCCAAAAAAAACAGAACCGCAATGCCGAAAATGGCCAGAAACTGCGGCCACACCACGCTCAGGCCGGCGCCGCGGTATAGAATCGCCTGCGCCAGACCGACGAAGTGCGTGGTGGGCGCGATCAGCATAATCTTCTGCACTACCATCGGCATGCTCTCGCGCGGTGTCATCGAACCGGAGAGAAGCAGCAGCGGAAGCAGGATGAGAATCATCAGCAGCCCGAACTGCGGCATCGAACGCGCGATCGTGCCCAGGAAGATTCCCATCGACGTGGTCGCCAATAGCGTCAACGCAACCCCGACCAGAAACAGCGGCACGGAGCCCGCGATGACGACACCCACGGCGCCTCTCGCCATTACCTCCAGGCCGAACGCGGCCGCCACCAGTACGACCAGCCCCATCGACCAGATCTTCGAGGCCATGATCTCGAACGGCGTCAGCGGCATCACCAGCAGGTGCTCGATGGTGCCATGCTCGCGCTCGCGAATGAGCGCCGCTCCGGTGAGAATAATCGAGAGC
This sequence comes from Bryobacterales bacterium, assembly GCA_003157745.1. Classification (GTDB taxonomy): domain Bacteria; phylum Acidobacteriota; class Terriglobia; order Bryobacterales; family Bryobacteraceae; genus Bog-375. The sequence continues at coordinate 29,198 of PMKM01000075.1, read as the reverse complement.
ATGGTCACGTTGTTGATGATTTCCATCACGGCGGAAAACCACGCCTGAGTTAGGTTGGGATTGAACAGAATACGGGGCGCCAACTCCGCCGGCATGGTGGATACGGAGCGATACCTTTGCACGGACTCGGCCACTTCGCTACCGGTAATGTTCTGGATGTAACCGGCTCCGATGAACGCCTGACTTACCAGCGTGGCATCCACATTGAGCTGCATTGCCGGTTGCCGGCCGGCCAGGACGTCTCTCTGAAAGTTGGGAGGTATTTCGAGTGAGAAGCTATACAGGCCCCGATCCATGCCGAGATCGGCCTCGCCCGAAGATGTCACCACCTGCTTCTTGAAGTAGGGCGCGTATAAGCTGTCGGCGATGCGCGTGGAAAGCGCCGTCTGATCGTCATCCACAATCGCGATCGGAGCGTGCTGCAAGGCTTCCGGCTGCGCATGCGCCGCGACATAAATGCCCAGTGAGAACGCCCAGGCAATCAACGCCAGCATCCCTACATCGCGATATAGACTCCGGAACTCCTTAATGCCGAGATAGAATATGTTCTCCAGATGTGTCATCGCTAGAGTCGCTCCTTCCAGGTCCGCGAATAGGAAGCCTGCCTCATCGGCCCTGCTTCCTGAGCAGTAATACGCTGGCAACGGTTAATATGGGGGCGGCCACGGCAAGCGCCAGAAACGAGGTGTACAGTTCGTCGAATCCCAGTCCTTTCGAGAAGGTGCCGCGAGAGATGATTAGAAAGTAAGTCGTGGGATAGATATGTCCGATGACGGAGCCGGCGCCCGATAAGGACGAGAGCGGATTCAGCAATCCGGCGAATTGCACGGCCGGCAGAATGGTCCCGATTGCGGTGCCGAAGATCGCCGCGATCTGGCTATCGGTGAACGTCGAAATCAGCAGACCCAGGCCGGTCGCGCAGGTCACGTAAAGCAGGGCCCCCGTGGTCAGCGCCAGGAAGCTGCCGTTCATCGGCACGCGAAACACCAGCACCGCCATCACCGTCATCGCCACGAAATTGACCATGCCGATGGCAATGTAGGGAAGTTGCTTGCCGAGCAGGAATTCGAGCTTCGTCACGGGTGTGACATACAGGTTCAGAATGGAGCCCAGTTCCTTCTCGCGCACCACTCCGAGCGCGGTGAGCATGGAAGGGATAAAGACCAGCAGCAGCGCCAGCACCGCGGGCACCATCGCCACCAGGCTCGCCACGTCCGGGTTATAGCGATAACGGGTTTCGAGCGTGAACGGCAGGCCGGCCTTCACGCCCAGACGATGCACGGCGAGATCGGATAGATAGCCGGCGTGCATTCCCTGCGCATAGCCCAGCACCGTTTCGGCGCGCTGCGGCATGGCGCCGTCCACCCACAGTCCGATGGTGGGACGAGCGCCGCGCAGCAGGTCCCGGCCGTAGTTGGGCGGGATTTCGAGGGCCAGGCTCAGCTCCCCGCTCTTCATCCGCCGGTCCAGTTCCTCGTAGCTCTTGATCTCCGGTTTCTGGACGAAGTACTTGGAGCCGGACAGGTTCAACGCGTAGTCCTGGCTGGCGGCCGTCTGGTCGCGGTCCAGCACGGCATAGGCGAGATTGTTGACGTCCAGGTTGATTCCATAGCCGATGATGAACATCAGCAGCAAAGTGCCGCCCAGCGCGAGTGTGAGCCGGATGCGGTCGCGCCGCAACTCCAGGGCCTCGCGGTAGGAGTAGCTCAACAGCCGCTGCAGGCTGAATGCCGACGGATGCTTCGACTTCGATTGGGTTGGCTTCGTCTCGCGCGCCGGTGGAGCCGCCGGCCGTGCATTCCGTGAAGCGTGCGCCCCTTCCTGGCTGGCCTGGGCGCTTTCGAGCTGAGCGATGAACGCCGCCTCGAGCGTTCCCCGCCCGCTGGCCTCGACGAGCGCGGCGGGACTGCCAGTAGTTAGGATACGACCCGCATGCATCATGGAAATGCGGTCGCAGCGGGCGGCCTCGTTCATGAAGTGGGTCGAGATGAAGATCGTGACGCCATCATCGCGGGAGAGGTCGACCATCAGCTCCCAGAAAGTGTCTCGCGCGATGGGGTCGACTCCCGATGTCGGCTCGTCGAGGATCAACATCTGCGGTTTGTGGATCACGGCCACGGCCAGCGACAAGCGCTGGCGAATGCCCAGCGGCAGCGCCTCGGGTAGCTCGTCGAGTACCGGCCGGAGGCCGAAGCGTTCCACCATTTCCTCCACGCGCGCGTCAGTTTCGGCGACCGGCACATGGAACAGCCGGGCGTGCAGCACCAGGTTCTGCCGCACGGTGAGCTCCCCATAGAGCGAGAAGGATTGAGACATGTAGCCGACCCGGCGGCGGATGCCGATGTCGCCGCCGGTAACCGGTTTTCCGAACAGAAACGCCTGGCCCTCGGTGGCCGGAAGCAGGCCGGTGAGCATCTTCATGGTGGTCGACTTGCCGCACCCGTTCGATCCCAGAAAGCCGAAGATCTCGCCCCGCTCGATGGTGAGCGACACATGATCGACGGCCGTGAAGCCGCCGAAGCGGCGCGTGAGGCCGCGCGCCTCGATAGCAATCTCCGCATTCGGCCGGCGCGGCGGGATCGTTAGCTCCCGGTGCCCGCTGCGCTGTGCTTCGGGCAGCATCTCGATGAAGGCCGCTTCGAGCGTCGAGCGTCCGCTTCGCGTCTCCATCTCGCGGGCCGAGCCTGTCGCCAGCACGCGCCCCGCGTTCATCGCCACCAGCCAATCGAAACGCTCCGCTTCCTCCATATAGGCGGTGGCCACGATCACGCTCATGCCGGTGCGCCGCTCGCGAATGCGATCGATCAGATCCCAGAACTGGCGCCGCGAAAGAGGATCGACGCCGGTCGTCGGTTCGTCGAGAATCAATAGATCCGGATCGTGAATCAGCGCGCAGCAGAGGCCCAGCTTCTGCTTCATGCCGCCCGAAAGCTCTCCGGCCAGCCGATTGCGGAATGGGGCGAGGTCCGTGCTTGCCAGCAGCTCGCCGATGTGCGCCTTGCGTTCCGCCCGGCCCTGCCCGAAGAGGCGCCCGAAGAAATCGATGTTCTCGAAAACCGAGAGCGTGGGATAGAGGTTCCCGCCCAGCCCTTGCGGCATGTAGGCGATGCGCGGGCATGCGCGCCGGCGATGCGCGGCGTCGGCCATATCGCCGCCCAGCACCTCCACCGTGCCATCCTGAATCTTCCGGGCACCCGAGATCAGACCGAGCAACGTGGACTTTCCCGTTCCGTCCGGCCCGATCAGGCCTACCATCCGGGCCGCCGCAATATCCAGGGTCACGCCGTCGGCGGCGAGCGTCTTCTTATAGCGGTGCGAGACGTCCCGCAGCCGCACCACTGGATCCAGATCGCTCACTAGGGAACCCGCGTCCTCAGTTTCTCCGGCCAGGGAACATTGGAGTCGAGACGAACATAGGCGACTCCGGGTAAGCCGGACTTCACCTGCGCGAGGTTCTTGCGCAGCAGCGCCGGCGCGATTGTGGCTTTGACGCGAAACACCAGTTTCTCGCGCTCGCTCTCGGTCTCCACCGTCTTTGGCGTGAACTGCGCGACGTTCGCGATAAACGAGACCGTCGCCGGAATCACATCCTGTGGTGCGGCGTCAAGCACGATATGTACTTCCGATCCCATCGCCACGCGTCCCGCGGCCGCTTCCGGCAGGAAGAACGTCATCGAGACGTCGCTCAGATCCACCATGCTGAGAACCTTGCCGCCGCCCGCCACCACTTCGCCGGGCTGCGCGATCCGGAATTGCACTCTGCCGTCGCGCGGCGCCTTCAACACACCGTCCGCGATCTCCACCCGAATCCGGTTTTCGGTGGCGATGGCGGCCGCAATCCGGGAATTCGCCTCAAGCACCTGGGAACGCGTCGCGGTGATGGTAGCCTGCGCGGCCGCCGCCTGGGCTATCGAGGACAGCACGGCCGCCGATGTCCGCTTTTGGTTCGCGACGTCGTTATCGAATTCCTGCACCGATGCGGCGTGTTCGGCGGATAACACACGCGAACGTTCGACCGTCCTTTCGGCCACTACCTGCTCGGCTTCGCGCTCGGTCACCACCGCCAGCGACGCCGCGTGTTCGCTCTCCCGCTGGCCTACCACCGCCACCGCCGTCGCCATCGCGTTGCGGGCTTCAGCTTCCTGCGCGTTGGCCTGCTGCAGTTCGGCTTGGAGCGCCGCCGTGTCCATCCTGGCTACAATCTGGTTGACGCCGACGAAATCGCCGTCGTTCACCAGCACATCGTTGATGCGCCCTGGAGACTTTGCCGCCACATCCAGTTCCACGGCTTCGATGCGGCCGTTCCCGCTGGCGAAGCCCTCGCCCAGCGGCTTCGTTCGAAAATGCTCCCATAGAAAGAACGCCGCAACGGCGACGTTGACGAGCAGCAATATCCCGAACGCGAGCTTGAGATAACGGTGCCGCTGATCGCTTTCGACCGATTCCTTCGCCGGAGCAGGACTGGGGCTTCTAGGCGCGGCCGGTTTGCCGTCCTTCGGAACTTTCTGTGCGGTCTCCGCCGGCTTGGCGGACCCCTCCTCATGCTGCTTGATTTCCGCCGCGGCACGGGACCAATCTTCTTCCGGACTTCCGATCGGACTTCCGCGTTGCTGCCAATCCTCGTACGCCAGGAGCGCAATCTGCCCGCGTTCGGGACCGTTGCCGTCTGTCGGTGGTACTTCAGGTGGGGGCTTTGCCATCAGGACCTCCATTGTGTAACAGCAGCTCCATAGCCATCTGGGGTTTGGCATGAATTCCGCAGTCAACTTCGGCGTAGGTGAATTTCCACAGCGTATCGCGCTGTAAAAACAGGTCTTGTATCAGGCCACGGCTTCAGCGGTGCCGAAACCAGGAGTAACCTGCGGACCTCAGCCGCTGGGCAGCGGGAGGGGGTAACTCCCTCAGAATGAGCGCGCTCGGCGGCACGGCTGAAGCCGCGCCCTGATACAAGACGCGCGAGCTTCGAAACTCAGGATGAGAGGGGCGGGGCCTTAGACCGTCGTGCACGACCCGGTTCAGTGGAGTGCAAATGCTGCACCGGGATGCCAGGCGCGGGAAGCGACGTCACACCTCAGTGCAACGCATCGCGCCAGGTCCGCGGCTTCTGGAATGAGCCGGCTTACTTGCCGCTGGTGGCGGCGATCATGGCCCTCCGAATCGCGATGGCCACCTGGGCATGCAGTTGGGCGCCATCCGTCGCGCCGCCGATTGGTTACTCGTTGTGCAGAGCCTGCATCGGATCGACGCGGGTGGCGCGCCGCGCCGGAACATAGTTGGCCACCAGCGCGACGGCAAGCAATAATACGGCGACCCCTGCCATCACGACGGGATCGAGCGGCGCCACGCCGTAGAACAGCGCGCGCAGACCCGATGCCAGGGCGGCGGCGCCCGCCATTCCAGCGACGAGACCAATCAGGGCGGTTCCGATGCCGCTGCGGACTACCAACGACGTGAGTTGCTTGGGCGTTGAGCCAAGCGCCATGCGCAGGCCGAACTCGCGCGTCCGCTGGGCCACGCCATAGGAAACGACGCCATGGATGCCGAGCGCGGCCAGCAGCACCGAGACGCTGGCGAAAATCGCCAGTAGGATAGTCGAAATGCGAGGCGCGGTATTCGCGAGCGACAGGTAGTCGTCCATGCTGCGAATCTGGAACACGGGTTGGCCTCGATCGACCGACCAGACGGCCTCTTTGACGGCTTGGACGACGGCCGCCGGGTCTCCGGTCGTGCGCACCGCCAGCGCCATCGCCTTGTCCGGGATCTGTTCATACGGCGCGTAGATGGTGGGCTCCGGCTGTTTCTCCAGGCCATAGTGATGCACCTGACCGACGACACCGACCACTTCCCGCAACTCGCCCATCAGCCCCATGCGCCGTCCGACCGGATTCTGGTTTGGCCAGTATTGGCGCGCCAGCGTTTCGTCGATCAGAATGACCGGCAGAGCGTCGCCGCCATCGTGATCGGAGAGCATTCTTCCCCGTAGCAGAGGGATTCCCATCGTGGTCGGGTAGCCAGGGCTGATACTCCGGAAATCCGCCACCAGCGATTGCCCCGCGGGCATGGGGCGCTCTTCGATCGTGAAGTATTCGCGGTCGTTTTGCTGACCGAGCGGAAGCACCTTGGTAAGACCGGCGGACTGTATGCCGGGGATCCGTTCCACCCGGTCGAGCACCCGGCGGTAGAACTCGGCTTGTTCGCGGCGGCTCTTGTAGAGATTGTCGGTGGGAAGGCGCATGCGAAACGTCAAAACGTGATCGGGCCGAATCCCGGGATTCACGCGCTGCAGATTGACGAAGCTCTTCATCGCAAGCCCGGCGCCGATCAGCAGCATGGTGGCGAGAGCCACCTCTCCGGCTACCAGGAAACTCCACACCCGCGACCTCCCGGGCGATGGCGCGGAGGTGCGGCCGCCCGACTTGAGCGCGTCGTTCACGTCGGTGCGAGCGACAAACAGGGCAGGAATCAACCCGAAGACGAGCGCGGCGCCGGTCGAAATCAGAAGCGCGAAGACGAGCGCGCGTGGATCCACCGCAATCGCCGGCCGCACGATTACGGCGCCTGCCTCCGCGAGCGGCAGTGTGCCGGGCAGAACCGCGCCGAGAAGGTCGACGCCCCAGACGGCGAGGAACACTCCCAGAGCGCCCCCCACCAGGCTCAGCAGCAGGCTTTCGCTCAAAACTTGCGCGATCAGGCGGCCGCGCCGCGCCCCCAACGCCGCGCGAATCGCCATCTCCTTGCGGCGGCTCGTGACACGCGCGAGCAACAGGCTCGCCACGTTAACGCATGCCAGCAGCAGCAGAAGTCCGACGGCTCCGAGGAGCAGCAGGAGCGCGGGCCGGATGTACTCGAACAGCGCCTGTTTCATCCCAATCACGGTCACGTCCCAACCGGCCAGCCGGGGCGTTTGGGCATCGATGCGGCGTGCCACGGCGCTCAACTCGGTCTGCGCCTGGGCGAAAGTGACGCCCGGTTTCAGGCGCGCGATGACGCCGAAGTCGTGGGCCACGCGCTCCTTGGCGCGCAGTTCCGCCACCGGCCACGGCACGTAGACGTCGCTCGGCAGCGGCTGCCAGAAATCCGCGGCCAGCACGCCGATCACGGTGTACGGCTCGCTGTTCAGGAAAAACGTCCGCCCGATGACGTGCGGGTCCGCGCCGAAGCGCCGTTTCCAATATCCGTTGGCGAGCACCGCCACCGGGTAGCGCGCTTTGCCCGCGCCCTCCGCCGTCGTAAAGCCGCGCCCAAGGACGGTGCGGGCGCCCAGCATCGAAAGAAGATTCGTGGTCACGCGCAGACCGGTCACCTGCTCTGGCTCGCCATCACCAGTGATGGTCCCGGTGCCCACTTCGAGAAGCGCCATTTCCTCGAAGGACCGGCTCTGCTCCTTCCAGTCGAGGAAGTTGGGCGCGGACGGCCCTTCCCGTTGGATGCCGTCCTTGAGATCCGTCTCCCAGATGAACGCCAGCCGATCGGCGCCAGGATACGGCAGCGGACGCAGCAGCACCGAGTTGACGACGCTAAAGATGGCGGTGTTAGCTCCGATGCCGAGCGCAAGGACGAGCACCGCCACTACGGTGAAGCCCGGCGCCTGGCGCAAAGTGCGCAAAGAGTGGCGCAGATCCCTCAGGATGGTGAACATTCGGAGGTCAGCACAGCAAGCCACGATCCATTCCAAGAACCGGCGCAACTGACTGAAACTACGCGCCGGCACTTGAACGGCGTCGAGCGCTGGTGTTCGCTTGTGGGAATTGCTGGATAGACTCTCGCGCCGTGGTGGGCTTACTTGCCGGTCGTGGCCGCGAGGACGGCCTTTTCGATAGCAACGGCCACCAGGGCCGGCGGTTGGGCGCCATCGACGGTGTGGACGTGGGAGGGGCCGTACCAATTGAGGATCGGGCCGGTCAGCTCGGCGTAGGCGCGCAGGCGGTCGCGGATGACCGATTCCTGATCGTCGGCGCGGGTAAGCAAGGCGGTGCCATCGTCGTCGCAGACCTCCGCCTGGCGTGGCGGCTGCGATTGCAAATTATAGATTTTCAGGCACTTGGGACACTGGCGGCGGGCCGTCAGCCGCGCCACAAGTGCGCTATCCGGCACGTCGAGGTGGATCACAATCGGCTCCGGCAGCCCGTGGGTTCTCAAAACGCCGGCGAAATTCTGCGCCTGGGGCACCGTGCGCGGGTAGCCATCGAGCAGGAAGCCGTTCTTGCAATCCGCCTCCGCAATGCGCTCGGCCACCATTCCGTTGACGATGTCATCGCCCACCAGGCCGCCCGCCTGCATGATGGCTTTGGCACGCTTGCCCATCTCGGTTTCCGCTTTGACCGCGGCACGGAACATTTCCCCAGTAGAGATGGCGGGGATGTGGAATTTTTCGGCAAGTGACGTCGCTTGTGTACCTTTTCCACAGCCCGGCGGTCCAAACAGCAGCAGAATCATGACAGCCTCCAAGGCCCGATTTTAGCATCATTGGATCTCAAACTGCCTGATTCGGCAGGGCGCTTCTTTGATGACCCAATTCGGGGCGATCCTAACCGCCCTGTCGGGATGTTATGCTTCGAGCATAGAAGAGATCCGCCCATGACCCCCATCGAGACATTCGAGGCCGAGCGCCGGTTGCGAGTGCAGCAGAACCGCTCGGATACTGAGTTTCAGTCGCTTTCGCGAAGTTGGCTGGAGGCGGCCTTTCGCCGCAAGTACTCCTATAGTTTCACCTGGTTGGGGCGCCCCATCATCCAGTTTCCGCAGGACATCGTCGGCGTCCAGGAACTGATCTGGGAGACAAAGCCCGACCTGATCGTCGAGACCGGCATCGCGCACGGCGGTTCTCTGATACTCAGCGCGTCGATGCTGGCTCTGCTCGATCTGTGCGAGGCCATCGAGAGCGGGACGATGATGAACCCCTCGGAATCGCGCCGCCGGGTGCTTGGGATCGATGTCGACATCCGTCCGCACAACCGTGCCGCCATTGAAGCTCATCCGATGGCCGGTTGGATCGAAATGGTCGAGGGCTCCTCCATCGACCCGCGGGTCATCGCGCAAGTATCGTCCCGGGCCGCCGGTTACAGCAGGATCATGCTCCTGCTCGATTCCAACCACACCCACCAGCACGTTCTCGCCGAGTTGGAGGCCTATGCCCGTCTCGTCTGCGCCGGCAGCTATTGCGTGGTATTCGACACCTGCATAGAGGATATGCCGCCGGAACTCTCGAGCGACCGGCCGTGGGGGCCGGGAAACGGTCCGAAAGGCGCCGTGGCCGAATTCCTCCGCGGTCACCCCGAGTTCGAAATAGCGAGTGAACTCTGCGACAAGCTATCCATCACCTGCCTGCCCGGAGGCGTGCTGAAACGAGTTAGCTAGAAAGGCGGCCGGTGTGGAAGTCCTGCACCGTGGAGGTTACTATAGGAAGACTCCACCATGCCGCAATTCTCGATTGTGATTCCAACTTGTCGGCGCGCCGACACCTTGGTTCATGCGCTGCGCTCCGCATCGGAGCAGGACTTCGACGACTTCGAGATCCTGGTGCACGAGAGTGGGGACGACCCGGCTACGGCGCGGGCGGTCGAAAGCATCGTGGACCCGCGCATCCGCCATATCAAGACCGTTCGGCGCGTGCCGATGGTAGAGAATTGGGAGGCAGCCCTCCGGTGCGCGGCCGGCACCTATATTACATTCGTCGGCGATGATGATGGTCTGTTTCCCGGCGCCTGCTCGGCCGCAGCGGAGATACTTAAGAGCAACCCGTCCGACCTCCTTTCGTGGCGCCCCGCCTGTTATTATTGGCCGCGCTACTTCATTCCGGAAATGAGGAACCGGCTGGTTCTCGATCTACCTCGCGAGCGAGGTGTCGAAAGCCTCGATTCGCGGTCCGCCCTGGAACTCGTCTACCAGTTCCGGCAGAACTATTCCGAACTCCCGATGATATACAACTCCTTCGTGAGCCGGACGCTGGTCGATCGCATTCTCGAGAAGGCCGGACGGTATTTCATTGGTTCCGCGCCCGATGTTACCTCCGGAATCGCGAACGCCTGGTTCTCCGAACATTTTCTGCTCTCGCGTACGCCGCTGTCGTGTTCTGGGCTGTCGCACAACAGCACCGGCCACCGGTTGTTCTTCAGCAGCAGCGACCTCCTTTGGAACGAAGCAACGGCTGAATCTCTCGGCGGAAATGGCAGTCCGGTGCCGATGAAAGATTTGAACCTGTACTTGGCGGGAGAGATGCTCGCAGCCAAGCAGCTTCTCTTTCCCGAGGGACCGCCGTTTCTGAACCATCGCAACTTGTTGTGGTCGGCGGTCCGCGCTTTGAATCATCCGCCGTTGCGCTATGACGAAAGACTCAGCGAAATCCGCCAGCTCGCGGCACACCTGGACATTTCGATCGACGAGTGGATCGAGCCGCCATTGGGGAACGGCGCGGGTCCGGCACAGGGTCTTCAGTTCCGAACCGACGGCATCCTGCTCGATATTGACTGCTCCAAGATGGAGTTGCTCAATATCTATCAGGTGACACAATTCATGAGCGCTCTCCTCCCACGATCGAGCTACGAAAAGGCGGTGCCAAGGGAGGCAATCGCTCGCTCGATCCTGCCAGGGTGCGATACCGTCCTGCAATTCGGCCGCGGCGGAAATGGCTTGGCGTTTCTAAGCTTCGGTTGGGGGGAGCCGGAGCAATGGGGCGTCTGGTCACTCGGAAGTTCCGCTGAAATCGTCATTCCAGTTCAGGGGAATCGGCAATCACTACCCGAACTAACCGTCAAGGGCGACTTATTGATTCACTCCCTCCGGCCCAGCGCTCGCGGATCCATTTCCTTGAACGGCGGCCCTGCGACGGAATTCGAGGCTTCAGTGGAGCAGCCCAGCGTTTCGGCAAGTCTGGCACCGCCCTCCGGCGCCGTGCTGGATGGCTCGCTCACCCTCGGTTTTCGAATCGAGAACTCGCGGTCGCCCGCCGAAGATGGAGTCGGTCCGGATACCCGGCGGCTTGGCTTCGCGCTCAAAGAAATCGAGATTCGATGGCCCGCGCACTAGTCACCGGGGCATCGGGATTCCTTGGTTTGCCGATTGTCCGCGCCCTGCACGCTCACGGCTACGAGGTGCATGCCGCACGGCGAGCGGGTTCGAGACCGGAAGGCGCTTCGGGCGAGTGGCATCTCGCGGACCTGCTCGACCCGCTCGCGCCCGAGTTGCTGATTCGGCGCGTCCAACCCGACATCGTCATTCACGCGGCCTGGGAGACCACCTATGCCGACATTTGGAACTCTCCTCAGCACCATGCGTGGGCATCGGCCACCATCGAATTGGCACGAGCATTCGTGGCCGCGGGCGGACGCCATTTTGTCGGTCTGGGGTCTTGCGCCGAGTATTCCTGGCGCGATCTGAAAACCGGCGTCGCGGTTCAAGAATACGATCCGTGCGTTCCTGTCACGGAATACGGGATCTCGAAAAAGTCGGTCTTTGACACGCTCTCCCGGTTCTTTGCGCAGCATGGAGTTTCCTTCGCCTGGGGCCGGCCGTTTCAACCATATGGCCCCGGCGATGTGCGCCCCAGCCTTATTGCCCATGTGATTCGATCGCTGCTGGCGGGCCGGACAACTCCTATTACCTCAGGCGAGCAAGCTCGTGACTTTATTTATGTCGACGACGCCGCCACGGCGGTCGCCTCCCTGGCAGAGCAATCCGTCACCGGAGCGTTCAATATCGCGACGGGCGTAGGAACCCCGGTCGCCAGCGTGGCGCTCTGCACGGCCCGCGAAATCGGCCGGCCCGATTTACTCCGTATCGGCGAACTGCCTCCGCGGGATGGGGACCCGCCATGGCTTGTCGGCTGCATTCGGCGAATTGCCTCGGAAACGGGCTGGACACCGGCCGCCAGTCTCGCGGAAGGAATCGGCAAGACGGTTGCATGGTGGCGCCAGCGCCCGTGAGAGTCACCAGATGTCCCATCTGTTCGGTTCCGGCAGCGGCGCCCCTGCTCGTCTGTGACCGGATTCCCGCCTCTCTGAACCGCTGCTGGGCCACGGCCGAATTGGCCCGGGTGGAGCTCACCTTCTGCGAGCACTGTGAATGGCGACGATGAGCTTAATCCCATTTCAGGGGAGCGCCAGATCCGGATAGGAAGCATCCCGCGCCGACAGGATTGGCGGCTTGATCGGCCATTTCACGCCCAGCCTCGGGTCGTTCCATCGGACGCCGCGAACCGACTCCGGATGATAAGACGTCGAGATCTGATAGAACAATTCGGCCCCATCCGTGAGCGCCTGAAAACCGTGTGCCACCAGGGGAGGGACATAGATAGATCGGCAGTTTTCGCTCGAAAGCTCAAATGCGGCCCAGCGAAGGAAACTGGGGCTGTCTTGCCGGAGATCGGCGATCACGTCGTAAACCGCTCCATGCGTACAGCGCGCCAGCTTTGTCTCACCATGAGGCTCCGCCTGATAGTGCAAGCCGCGCAGAATCCCCCGGCCGGCGTTTCGTGAAATGCTGCATTGCGCGAAATGTGTCACTAGCCCGAGCGCTCCGAATTCCCGTTCGCAATACGTCCGCGCGAAGAAACCGCGCTCGTCGCGAGACGGCTCGATATCGACAAGGTACGCTCCCACAATGGGCGTTTCAGTGACAATCATGCGAGGATGGTGGGTTCAGGGACCGGGACGACGAATTTGCATCCCCACGACCGGACGTCCTTCATCTGTTCCATAATCTCTTCCCGGAGATTCCATGCCAGTAATAGCAGGTAATCGGGCTTCGTAGCAAACACACGCTCCGGAGAATAAATCATGGAATGCGTTCCGGGCAGGCGAAGCCCCTGCTTCCGGGGGCTGAGATCCACTACGTAATCGAGGGCGGCCGGTCCGGGGTCCACGCAGTTCAATAACGTCACACCCTTAGCCGCCGCGGAATAGCCGACGATCCGCTTCCGTTCCACCGCAGCCTGAGAAAAGAACCGGCGCAGTTTCCCGATCGTGATATGAACCGCCGCCGCGAACCGTCGATACGTTTCGAGATGGGCGAGACCGGCTTCGAGTTCCGCACGGCGGATCGCCTCGATATTAGGCGAGGCGTCGAATCTTGCGCTTTGGTGTGCCGCGTATATGCGCAGCGATCCGCCATGCGACGGGATGGCCTCGGCGTCATACACGGCGAGGCCATAGCGCGACAGCGCTGCCTCGATCGAGTGCAACGAAAAGTAGTACACGTGCTCATGATAGATCGTGTCGAACTGCAATTCCTCGAGCATCCGCTGCAGATGCGGAACCTCAACCGTAATCGTTCCGCCGGGTTTCAAGAGAATTGCCAGACCTTGCACAAAATCGTGGAGATCCGGCGCGTGAGCGAACACGTTGTTCGCGACGATGAGATCGGCGGCATGGGTCTCGCTCAGCCGCCCCGCCGTCTTCGCGCCGAAAAAAACCGTCTCTGTCGGCACACCGTTCTCGATCGCCTCCCGGGCAATGTCCGTCGCCGGCTCGACACCAAGGACCGGGATATTGTCACGCTGAAAGAACCGCAATAAGCAGCCGTCGTTGCTACCGATCTCCACCACTTGCGATCGGTCATCCAAGCCCAGCCGCGTGCGGATTCGGCTGGCGTACTGCTCACACTTCTTGAGCCATTGCTGGGAAATCGACGAGACGTAAACGTAGTTGGCGAATAGCTTTTCGGGAACAACCACGTCCGTCAGTTGAACCAGGAAACAGCTCTCGCAGAACCACAACCCGAGGGGAAACCGAGCTTCCTCGGCCGCCGCGCCGGGCGCCAGCAGGGCGTTTGCGAGAGGTACCGTGCCCAAGTCGAGAAATTTCTCGCCGGCGGTCGAATGGCAGAGCCGGCATGCTACCGCCATCAGATCTCTGTCCCCCTCATCTGCGATTCAAATCGCTCAATCTGCTCCGTGCACAGTCTGGCGGCATCTTCCCCGCGCCAGAAACGAATCCGCCACTCCGCTGTCCACTCGATCGCGCCGTCAAGGTCGAGCAGGGGCCGCCAGTCCAGCCGGTTCCGCGCCTTCGTGGAATCGATCACGAGCCGCTCTTGTTCGTGCAACGATGCACCGGCCGCCGGCTCCGTCCATGGATCGGAACGCTTCCAGAACTTCGCAAGCCGTTCGACGACGCCGCTCACCGGAACGCTCTGCTCATGGTCCGGGCCGAAATTCCAGGCTTGTGAGAATCCGCCCGGATCCGCAAACAATCGTTCCGCCAGCGCCAGATATCCGTTGAGTGCGTCCAACACAAATTGCCAGGGACGCCGCGATGCCGGATTTCGGATCTCGATCGGTCTTCCAGTCTCAAATGCCCGGATGCAATCCGGAACCAGGCGGTCCTCGGCCCAGTCCCCTCCTCCGATTACGTTCCCGCCGCGCGCCGTAGCCACGCCGCGAAGCGGTTCCATGGTGGAGAAAAACGAGCGTCGCCACGATTCCGCCACAATCTCGGCGCAGGCCTTGCTCGCGCTATAAGGATCCGCGCCTCCGAGTTCGTCGTCCTCCCGGTACGCGTCGACCGCCGGGTTCGGACGGTAGCATTTGTCACTGGTGACGATCACGGCGGCGCGCACCGACGGCGTCGAGAGAATCGCTTCCAGTACATTGGCCGTCCCCAGGACGTTCGTCTCGAAAGTGTAGATGGGCTGTACATATGACCGCCGCACGAGTGCCTGCGCGGCCAGGTGAAAGACGATCTCCGGCGCCAGCTCAGCCATCATTCTCCGCGTGCGTGCCGCATCCCGAACGTCCGCCAAACACGATCCCCGGAGGCCACCCAGATGAGCGGCCTCGAACAGGTTCGGCCGCTGTTCGGGGAATAGCGAGATTCCCGAGAGATCGGCGCCGAGTGCCGCCAGCCACTGCCAGAGCCAAGCGCCCTTGAAGCCCGAGTGACCGGTGACCAGCACACGCCGGCCTCGCCAGAAGTCCGGATTGGGATATGCTGGAATCACTCTTTGATTAGCAGACCCTGGCAGGTCGGCAGCGTCAGTATTTGCTGCCCGCGTTCTCGCGCCACGCGGTCCATCGAGGTTTTCTGGAACCCGTGGCCCGGCGCGCCATAGTCGTCCAACAGCACCACCGCACCGGGCACGAGCTTTTCCCAGAAGTACTCCAACGCAGCCACTTCGGGAGGTGCACAGTTCATATCCAAATGAAGATAGCACACCTGCTCGGAATCCACGTCGGGCAGAGTGAGCGGTATCGGACCTCGGATGAGAAATACGTTGTGGAACTCCGCAAAGTTCTTTCGTGCCTCCTCGAAGCACTCCGCGTATCCGAACGATGCCGCCGATCGTCCGATCGCCTTCTCCTCGTCCGCAATAAACCGCTCGTCCAACCCGCGAAATGTATCCAGCAAGAAAAAGCGCCTGCTTAGCTGGTTCCAATCCAGGTACTGCATCATGGCCGAACTCATGAATCCGCGGTTCACGCCACACTCCACGAAGTCGCCGGCAAGTTTGCTCGCGTGCGACGCCGCCCACAGCCCGACATGCACTCGCCAACGGAAGTTGTAATCGCAGCCCGCTGCGGCAATTCCTCGAGCATAAGCCGCCACAAATCGTGGCTCCTCGAGAAAATCGGCGTTGTGAATGCTGATGAGGCCGTCTTGGTCGTATGTCGGGGAGACGCCCTCCGGCGCGACTGGACTAGCTGACCGGAGGTGCCCAGCGTCGTGCAGCGCCCATATGATGTTCTTCACCTGATCCGCCGAAAGCTCCGAGAGATGCCCCGACACGCGCAAACCGTGAACCAGATGGTCTAGTTTCGCGACCAGATGCGCTGCGCCGGCAGGTGCTCCGGAGGGATTCAGCAAGGACACAACTATTGTGTCCGCTGCTGCGGGGGTGAGTTCCTGAGCCATGCATCGATTATATAATTTAAACATATGGAGCCGCGCTCAAATCCGATTTCGATCCGGCAAGACGGTGACATGGCCGCAAAGGAGTTTTACGCGCACCCCAGACAGATTTCGGATGTGACGGAATGCGAGTTCTACCACACCATGGACCTTCCTGGCATCGGGACCGTGAACGGAAGCTGGGATCTCCGGGGCAGGATTCACGATTATATTGGCGGTATCCCCGTCCGCGGACGGCGCATCCTCGATCTGGGTGCCGCAAACGGATTTTGTTCGTTTGATGTCGAGAAACTGGGAGCACAAGTCGTCTCGTTCGACGCCGAATCCGCGACGCTTTTTGAGAACCTGCCGATCCCCGGGGCCCTGTTTACCGACGACTACCAGTCCTGGCTCTGCAGTGCTGAGCGCCGTCTCGACCGCTTAAAGAACGGGTACTGGCTTGCCCATCGCCTGCAGCATTCGAGTGCTCGCGCTTACTATGGGGACATCTATCATGTGCCCGACGCTCTGGGTACTTTCGATATTGTCCTGGTGGGTCAAGTGCTCGTACATCTGAGGGATCCCATCGCGGCATTGCAGCAAGCCGCAGCCCGCTCCTCCGATACCCTGGTGATTACGGAGGCGGTCGCGGACGCGGATCAACCCGTCATGCGCCTATGTGGCACCGTCGCGAACGGAGTCTCGTATGCCTGGTTTCATCTCTCCCGCGCGTTTTATCGCGAGATGCTGCTCATGTTCGGCTTCGAGCTGGTGCAGATAACACAAGCCGAGTACATATGCAGTCACTCCGGCTATCCGGAAGCCATGCCTCTCACCACGCTTGTGGCTCGAAGAAGATCCTCCGCCCCTTAGCCTCCCGGCTGGCGCAACCAGGGAGCCTGTCCCGACGCCCACAAGCCATCCAGATGTCTTTGGTCTCGTATCGTGTCCATTGGATGCCAGAAGCCGTGGTGAAAATAGGCTGTCAACTGGCCTTCCTCAGCCAGCCGCGTTAGGCAATCGATCTCGAATGATGTCGAATCGTCCGGGATGTAGTCCAATACGCGTTGGTTCAGGACGAAGAATCCGCCGCTGATCCAGCCCTCGGAAGCACCGGCCTTTTCATCGAAACGGACCACGCGGTCCCCATCCGCCCGAATCGCCCCAAATCGTGCCGGCGGACGTACGGCTGTTACCGTCGCCAGACGCCCAGCCCCACGATGGCACTGCACCAACGCCGCAACGTCGATGTTGGCGACTCCATCTCCGTATGTCAAAAAGAAATCCGCATCGTTGAGGTAGTTGCGGATGTAACGCAGCCGCCCACCGGTGCCCGAATCCCGCCCCGTGTCGACGACGGTTACCCGCCAGCCGGGCGGGGACCCACGGCCGATGGTCCGTTGCCTCTTGCCCAGATCGAACACGACATCTGAGTGGTATAGGTAAAAGCGGTCGAAGTAATCCTTGATGACGTCGCCCTTATAGCCAGCGCACACGATGAAATCGCTCACGCCGAAAGCGGCGTAGGTGTTCATGATGTGCCATAGGATCGGGTAGCCTCCGATCTCCACCATCGGCTTCGGACGGTATACCGTTTCCTGTGCCATCCGCGTACCTTCTCCGCCGGCAAGAATCACCGAGTATTTCGGCAGGTCTTCAGTCACTCCAACATGATAGCGAAGCGCGATTTCCCTCGGGAGACGGCTGAAAAGCGGCCGATGAAAGACACCTCAAAACCGGCCGACGGAATTGAGACAGGGCACGCATTGTTGTGCCGTACCGAATGCGTGCGCGACGTAGAGATGTCGGAATCGCCGCGGGTCATGTTGTAGGAGAGGATCTAGAAGTATATAAGACGTCTAGACGGGAGGCCCCATGCCCGACTCTCTTTCTGTCCTGCAAGCCCGCCGCGCGGAACTGCTCCGCTCGATCGCCGATCTCAAAGACAGGCGCCCTGGTTCCATCGTCGGTGCCGTGTGGCGCTGCGGCAAATCGAACTGCCACTGTGCGCCACCCGACGCCCCGGTCATGGGCCGAACTTGCGCCTTACCTACAAGCGTCTCGGCAAGACCAGCTTTGCGCGTGTTCTCCGCCGCCAGACCCGACAGGGCGCCACGCCGCGAAACACAAAGCCGATAGAACATTGAAGTGCCACCCCTTACGTGCTACAAACGAAGCATGGACAAGACCATCCGCAAATACATGGACTTCGACGAGATGAAGGCGGATGAGCATCGTTACTGGCAGAGCCGTCCCGCGCACGAGCGTGTCGCCGCTGTCTCGGAACTCACCGAGGAAGGCTACAAACTGAAGGGGTTCAAGCCGGATGCTTTCAGACTACAGAGAACTCTTGTCCATTTTGAACGCGCACCGTGGCGGCCGCCGCCGGCTTCCATTACCGAAGGCCAGGGTCAAGCCGTTCTGCCAAAGCACCCACGAAGACCACCTTCATAATTCAGCATACCGCCAGTGCCTGCCCGCAGCCGGTCGCTCTCCACGATGCACCTTATCGATCCAAGCGAGCTCGCCCGCCCATTTTTCGAGCGGCGTCATCAGACCGGACCCTACATCAGGCGGGGCATCGGCAACCGCTTGGCCGAAGAGGAACTGAATTCGCTCCAATTCTTCCCACGGGATCCCCGGTAATTCAGAATGGTCTCACTCGTCGTCAACCCAGTCCCAGATACCTGGCGGATTCTCCTCCCGGTGACCGCGCGGAATCCAAACAACCTGCGAGCTCTGCACCACAATTTCCCGTATCCCTTCGCTAGTTTCCATTGCGTCCGGATATCCAATGTATACTCTGACGAGTTCTCCGAGTTCTTCCGCCCTCAATTCCCGCCAGCGCTCCAAGACCGTGCAGCGGACGCCGCCGCGTTGCGGGTAGACACTGGTGGCATCCAAATCGTCCGCGGTTACCATGGGAACCTTATCGATCAGCGTGTGGACGCGCTTCCATGCATCGACGAACTCGCAGGCCACGAAGCCGGGAAAATGATCGTCGACCCATCGCACGATTTGGACAACAAGCAACCCGAGCTCAGGGCCCATGGCCGACATTCTATCGCGGCTCGGCTCGGTGCTGATAACGATTCAACCGCAACCGGCGAGATCTCGACGCATCTTCGTCGGTGTCGTCGCCCACTCGGAGACAGTCTCAGCAGGCCCTACAGTCGCCAGGCCGAAGACCTACACACCACCGGCTGCCTGATTCTGTTGAATCCTCCCATCCGAGCGAAGGCGAAGCGTTAGGCCGCGCCACTCGACGGTCATGCCGAACAGGCCGGCCACCCAGATGGAGGCGCCGAACAGGTCGCGGATGGGAATCAGCGCCACGCGGCGGACGGCGGTGCGGTCCTCCAAGACTCCGGTGGCGATCTCGATGCCGGCCGCTATGCGCAGCGCGAACGCCGGAATGGCGGCCCACCAGGCTCCGGCGAGATAAGCCACCACGGCCCACAGGGTGGCATTGGTGATAATCGAACCGACGTAGCCGGCCGTTCGCGAGACGCGGATGGTGCGCGCCCAGCGCAACTGGTGCAGCCAGACCTCGCGCCAGGAGCCGGCGCCCAGGTTGGTCTCGACCACGATATCGGCGAAGACGATGTGCAGCCCGAGTTGGTGGATGTGGCGGCCAAGCTGGTAATCGTCCGCCAGGTAATCGAAGATCTTCTCGAAGCCGCCCATCGCGCCCAGGGTTTCGGCGCGGAAAGCCATGGTGGAGCCGAGGGCGAATTCGGCCTGGCCCAACAGGCGCGCCACGATCACGCTGGGGGCGAAATCGGTGGCGATGCCGAGCGCCTCCAGGCGGGTTGGCCAGGAAGCGGCGTGGGCGCGATAGAGGCACGTCACCAGGCCGATTCCGTAATCGGCGAGCGGCGCCACCACGGTCTGCAAATAGGCGGCCGGAACGAAAATATCGCCATCGTTCACCAGAATCACCGGATGGCGGGCCTTGCGCGCCAGCTCCGCCAGCACGCCCGCCTTGGCATTGGGCGCGGTGGTCGAGACCATGGTGAGCGAAATCGGCAGGTTGGGAAATTCGGCCTGCAAAGCTTTGATGTCTTCGATGGCGGGATCGCTGGGATCGCTGACGCCGAACAGGATTTCGAACTCGGGATACTGCTGCGCGGCGTGCGAACGGATGCAGGCGTAGAAGCCGGGGTCGCGCCCATGGACCGGCTTGAGGATGGAAACCGGCGGCTCATAGGGCGGAATCTGCGGCTCCGGGGCATCGTCGGTTTCCCATCGCTGGGCGGCAACCAGCGCCAGCAGATAGTATGCGCCCGCGGCGAGGGCGGGGATCGCGAGCCACGTCATAGCGACACCAGCACGACGCCCAATAGGACTACGCCGGCTCCCAGCCAGCGCAGCCAGTTGACGCGCTCTTTCAGAACGTATTTGGCTAGCACGGTTTCAAACACATAGGTCGCCGCAGTCACCGGCACGGCGAAGCTGAGGTCGGTGAAGGAGAGCAGGCCGATAAAGGCGAAGAAGGAAACCCCCATCGCCACCACCGAGGCGATCACGATCCAGTTGCGCGCCAGCGTGCTCGCCGCGCGACCGAGCGCGCTGGGGCGGAAGTCGGCAATCTCGCCATGGCGGCGCATGCCGATCGCCTGCAGCACTTCACCCACGCAGGTGGCGGCGATGATGATGGCGATCAGCATCCACTTCACGATCGCTCTCCCGATTGCGGTCCGAAGGTCTGGGGCGCGCTGCCACCCCCCACCAGCGCCACGCCGGCCACGATCAACAGAATGCCGACCCAGCGCTGCGGCGTGATTTGTTCGTTCAGCCACCAGCGGCCGGCGAACGCCACCAGCACATAGCTAATCGACGTCACCGGCAGCACGTAGCTCAGATCGGCCCAGCTCAGCAGGGTCATCCGCGAAAGCAGCCACAGCACCAGCAGCGTGACGCCCAGCGCCACCCAAGGGCGAAACAGCACGGTGATGTAGGAGAGCGGGGTCGGCAGTTCGGCCGGCATGCCGCGTTTGAGGGAAAAATCGCCGAACACATTGGCCAGCACGACGACGGCGGAGCAGGCCCACGTCTTGCTGCGCAACCGCGCGGTTTCCGAGGTCATGCCCGATTCAATCGCCGGAGGAAACTGGTGCGGGCGCCGCGGCGGCCTTCTGGCCCGCCACGAACTTCCGGCGCTTGGAACGAAGCGCCATGTATTCGCGCGCTTCCTTCGTCAACCGCCGCCGCTCGCTCGAATTGAAGATCGCCTTCCGCACGATGCGCCAGATGACGCGGGCGCGGAAGAAGTACTCGCCGTAGAAGCGCTCGACCCACTCGACCAGTTCGGCGCGGTCCAGGCCCGGGTAAATCACCACCGGCAACTGGTGGCCCACTTCGTCGGTCAGCGCGTCGATGGTGAGCAGGTTATTCTTCTTGGCGTAATCGTAGAACTCGGTGCCGGGATAGGGATGCGCGATCGACACCTGAATCGTGTCGGTGTCCATCCGCTTGGCGAAATCGATTGTCTTGCGAATGGTGTCGCGCGTTTCGCCGGGCAGGCCAATGATGTAATCGCCGTGAACCTTCAGGTCCAGCTTCTTGCAATTGGCCGTGAAGCGCTCCGCCATCTCGACGGTGGCGCCCTTCTTGATGTTNNCTGCTGGTCGCCCGATTCGTAGCCGACGATCAGCAGCCGGCAGCCGGCTTCCTTCATCGCCTTCAGCGTCTCGTAATCGGTGGTGACGCGCGAGGTGCAGGACCAGGTGAACTTAATCGGCTTCAGCTTTTTGCAGAGCTCGATGGTGCGGTCCTTGCGGTAATTGAAAGTATCGTCGTCGAAGAAGATTTCCTTGATATTGGGAAAGCGCTCGATGGCCGAGCGCGCTTCGGCCGCCACATCGTCGGCCGAGCGCAGACGCCACCGGTGGCCGGAATGCGTCTGCGGCCAGAGGCAGAAGGTGCACAGCGCCGGGCAGCCGCGCGAGGTATAGAACGAGATGAACGGGTTGAGCAGGAACGGTACGTTGTAGCGCGTGATATCGAGATCGCGCTCGTAGGTCTTCGTCACCCAGGGCAGCGCGTCCAGGTCCTCGATGGCCGGCCCTTCGGGATTGTGGACGATGTCGCCATTGCGGCGGAAGCTGACGCCGGGAAGTTCGGAGAGCGGCTTGCCCTTGGCGTAATCGGCGATCTGGTAATCGAATTCGCGCCGCACCACGAAATCGATGGCAGTGGTCGAGCGCAGGGATTTTTCCGGCTCGACGGTGACCGGCGGGCCGACGAAGGCGACGCGCAGCTTCGGGTTCGCGTCCTTCATCATCTCCGCCATCTTGACGTCCACCTGGAAGCCGGGCGCCGAGGTATAGAGCACCAGGAGTTCGAAGTCCTTCGCCATCTGGACGGTTTGCGGGATGGAAATCTTGTGCGGCGGCGCGTCGACGACTTTGCTATCGGGCAACATGCCGGCCGGGTAGCAGAGCCACACCGGATACCAGTAAGATTCGATCTCGCGGGAGGCCGGCCAGCGCGAGCCGGCGCCTCCATCGAATCCCTCAAAGGACGGCGGATTCAAGAACAGTGTTCGCATGTTTTCCCTTCGCCCGGCACCTGCCGGCTAGCGGGCCTCGTCCGCGCCATCGGTCCCATCCAATGCGTAGTTGCTATAGTCGATGGTCAGTTCCGCGCGGCCGACCAGGCGAGTATCGACCACGGTCTCCATCCGCAGCGGCACAGCCAGCCCGTCGCGGATTTCGTACTTTCGCGTAAAGGCCACCCGCTTGAGAAAGATGGACGGAGTCTTCACCAGGTAACCGGATTCCTGGACTTTGAGGAAGCTGGCGACGTCGATCCACAGATCGCCTTTGAAGAGGCCTTCCGCCTTGCGTCTCGGCGTGACGCCGAACCAGTAGACGTCGCGCCCGTCGAGTTCGGCGCGGCCCTTGAAGTAGAAACGATAGTGCTCCGGCGTCACAGCCATGGCGAGCCGGCGGTCCTGCTGGACGCGGATCTCGGTGGCCATGTAGCGGGAGATCAGGTCGCGCTTCACGGTACCGTCGCCTTCGCTTCCGACCACCTGGTAAGTGACGCGGCCCAGCCTGGAGATGTGGAGCAGCGCGCGCAGCCTGGCGGTCTTGCTCAGCTTCGGCAGCGCGCCACGGAACTCGACGTCCATGGTCGAGGCGCGCGACGCATCGGCCTGGTTCTGCGCGACCGCGCAGTAATTGCGCAGGATCGCCTCGGCGCCGGCTGGAGACTCCTCCGCCATCGCCGCCGCACCGAGAAGCAGAACAGGAATAAGAGCGCAGACCTTCAAAATCGAAACCCCGAGCCGGAAAAACCTGAATTCCCAAGTCTAACAGGCCGGGCAGGGCCTGGGCAAACCGCTGGGGCGGCTTTCGCTCGGGTGACAACCCCGACGGGCCCAGACTTGAAAGCCTCAATGCGGCAGCGCGCGCCACGGTGTGGGCAGGCTTTAGTCGATACCAGTAGGAGAAAGGGCCACTTGCACGGTCGCACTGGGGCCAAGCTCAACCTCCTGCAAGCGACTGAGCGACCGGGTGAGGCTGGCGATGAACTCGGGCGAGTGCCCAACGCGGGCAGCGGTCGCGAGAACGTAGTACTTGCCCGGCGCGATTCTCGGCGACGTGTATGCCCCGTATTGATCGGTCCTGCCGGGAACGAGCGCGGCGGCGAGCGCAGCGTCCGAGGCGACATCTTCGGGAATGATCGCGATACTGCAGTCCGCAACGGGATTCCCGTCCTTGTCGGCAACCTTGGTGGCAATGGTTCCGCCGTCGCTGGCCAGCACGATATGCAGGTGCGCGGAAGACGTCACTGCATCGGCCCGCAGCGGCAGGCGGAGAACGCTCGCACCGCCGTAGGTTACGTCCTTGAGATAGAAACCTGGCGGAAGGCCAGAAATCTCGACGGTGTACTCATCGGGCAGCACGTTGCTGAATGAGAACGCGCCTGGAATACTCGACTGCAGCGCCGTGCCCTCGTTTCCAGCTACGCCGACACGCGGTACCACGGGACTCAGGCTAACGCCGAGTTTCGTTGGCAAGGGCTGGGCCGGCTGGACGCCTTCGATAGCCACTTCACCCAAGACTTGGGCAGGACCGTGGGCCGTCAAGCCGAGCTTGCGAACATCCTCCTTCCCGACGGCCACGATCGTTTCCCCGAGCGACGGCAGGTTTTCACCGAAAGCAGTGAGCCGGTAGGTTCCCGGGGTCAGATCGCACAAGCGAATGCGGCCATCGGCGCCGGCACGGCCGCGCGGCGGCATCAGGAGGGTCGCACCGTCCTCAAACCTGCCGCTCGTTGGCCGCTCTGGCTCGAAAAAGAACCCCAGCGGTGCGGGCGCTCCCTCTGCGTCCAGAATGCCCTCGATGCAGCACGATGGCGAGCGCCGCATCTGGATGTCAATCGCTTCCCGCCGTTCGCCTGGGCTGAGAGTCACGATCTCCGCGCCGTCGATCGAGTCGCTGTCTCCAAACCAGGTGGGAATCAAAACCGACTTCCGCCGGTCCGGATCCGCCGGCACGTCCGAAATTGCGGAAAGGGACGGGCCAGGCCTACGAGCCAGAACGAGGTACCCGCGGCCCGGCGCGACACCCGGCAAGCCGTACCGGCCCCGGTCGTCGGTCTGCGCCATGGGGCCGGCGACCACGAACCGCAGCGATCCGTTTTGATACTCGCGCGCAATCAACTGGACGAGCACTCCAGGCAACGGCTCCTTGTTCTCGTCCACAACCCTGCCGGAGATGGACCCCGAGGCATCCAGGCGGAAATCGATTGAGGTGAGATGCTGGCCCGGACCGAGAGTGACCGTTCTCGAACCGGACTGGCCCAGGGCGGAGTAAGCATCCATGCGGCACAGGCCGGGAGCGACGTCGCGAAACTCGTACTTCCCGTTCGAATCGGTCCGCGTCTGCAGAGACTTCGCTCCCGCGCGAACAATCACTGCCACCTGCGGCATTGGCCTACCCGTTCCGGCCTCCAGGACCGAACCGCTGATTGAGCCGGCCGAATTCTGGACCTGGGCAGGGAGACTTAGTGCCGCAATGGACAATACGAGGGCGCACGTCCGAAAGAGTGTGGTGTGCAACGTCATTTGTGAGTAGCCTCCAGAGGCGTGGATTCCACGCCGATTGCGATGGGCGCTTCCGCCTTGCCGGCATCAATCGTCGTTTCCCCAGCCATACGGCATTCCGGCGCAATGCCATCCAGCGCCAGCCGATAGAGGCCGGGCGCCAGACTGTCGACCCGCATGGGCTTGGTTGCGCGTACTTCAACCTCGCGGTCGAGTTGCGCGGCCCAGTCTTCCACCGGTTGCAACGTCAACTTCACGATGCCGGAGCCGCACCTGGCTCCATCGGCCGGTGTGCGCAGAATGAACGAGGCCGCGCGCCCATGTTGCACCGGAACGGTCAGGCCGGCCACGTCGGTCGCGCCCACGTCGACTGTAATGCGCCCGAACAGCGGTTTGTCGTCAAGTTCGGCCCCTTGCTGCATTCTTCCCAGCACCGGCCCCGACGCCAGCAAATCGTACGATCCCGGCGGGATGCCATCGAAACGAAAGTCGCCGCCTGGTTCGGCTTGTGCAACGGCCGTCGCCAGAGCGGGCTGTTCGTGGGCAACCAGAGACAGCCAGAAGCCGGTTCGGCTGTCAGGCGATTCGACCTTGCCGCGAAGGTTATGCACCCCGCCCGGAGCTACCGCAAAATCGATGCCGGTGTATTCGTCGCCGGAGGATACTTCGAAGATCCTCGGATGCGAATTGCCGGGGAAGAGCAACACTCCCGAACCCGCGGCAGACACAGGTTCCAGACCACCGTAAGTGCCAACCGCGAGGGTCGAGTGACCATATGCCGCGGCCACGGCGTAGCGGCCGGGAGGCAGGTGATGGAGTCGATACGCACCGGTTTCGTCAACCAGGGCGAAGCTGCCGGCGCGGTCCAGGCTGGGGCGCAGAGGCGCATCGTCGGCCCCGCGCTTCATCGCGAATACGGTAGCGCCGCTCAATGGCTGTCCCTCGGCGTCGGTGACCCGGCCGGCGATCACGCCGCAACGCACGAGTTTCACCGAGAGCGGCTCCGATTGTTGTGGAGAATCTTCCACCCGAAACGGCAGGGTTGCATCCAGATAGTTCGGTTTCGAAATCCGGAGACGGTACTCGCCGGGGGCGAGGTCGGGAGTGCGAAAATGGCCGTCAGAATCCGTTTCCAGATCCGCCAGAACTGCAGCGTCCGCCAGGCGGACAACGCGCACTTCAGCAAAACCAACCGAAGCGCCGGAGCGGTCTTCGACAACCACACCGTCAATAGAAGCCGCGGAAGCGGCGCTCATCGCGATCGCAATCAACGCGGCCACGAATTCAACAAGATATGCGCAGTTTCGGCCCACAGAAGCTCTCTTTCAGGAGAAGCACCCACAAGGAGAAGACGACGGCCAACTCAAACTGTTGCATAGTGAACCGGATCTATGAAACGTTACTGCCCGGCCGGCACGCCCAGCGCCTGGGAGCGGCTCCGGCGGCGTCGGGCGATGTGATAGCGTGCTTCACATGGGCAATCTCACGGTGCTGGTGTTGGCGAACCCGGCGGAAAGGCAGCTCGCCATGTTGGAACGGCTGCCGGTCGAGACGAGCATCGCGGTGGGCGAACGCGCGGAAGCCTTCGAGCGGGTGGCGGAGGAGGCCGGCGTGATCTTCAACTGGTCGTGCGGCGGGGAACTGCTGCGCGAGGTTTTCCGGATGAGCCCGCGCGTGCGGTGGGTACACACGCGGTCGGCCGGCCTCGACGGACTGCTGTTTCCGGAACTGGTGGATAGCGCGGTCGAGCTGACCAACGGCACGGGCGTGTTCGGCGAATCGCTGGGAGAGTTCGCGCTGGCGGGCATTCTGTTCTTCGCCAAGGACCTGGGACGAATGATGCGCAACCAGGCGGCGGAGAAATGGGAGCCGTTCGACGTCGTGGAGATCGCCGGGCAGGCGGTGGGCATCGTGGGCTACGGCGATATTGGCCGCGCGGTGGCGGCGCGGGCACGGGCGATGGGGATGCGGGTTGTCGCGGTGAAGCGCCACGCGCCGGCGGCTGGGGCGGAGGACGCATATGCGGAGCGGATCTACGCGCCGGCGAGCCTCTCAGAGATGATCGCGCTGGCGGATTACATCGTCGTGACGGCGCCGCTGACGGCGGAAACGCGCGGGATGATCGGCGAGCGGGAGTTGGCGGCGATGAAGCGCTCGGCGGTGGTGATCAATCTGGGCCGCGGGCCGGTGATCGACGAAGCGGCGCTCGAACGGGCGCTGGTCGAACGGCGGATTCGCGGCGCAGTGCTCGATGTATTCGATACCGAACCGCTGCCGGCCGGGCACCCTTTCTATGGCATGGACAACGTGCTGGTTTCGCCGCACACGGCCGACCACACGGCGGACTGGCTGGAGCGGGCGATGCAGTTCTTCCTGGACAACTTCGCGCGGTTTCAAAATGGCGAGCCGCTGAAGAACCTGGTGGATAAGAGGCTGGGGTATTGAGGAGTCTGGTTTCGAGTCGGGCGGGCCAAATTTGGCCCCGGAAGACGGCAAACGGGGTGAGTCATCGGCAGTTCTCCGCCCCGTTGCTGTATGGGACCAAGCGGAATCCGTCGATCATACCGATAGGTGGAGTGTGCGCCGCGCGGCTTTTCGGGCGCCAGGTCAGTTTCCGGGCGCCAGCAAATCGCCAGGCGAGCCGGAAGATTCCCTGAACGGCGTTATCAAGATGAATCCTGTCTCGGGCGTGGGATCCGCTGACGCAAGCTCACTTCTCCGCGATTCGTCTCTTAGAATCCCGCTCAGACTGCGGGTTCGAGCCTGGTACCGGTTTGGCGCCAGTCGCTGGTTTTCGGGCTTCCGAAACTGGTGTAAGTGGTTACCAATTACACCAGTTTCCGAATGTGCCTCGATGGCGGTCACTACGCCTCGCAAACAATCTTCGCCCTTGTTTTCATGGCGCTGCGCTGGCCCCTGCCCGCCTGTGGGGCCGTCGTCAGTGCCCCATGCGGGATAATCGGATCGGGAGCAGTTCCCAGATGCGTTGAGATGTTAACAAAACGGGGTGAATTTGCCCCGCCTGGAGAGACTCAAGTGCTTGATTCCATTGCAAAGCGTCCTCGCGAAACGGGGCAAATTCACCCCGTTTCGGGGCATCCTGAGTCGCGCTCTGATTGCCAAGCGCCCTCCTGAAGAAGCCTGAACTAACCCGCGCACTCTCGAAAACACGCCGTATGCGCCCGCCTCGGCATCCGGAATTGCCGGTGTTACGTAAGCGTGTGGTGCCGGCCGATTGAAACGTTTGTCCGCACAACCTCATAAGGGATTTGGAAATTGATCTGTCCAGGCGATACAAAATATAGAGGAGCAATTATGGCATTTGCCATGGACGGATCTTGTACCAGCGCCTTCGTTCCCAACAAGTTTGTTGGCAACGGAAGGGATTGAGCCACACCGGTGCCGCTTGCGAGGTTTGATCCAAAGATGGAAGCCAATGCTCCGGGACAAAGAGCTCCATCGTATGAGGCCCCATTCAAGATGGCAGCTTCTTTGGCGATTTGTGCAAAGACGGGCAGGGTTGCGGCGAGAAGGGCAACGAGGTAGCGCATGGCGCCTACCTTATCGCACTTAACGCTCCGAAAGTCGGCGCTGCGCAGCAATCTATAGAAACGCCCAATTGGCGGGCACTTGAGGGTTCTGGCGTTGCCTAAGCATCCAACGGTCGGACGCCTCGCCCTGGACGGCGTATTGCACCCGGAACGTAAAACGCGGCGGGCAGGGCGCGGGCTGCGGACCAGGGGAGTGCGATACGATAAGGCCGTGCTCGCGTGCGCGAGGTTCCAGGATCTTGGATCTCAGTAGCGGCCCATGTACAGGGTTTGTACAAAACGGCTGGAATGGATGTGATTCACGGGAATCGCGGCCTCTTGTTGTCTGTAACTTGCAGATTCCAAACGCAATGGCTTAGTCCGAAGTCAAGTTCGGCGAAGTTGCATTTCGACAACGCCGGGCTTTGGGGACACAGGTCTGGGGACACAGGTCTTGTATCGGCACGGCTTCAGCCGTGTTCCTTGCCCGCAGCGCCGGGCAACGATTGGATTGAAAACAGCGGACTTGCCCAATGGGACGCCCGGCGTCTTCGACGGTGCCGCCTCGGAGGCCCAGCCTGCCGCCTCGAGAACCGGCGCGGCGCACACTGCCCCAATCGACGTAATCGGCGGACGCCGCTAGTGCTTACTTGCAGTACTACATATTTGTATTAGAATGTTTGGGAGATGCCCAAGCACGCCGCCCCCTTGGATTGCTCGGCTGAGGCTCGCGCCGAGTTGTTGGCGATGAGCCGGAGCCGAACGGAGGAAGCGCGCATGGTGGAACGC
>PMKM01000034.1 GCA_003157745.1 Bryobacterales bacterium | reverse complement strand
GATGGTGATGCCCTGCTCGCGTTCGGCGCGGAGTCCGTCGGTGAGGAGCGCGAAGTCCACTGTCCCGGCGGCCTGGCTCGAGCGGGCGCGCCGCACGGAAGCCAGTTGATCCTCGTAGACGCCCTTCGAATCGAACAGCAAGCGGCCGATGAGAGTGCTCTTGCCATCGTCGACGCTGCCGGCGGTCGAAAAGCGCAGCAGTTCCTTCTCTTCGTCGCGGCGCAGGAAAGTGGCAAAATCCTCCGTGCGCGCGGCCTTACGCGGCTTGGCTCCAGCGGCTGGGGAAGCTCCCTTCTTTTCGGCTGCGGCGAAAGCGGCGCCCGCCGCGTCCGGCTGTCCGATAGCGCACATTAAAAGTAACCTTCCCGCTTCTTGATTTCCATGGAGCCTTCCTGGTCGTGGTCGATGACCCGGTTTTCCCGCTCCGACCGCCGGAACAGCATCATCTCCTGAATGATCTTGGGCACGGTGTCGGCCTGCGAGCGGATGGCGCCGGTGCAATAGGTGCAGCCGAGCGAACGCATGCGGCACATCACCGGTTGCGGCTGCTCGCCGGGCAGCAGCGGCATATCGTGCTCGACCGGAATCAGCGTATCGCCGCGCACCACCATGGGCCGCTTCTTGGCCAAATACAGGGGCACGATGGGAATCTTCTCGAGATCGATATACTCCCACACGTCGAGCTCGGTCCAATTGGAAAGCGGGAAGACGCGAATGCTTTCGCCCTTATCGACGTGGCTGTTAAACAGGTTCCACAACTCGGGACGCTGGTTCTTGGGATCCCACTGGCCGAAGCCGTCGCGGAAGGAATAGACGCGTTCCTTGGCGCGGGACTTTTCCTCGTCGCGGCGGGCGCCGCCAAAGGCCGCGTCGTAACCGCCGGCGGAAAGCGCGTCGAGCAGGGCGCGCGTCTTCAACTGGCCGCAGCACTTCTGCGTGCCCAGCTTGAAGGGGCTGGCGCCATCGGCAATGGCCTCGCGATTGGTATGCACGATCAACTGCGCGCCGATCGATGCGCAGAACTTATCGCGGAACTCGATCATCTCGCCGAACTTGTAGGTGGTATCGATGTGCAGCAGCGGGAAGGGGATCTTGCCGGGGTGAAACGCCTTCTGCGCCAGGCGCACCATCACCGAAGAGTCCTTGCCGATCGAATACAGCATCACCGGCTTCTGAAACTCCGCGGCCACCTCGCGCATGATGTGGATGCTCTCGGCTTCGAGCGCCCGCAGGTGCGTCAAAAACAGGTCGGCGCTCACGAAAGCCGCCGAACGTGGCTGTTATCGAATAGACTCATCCTACCCCTGATCGCTTCCGCGAACGATTGGTTCGCTCCCCCCGAGTGGCGTTGCTCCGCTATTTCAATTATAAACAAATCGAGCGCCCTGCTACTCTATTGTCGCCGGGCGTGGAAAAAGTTCAATTTATTGGCGAAATCGCGCCGCGGGCCGACGGGCGCGCGGCCGCACACAGTCAACCGCGGGGGCGGCCTTTGAGCTGCTGGTACATCGCGCTGAGCCAGAAGCGCGGCCGGGCCGTCCATGGTTGCTTTAACCGCGGGATCGCGGTCAGGAGGCCCCAGCCGTAAAGGCAGAGGAGCCAAACACCGTCGTTCACGGGGCGCCCGGAATTGCGAATCGCGCGCTCGATCCAGTACCGGTGCGAGGCGATGCCGTACTCTTTCTCGGCCGCGCGGTATTCGTCCCAGGGAGAATCCCCACGCCGTTTCAACGGGTCATATAGAGTGCCGCCGCCGACCGGGCGGGTGTGCCGGATCTGAACCTCGTCGACGATCGCGATGCCGAGGCGATCCCCGGCAAGCATCTTCGCCCAGACGAAATCGACCCCCCAGCCGCTGACGTTCTGGTTCATGGTCGGCAATAGGCGCCACAGCGTGTCGATGTTCATGCACGGGGCCATGATCTCCACGAACGTGGTGTAGCGAAGCCGGAACGACGGACTGTGGAGCACGATGGCGTGACCGAAATAGCTGTCGCGGGTAAGCGAGGGCTGGGCGAGCTTCAGTTCCCGTTCGCGGCATACCTCGAAGATCCGGTTGATGCCCTGACAGGTACACTGCAAGTCGTCCTCGGCCAACCAGACATATTCGTATTGCCGAATCAGTTGTTCGTGGCTTTGGACGAGATCGTAGACTCCTCGCAGCTTGGGGCCCTTGCCGTCGATGCGCAGCCAGTCGCCGCCACGGAACTTATCCGGATCGTCGCCAAAATAGCTGACGATCAGGTCCCAGTTCCGTTCCTCGCCGGGAGCGTTGAGCCATCCGGGATGGATCGAGGAATCGCCCGCGCGCACGATCACCAGATTGCGTCTGTTCGACATGGCTTGTCTCAAGTTGCGCACGGCTTCGGGCCGGAGCGCGCGCGGCAGCCACATGCGCGACGTCCGGTAGCCGTCCGGCTACGAATTAGTATAGTCCCCGCGGCGGGCGCGTTGAACGGAGCGCGCGTCTTCAATTGGCCGCAGCACCTTGTTCGGCGGTGCGGCGCGAAGCCCTCCAGGCGTTACAATTAACGGGAGCCAGTGGGCAAAGCACGGATCCTGGCACGATGACATATTGCGGCCGCGTTCTGCAGGCGATGGAGATCGGACTTGGGAATCGGATTGTCGCGATTGAACTTACTCACGGCGGGCGGAACGGCTCTATTGATCGCCCTGGGAATTGCCCGGCTGGTTCCTGCGTATTCGAGCTTGAGCCAGACTTACGACGAGCCATCCCACATCGGCGGCGGGATGGAATGGTTGGACAAAGGCGTCTACACCTACGAGGCGAAGCATCCTCCACTGGGACGCATAGCCGTCGCGCTAGGGCCTTATCTTGCGGGGCGTCGTATCGACCCGGTTGCGGCGGAGCGGGTTAAGAACGGCCCGTTTCACATAAGTCGGACGGAGCAGGAGTTGGCGTGGGATGAAGGCAGCGCGATCTTATATTCAGATGGGCACTACTGGCGCAATCTGACCTTGGCCCGATTGGGATCCGTGCCGTTTCTGGTGCTGACCTGCATCGGCATCGTTCTGTGGGCGCGGAGGTGGTTCTCGGCAGGCGCCGGTTTGTGGGGATTGCTGCTATTCGTCAGTCTGCCGCCGGTGCTGGGAGTGGCTGGTCAGGCGTTGACCGATATGGCGTGCACGGCCACGGTTTTCCTCGCGCTATACGAGTTTCTGCGTTGGCTGGAGGACGGCCAAACGCGGCGCTCGGCAGTCCTCGGGGTGGCGCTCGGTTTGGCGCTGCTCAGCAAATTATCGAGCATAGCGTTCCTGGGTGCCTGCTTCGGCGTGGCGCTGATTTATTTCGCGTGGGTTGCGGGGCGCGGCTGGCGGAGCGGCCTGCATGGGTGCTGGCGCCGCCTGTGCGTGGTCGCCGGTGTTGCCTTAATCCTGACCTGGGCCGGATACCGCTTCAGCTTCCATCCCATGTCCGCCGAGCCGGGTTATGCAAAGACGCTAGCCAGAGTGTCGGAGACGAATCCGCGGGCAGGGCGCGTCCTGGATCGGCTCAGCAGGATACCGCTGCCGATGCCCGAGTTGCCGCATGGCATTTACATGTTGGAACACCACAATGCGACCGGACACGAGAGTTATCTGTTCGGCCAATACCGGTCCGAAGGCTCGTGGTACTTCTTTCCCGTGATAGTTGCCATTAAGACGCCGATCGGCTTCCTCTTATTGGCGTTCCTTGGGGCCGCTGCCATCGTGTCGCGGAGCGACAGAAGCCGCTGGCGGTGCGCGACCGCCCTGTTTCCGTTGACCATTCTGGCGGTCTGCATGGCGTCTCACATAAATATCGGGGTGCGCCACATCCTACCGATCTATCCGTTGTTGGCGATTCTAGCCGGTCATGCGATTTCCGTCTCGTTCCGGAGCCGGGCGAAGTGGGTGCTGGGGCCTGCGGCGGTGCTACTGGCCGGATCCGTAGTCCTGAGTTCCTGGATGGCTCACCCGGATTACATGGAGTACTTCAACCAATTGGCGGGAAGCCATCCGGAGCGGATTACGGTCGAAGCGGACGCGGGTCAGGACCTCCACCGTCTGAGCCAGGCGCTCCGGTCTCTGGGTGCCGAGCAGGTGGCGCTCCGCATCCTCAGCTCGGCGGAGCTCGACAAGGAGGGGCTACCCCCGATTAGCGAAGTCCCCCAGTTCCGGAAGGTGTCGGGATTCGTCGCTATCAGCGATTGGTACTTCGAGATGGGCTACGCCCACGACAAGTCGTTCGGCTGGCTACGAGAGTATACTCCGATACAGAGAGTCGGTAAGACGATCTCCCTGTACCGCATTCCGTAGTGATTTGGCGAATTGGATTCGATTTCGCGGCCGGCATTGCGGTCGACGCGGCCGAGCTTACAGGAGATACTCTCGCACGTGTGCGAGGAGTGAGGAGCTGGTCTGTCAAAACCTCGGCGAGCGCCTATGACGGTTCCCAACGCGACAGCGCCGCGGACCATCCGCGTGCTGCAACTCCTGGCGATGCTCGACAACGGCGGAGTGGAGAAGTGGGTGGTGGATCTCTGCGAACAGGGCCCAACGGAGGGCCTCGCGATGGATATCGCAGTGGTCCACGAAGTGTACGGGTTATTCGCAAAACGGGCGCGCGACCTGGGGATCCCGATTTTCCACTGCGCCGCGAGTGAGAACCCGTTCCGGTTCGTGCGCAACCTGCGGCGCCTGCTGCGCGAGCACGGCCCGTACGACGCGATCCATTGCCACATCCATGCATACAGCGGCTTCGCGGTGCTGGCCGCGTGGCTCGAAGGCGTTCGGGCGCGCGTGGTCCATTCGCACAATGTGGTGCGGAATTCGTCGAAGTCGCTGGTCCGCCGGGCCTACGCCGTAATCGCGCGCGGCTTGATCGGAACATTCGCCACGGCCGGCATGGGGCCGTCGACCGCCTCGACCGAAGACCTGCTGGGCCGCGGATGGCGGAAGGACCGGCGCTGGCGGGTGCTGCGTTGCGGGATCGACCTGGCTCCGTTTCGCGCGCCGGTTCCGGCCACATCGTCGCGAGCGGCATTCGGGATTCCCGCCGGCGCCCTGGTGCTGGGCAGCGTGGGCCGGCTGACGGAAGAGAAGAACTCGGAATTCCTGGTGGATGTGCTGGCGGCGGTGCTCGAACGCGCGCCCGATGCGTACCTGCTGCTGATCGGCGAAGGCGCGCTGCGCGGCCGGTTGGCGGCCAAGGCACGGGAGGGGGGCTTTGGCGAACGTCTGCTGCTTCCCGGCGTGCGGCCCGACGTGGCCGCGATACTGCGAAACGTGGTGGACGTCTTTGTCTTCCCCTCGCCGCCACCGCCGCGCGGAAACGAAGCGCTGCCGATCGCCGTGGTAGAGGCGCAGGCGGCTGGTCTCGCGACCGTGATTTCCGACGGTATCACAACTGAGGCAATCGTCGTTCCGGAATTGGTCACACAAATTCCCGAAGCCGCCGGTGCGCGACGATGGGCGGAAGCGGTACTCGACCGGGCGCGCCGGAGGGACCCCGAACTGGCCGGGCGCGCTCTGGCGATCGTGGAACAATCCGACTTCAACTGCGCACGAACCCTGCAGACGCTGGCGAAGCTGTACGCCGGCGAGCCAGCCGGCTGACAGGCCGCGATTGGCGGCGCTTACAATTCGGCGGCGGCCAGTGCGGCACCACCCCGGCGCAGGTCTTGGAGAAAATGGATGTAGCGGTTCAGCTTCTGGCGGCAGAAGATCCACAGGAATCCGAAATACGTGGCACCGCCAACCGCCACCTGGAGCGACAGTCTGGCGACGGCCGGCGCATGTGTAGCGCCGAGCGAGGCGCGGACGGCCAGCACTGCGGCTGCCATGGCGGCGCACCCGGCCAGCGACGGCAGCAGCACCCCGAGGTAGTCGCGATATCGGAATCCGGTGACGCGGAATAACTTCACGGCAAGCGGAAGAACCGTGACCGGAGATAGAATAACCCAACAGGCGGCTACCGCACTCGTGCCCCAGCGGGATGCGACGACGAACGCCACCGGCATTACGACGAAGCTGACCAGCGACACGTTCATGTTGAAGCGGGCGTGTCGCAGCGAGACGAGCACCTGGCTGAACAGCGTCGACATCGTTCGCGCGCACATGAAGAAGGCCAGCCAGCGAATCGGCCCCACCGCGGCGACCCACTTATCCCCCAACAACACACGCACCGCGTCCGGCGCGACCACGGCCAGACCGATCAGCGCCGGGAAAACGCTCAGCGAGACCGCCTCGCTGATGATGCGGAAATAGCGCCGCACCATCTCCGGGTCCTTCTGCACCTTCGCAAACAATGGTCCAGTCACGCGCATCACCAGCAGCCCGATCTTCTCGGCCGGTGCATTGGCCAGAGACAGCGCCATCTGATAGGCGCCATTGGCGGCTCCGCCCAGCGTTCTGCCCACGATCACTCCGTCCGAGACGACGTACACCCAGGTCGCCATTCTGCCAGTGGTCAGATGGAATCCCAGGCGCAGCGGCGCGCGGAGGTCCTTCCATCGTGGCATCGCGAACGGCACGGGCCTCCAGTAGAGAACCAGCGCCATACCCGCCGCTCTTCCGGCCAGCCCGCCGATCACCAGCGCCCAGTATGCGAAGCCGCCCAGTGCACATCCCACCGTGACCGAGGCCTGGGTCAGAATTCCGACCGATTCGGCCACCGACAGGCGCCGGTAAGCAAGGTCCTTTTCGAGCAGCCCGGTGGGCACGGACTGGAACCCCATGGCGATCAGGCTGACGGCGCTCACCACCACCAGGATTGCCAGTCGATCCTCGTGGTAGAACATCGCAATCAGCGGCGAGGCCAAAACCACCAGGCCGTAAGACGCCACGCAGAGCGCCACACAGGCCGTGTTCAATTGCGCAATCGTGCCGGCTTCGAGTTCGGGCATCTGCAACACCGCCTGCCCCATACCGAACTCGGCTAGCGATCCGGTCAGAACGTTGACATACCCAGCCATGTTGACCAGACCGAAATCGGCGGGCGAAAGAAGGCGCGCCGTCAGCAGGGTGAATGCCCAGGTGAAGAACTGGGTCACTGACTTGGCGCCGGCGGCCCAGGCGAGGCCCCCCGCCAGGGTTCTATCGAGGCTGCGAACCGAGTCCGGTTCTGCCGGGGTCATGCCGTGCCCCGAACGGCATCCGCGACCATCGCCGTGAAGCGTTCGACGTAGACCTGCTCGCTCAACTGGCTGTGCGCGAACTCATAGCCGTTGGCGCCCATGCGCCGGCGCAACTCGGGATCGGCCAGTAACTGCCGCAGGCGTTCCTCCAATTCGCGGACGTTGCCTCCCGGCACCACGAAGCCGTTCTCCCCCTGCCGGATCACGTCCGGGATCCCCGCCGCGTCGGAGCCTACCACGGGAACGCCGGCCGCCAGTCCCTCGATCAGCACTCTGGGCAACCCTTCACAACGGGACGGGAGCGCCAACAGCAGACTGCCGCTAATGATCGGCAAAACGACGGATTGCGGCGCCGCCCGCACCAGTTCAATCTGCGTCGAGTCTCCCGCCAACGCCTGCAGTTGCTCGTGTTCGGCTCGTTCGTGCCAACCCACGATCTTCAGTTTGACATCCGGAAAATCGGGAGCCAGCCGGCGGAAAGCTTCGATCAACCGGTCTACGCCCTTGCGATACCAGGGTGAGCCCACCAGCACGATGTAGCGCTCTTCGCTATCGGCGTGGCGAGGGACCCCGGACACCAGGACGAAGTCGTGAAACACCGACGTCCTGACGCCGCGGAGCAGACGATAGCCCGCCAGTTGGGTCGCGTAGAGCAGATGGGCCCGGTCGGCCGCCCACAGACTAAGGTGAAGGCAGACATCGGAGTAGAGCTTCATCAGGCGGGTGCGTGGCGTGATCCGGGAGTATTCGGTCAGGTAGGCCAGTCGTGGGTCGATCATCACCTCGACGATCAGCCTGGCGCCGCTCAGCAGCTTGACGCAGGCCGCCATAAGGCCGGTCGTCATGTGGGAGTAGGAGATGATGCAATCGAAGGGTCGCTCCCGATGGAGTCGCACGCCCGTGCGCACGTAGAACCAGAACTGGGCGAGCCGCGACCGGGGCCGTCCATCCGCGCGATTCATCAGGAAGAAGTGATAGCGGAACCGGCCACAGACGTAAATCGGAAAGGAACCGGGGCCCAGTTCGGCTTCCACTTCTTCCGGCGTGCCAAACCAGATCGGCTGCAAGGAATCGCCTTCAAGCGACGCTGGCATCAGCGAAAAGCGATCGGTACGTTGATCGCGCGGAGGGGGCACAAAGGTCGAGTGAATGTGTAGGATTCGCATTACGACGCCCCGGGCAAAACCAGCGTATTCCCTTCACCTTACCAGATAACTGCGAATTACGCGTTTGCGCTTGCAAGTGGGATCCGTCTGCCCGCCGAATCACGCCGCTGCGGCCGGTTTAACCAGGCGGCAGCGCACCACTGCGGTGGTGAACTCGCGGGTGAAACGATTGTGCAGGAGGTGGAGCGTCTGCCGCAGGTGCTTGCTTGGACCTCTCCCCATCAAAGAAAAGGTCTTAAGTCCTTTATTCGCGCAATAGATTGAGCTATCCCCGCAAAAATCGCCAGGGGCACCCCCTTCAAATGCGCGATGGTGGCTCAAGGCCATCGGGGTCGGCGCCGATAGAAGAGGGGAAGGGAGAATGAAACAAGTGACATTTCTGCTTTTCCTGGCCTCGCTGGCTGTGATGGAGTACTTAATGCGCAAACCGCACGAGAAGGCGGGGGCTGACTCAAAGCGTATGAATGCGGGAGGCGGCGCTGCGCACGATCCAATGTCGGCGGCAACCACCATGCCTGGCCTGTTGGCTCTGGGACGGGCGCTGGACGCGCACGGACGCGGCGACAGCCCCGATATCGAGCAGGCGCCACGAGTACACGTTCCGCGGGTGGATGGAGTATGATACATCCATGCCCGATCGAAACACGGTGAAGTTGCGGTATCTGCCGGATGGCGGCTTCCTGGAAGGATGGGAAGCCGGCTGGGAGAACGCAGTGCTCCATGTGGATCTGGCGGGACCGAAGGACGGCTTTTCCCGAGGTGTGCCGGTCGAAATTGAGTTAGGTTCGATGCTGTACCTGGGCGAGGTCGAGCAGTGCTCCGCGTCCGGCGTTACTGCCAAGGTGGAACACGCGCTGGACCGCCGCAAACTGGCTTCCATTCAGAATACTTGGGGGTAGCTTTTCAGAAAAGGCTCCGTCATGGGTGAACTGCTTTGGATGGCCGGTAAGGCCTTCTTAATCGCCATTGTCCTGACGCCGATCGTCCGCGACATATTTCGTTCGTACAACGTGGTGGACCGGCCCGGGAAGCGGAAGGTGCATGCCTATCCGATTCCGCGGGTAGGTGGGATTGCGATTGCCGTCGCCTATGGCGTTACCTTGCTGACGGCGCCGGCGGCCGAAGCCGCAGCGGCTCCGGCGGCATGCAAGCTGCTTCCGGCAGCGGCGCTGGTTTTCCTGACCGGGCTACTGGACGACTTTTTTTCTCTCAAGCCGGTCTTCAAGATCGTGGGTCTGGTGGCGGCGTCGTCGCTGGTGTTCTTCAGCGGCCTGCATATTGGCGATCTGGCGGGGCAGTCGGTCCCGGTATGGCTAGACTATCCGCTCACGGTCTTCTGGCTGCTGCTGACCAGCAATGCGCTGAACCTGATCGACGGGTTGGACGGGCTATGCGCGGGGATGGGCCTGGCGGCCACGCTCACGCTGTTCGCGGCGGCGTTCTTGCGCCATAACCTCCCATTGGCGCACGCGACTTTTCCACTGGCGGGCGCACTGCTGGGGTTCCTTTGGTACAACATCAGTCCGGCCACCGTGTTCCTGGGCGATTCTGGCGCGTTGTTGATCGGCTTCTTGTTGGGCTGCTACGGCATGATCTGGACCCAGAAGGCGTCGACCGTGCTGAGCATGCTGGTTCCGCTATTGGCGCTGTCGATTCCGCTGCTGGACGTATCGCTATCGGTTTTGCGGCGGTTCCTGCGCAACCAACCGATTTTCGCGGCCGATCGGCGGCACATCCACCACCGTTTGTTGGACCGGGGTTTCTCGGCGCGGCAGGCGGTGTGGGTTCTGTATCTGTTTGCCGCGCTGGCGGCCGCGTTGGCGCTGCTGGCCAGTTCTCCGTGGGGCGGCAAGTCGCAGGTGGCGGTGATTGTCCTGTTCTGCGTGGCCGCGGGGGTTGGCATACACCAACTGCGCTATTGGGAATTCGACATCGCCGGCCAGTTCCTGTTCGGTGGCGGCCTCAAACGCGCACTGGACGGACGCTTGCGCCTGGAGCGCCTGACCGGGGACCTGGAACGAGCTAGCGACGAGGCGGGTTGGTGGACCATGCTCATTGAAGGCGCGCGCGGCTTGGGGCTATCGGAAATCCGCTGGATCGGGCCGGAGGGCGAGCGCCGGGAAACCCTGGCATCGCAGGCGGCACCGGTTTGGACGTTCCGGATGCCGCTGACCGACACCGAGTCGATCGAGGTCAGTGGTCCCGTTCCGGATGCCTCCGCTTCATTCGACCTGATGGGATTCGCGGAAAACGCACGGCGGACGTTTCTTGCCCGCCGCGCTGCCGTGCAACCCGATATCGCGGTGGCAGCGAAGTCATGAAGCCCTCGCTTCGCCTGGGAGAGGAATTCGCCAACGGGTTGGTGGACCTGTTCGCCTGCGCGGCTGGTTTTGGCGCCGCTGCCTGGGTGGCCTGGGCCTGGATGGGCCAGACGGCGTTCGCGTCGTGGACCTTCTCGTGGGCATTCTCGGCCGCCATCGCCTGGCTGGCGATTGTCTTCGAGGACCATTCGCCGCGCGAAGGGCTGCGGCTATGGATAGACGGGTTCTTCACCGCCGCCGGCTCCAACTTACTGGTGCAATACGGACTGGCCTATTTGTTTGGCCTGCCGGCCGCTCCCTGGACCGTCATCGTGCTGGGCAGCGCTTTGAGCATGGCTGCCGCGGGCCTGCTGCGACAGGCCGCTCCCATCGCGCGGGCGGACCGGCGCGACGGGGTCCTGCTGGTGGGAGTCGACTCTTCCACCGAATCCCTGGCGGCGGCGCTGCCGGAGAAGGCGTTGGGCGTGCTCGATAGCGGGCCGGCATCCGCGTGTGGCAAGCTGCCGTTTCTGGGGACGCCGGACAGGCTGGCCGAAGTCTGTGAGAGCCGGCACCCGCGTGCGGTAGTGATAAGCGGCCGGCCGGCCGGAATACGCCTGGCACAACTGCTCCAGTTGCACTATGCGGGCACCGGCGTGGAGGGCGCTCCGTTCCTGTGCGAGAGCGTATTGCGGCGAGTCGCATGGCAGCAACTGTCGCCGTCCGATCTGCTGTTTTCCGTGACCCCCATCACCGGCCGGGCCATGCTGGCACTGCAGGCGGTGTATAAGAACCTGATCGGCTTGGGGCTGCTCGTGATCTTCGCCCCCGTGTTGGTGCTGAT
The DNA here is from genome assembly GCA_003157745.1 of Bryobacterales bacterium. Taxonomy (GTDB): domain Bacteria; phylum Acidobacteriota; class Terriglobia; order Bryobacterales; family Bryobacteraceae; genus Bog-375. The sequence continues at coordinate 31,195 of PMKM01000034.1, read as the reverse complement.
TTCGCTGCTGATCGCGCTTTCGACCGGCCGCGCCGCCATGGACCACATCGAGTGCGCCGGACTGCAGCGTATCCCTTTTCAGATGTTCCGCTTTCGAACCACGCGGCAGGACGGCGGACGGTTGTGGATCGGGAGCCCGATTGCACGGTTGCGGCTGACCAACCTGCCACGGTTGATCAACGTTGTGCGCGGGGAAATGACCCTGTTCGGCCCGCGACCGGTGCGCAGTGTATTCGCCGACCGGCTCTGCGAGTTGATGCCGGCATACCTGTTCCGCTTCACGGTGAAGCCGGGGGTTTTCGGCTGGTCGCAGGCCCGCTTCGCCGAAGCCGGCGGCGTGCCGGAAGAGGGGCTGAGTCTCGAATACGATTTCTATTACATCCGCCAGGAAAGCCCGTCGCTCGATCTGGACATTCTGCTGCGGACGCTATTGCGGCGGCCCGAGGCCGGCCAGGCAGCGGCGCCGCCGGCCATGCCGAGCGAGTCGTGATGCTGGCTGTGGTATTGCTGGCGCTCTCGACCGCCCTGGTCTTCTACTTCCTGATCGGCTACCCGATCCTGCTCGCGATTTCGCGCCGCGCGGCGCCGCCGGTGCGCAAGGACCCGGCGTTTCAACCGACGTTTTCGATTCTGGTAGCGGTGCATAACGGCGAGGAATATCTGCCGCGGAAACTGGCATCGCTGCTGGCCTTGGATTACCCGGCGCACCGGCGCGAGATTCTGGTGATCTCGGACGGCTCGACCGATGCGACGGAGGGAATCGCGGGAGCGTTTGCCGATCGAGGCGTGCGCTTGCTGCGGGTTCCGCACGGCGGTAAGGCGGCGGCGCTGAACGCGGGGTTGACCGAGGCATCGGGAGACATTCTGTTTTTCACCGATGTGCGGCAGGTGCTCGACGCGCGCGCCCTTTCGCACCTGGCGGCGAACTTCGCGGACCCCACCGTGGGCGCGGTGACCGGCGAGTTGCGTCTGCTGAATCCGGCGCGCGCGGGCGAGCAGGCCGACATGGAGCTGTACTGGCGTTTCGAACTTTGGGCGCGCGCCCACCATTCGCGGATCGATTCCATCTTCAGCACCACCGGCTGCATCTACGCGCTGCGCCGCAGCCTGGCGTCGCCATTGCCGCCGGACACGATCGCCGACGATGGCACGTTCTCGCTGCGCGCCTTCTTTCGCGGCTACCGGGTGATCTTCGATCCGGCGGCCCTCGCCTTCGATTATCCGGCGGCCGAGGGCGGCGAGTTTCGCCGGCGGCTGCGCACGCTGGCCGGGCTCTGGCAACTCTTCGTTCGCCTGCCGCAGTTATTCTCGCGCGCCGACCGGATGCGATTTCACTTTCTTTCGTATAAGTTCGGACGCCTCGTGATGCCCTGGGCAATTCTGCTGATCTGGGGTTCCACCATGGCGCTCAGCGATTCGCATTGGCGCAACTTCCTGCTGGTGGACGAGGCGGCGCTAGTGGCGCTGGCGGTGTTCGATCGATTCGTCCCGCGCGCGTTCTTCCTCAAGCGAATTACCTCGCCCGCGCGAACCTTCATCGCGATGAACCTGGCGGCCCTGCTGGCGGTGCTCGTGTTTTTCGTGCCGCCGGAAACGCTGTGGCGGCCGACGCGCATGCAGGCGCGGCAGTAATCGCGGCTATACTCGAACTTGGGCCGAATTCTATTTGTATTCGGGACGCGGCCGGAGGCGATCAAGCTCTGCCCGCTCGTCCAACGATTGCGCGCGCAGCCGGAACACTTTCAGGTGAAGGTCGCGGTGACGGCGCAGCATCGCGACATGCTGGACCAAGTGCTAGAGGCCTTCCGTGTCCACCCGGATTTCGATCTCGACCTGATGCAGCCAGAGCAGACCTTGGGCGCCCTCACCGCGCGGATACTGGCCGGGATGGAAACGGTGCTGAGCGCCGCTCGGCCGGATCTGGTCGTGGTGCAGGGCGACACGAATACCACCTTCGCCGCGGCACTGGGCGCGTTTTACCGCCGCGTGCCGGTGGCGCACGTCGAAGCCGGCTTGCGCACGGGCGACCTCGGGCAGCCGTTCCCGGAGGAGATGAACCGCGTACTCACGTCGCGCATCGCGGCATTTCATTTCGCGCCGACGCGCGCCGCCGAAGCCGCCCTGTTGCGCGAAGGCGTGGCCGCGGAGACGATCTTCGTCACCGGCAATACCGGAATCGATGCGGTGCTGTGGGTGCGCGGCGCGCTCGAACGCGGCGAACTGCAGGCGCCAGAGTGGCCGTGGCTCGATCCCGCCAAGCGGCTGGTGCTGGTCACCTGCCACCGGCGCGAGAATTTCGGGCCCGGCTTCGACCGTGCCATGCGGGCGCTCGCCGCGCTGGCGGAGCGGCCCGACGTGCAGTTGGTTTACCCAGTACATCGCAATCCAAACGTGCTCGGCCCCGCACACAGTCGACTCGACGGACACGCCAACATCGTGCTGCTCGATCCGCTGCCGTACGTGGCCTTTGTCGACCTGATGCGCCGGAGCGCGATGATCGTGACCGATTCGGGCGGGATTCAGGAAGAAGCGCCGTCGCTCGGCAAGCCCGTCCTGCTACTGCGCGAAAAGACCGAACGCCCCGAAGCCGTCGCCGCCGGCACCGTGAAGCTGGTAGGTACCGACGAGCGCCAGATCGTCGCCGAGGCCGCGCGCCTGTTGGACGACGCGGCCGAATACGCACGCATGACCCGCGTCCATAACCCCTACGGCGATGGCACCGCCTGCGCGCAAATCGCCCAGGTGCTGGCTGGTGCGGCGTTGCTACCCAGGTGACCTGGCGCGTGATCTACGCACCGGAAGCCACGTGCAGATTCCGTCGCGGCGCGTGCAGTCTTTGCCTCATCGGCCCCGATCGCCAATCTCTTACTCCACGGCGACCCTCGCCCGAGTCTTCGGTCGCGGCTGAAACGCAACTTGGCTCGCCAGATTGGAATACAGGATTCGCGACCATTTGAATAGCATAGTCGGCAAGGCAGATGAAGCAAGTACGGCGTTAGAGGATGCGGACTTAGCTACCGTCCGCGGACTCCGCTCCGCGAACCCGCAGTTCAGGCTGCCTGAGCGCTTCGGCAACGGGGTTCGACAGTCCCTCTGGCGCGGCCTTCGAGTTGCATGACTATAAGTTGAGTTACAAAGGGTGCCGCCCGGCAGACGCACTTATCGGCCTCGACGGCGGAGAAACTGTATGTTGCCCAGACGATTCGTAGCCATGTTAATCGCTGCCTTCGGCCTGACCGGCGCCGTCGTGGCGCAGAGCGGAGCCACGTCGACACGGACGTTCGTGATTGGGTTGGGCAGCACCGAGACCGCCCAGATCGCCGTCGTGAATTTAGCCGATGCTTCGTCGAGCGGGCCCGCTGCGTCCTGCACCGGCAGCATTGCGTTCTTTAATGCGGCCGGAGTCGTCATTGGCGCCGCCACGGCATTTACCCTGGGAACTCGCCAGGTCGCGTCGGCCCGGCTTCCATTCGCAAGTGCCGGCGGAACCGGTGTCCGTGCCCTAATTCGCGGCGAGGTGACCGTGACCCGAATCGCCGGATCGGGGGTGTCTTGTACCCCAGCCGCGAATCTGGACACATTCGATACTTCCTCTGGCGTGACCAATCGCAGATACACCGGCGAGGAAGCCATCTCCGTCGCGAATTAGGCAGACACACCCTGAGATCTGCCCGCAGTGACGACCTTTGGCCGCGTCGTCCCCAGTATCTCCCGCGCGCCGGGTCAGCCGCTTTCCACTTCAGCGCAGCCGGGATAGTCCCGTCCGGCACGGTGAAGCTGAGAAGTTGCGGCAAGCAGCGGGTCGCCTCGCCCAGCCAACGCGCTTGCGAGACGACGAAGCCGAGGCCACGCATATGACCCGCGCGCACAATCCTATGGCGACGGAACGGCGTGCGGCCAGATCGCAGATATGCTGGCGAAGGCGATGCGGGAGGCGGCGATCGAGTTCTGAGCCTGCTCACCTGAACCGGGGCCGATGCAGACGCGCCAAGACCAGCGGCCAAGAACGAGGACGGTCAGCCTTTGATGGCTTAGGTCGGCTGCCATAATAGCCGGGGGGTGACCCCGGCTGGGCGCGTTAAGTCATGGGCTCCCACCACCGCTTCGACGACGGGGAACGCTTCTCGAACCCTCTCAATCTCCGCGTCAATCTGACTGGGCTGAACCACCGATTCGACAATCAAGGGTACGTCTGCCGGAATCATCTCCGCCACTGACCTAAAGGCCAACATGGACGCGAAGGAAAGAGCATCGTGCTGGCTGCGCGTATTGACCTCGCTGACGTGAACCTGGCGCAGTTTCGTACCAAACCTGCTGAGAATGAAATACGCCTCGGTCATCGTGCTGTCAATCTGACGGGCATGCCCGATATCGAAGCACAGGCTGGCCTTTGGGAGACGTTCGAGCAACGATTCGATCTCGGTGGCAGTCCTGCCGATCGGTTTTCTCTTGTCCATGTTCTCAATGCAGAGGGCACTACCCATCTGGTTCCACAAGGAATAGTCGGCAATCACATTCGGGTGGACTACAATCGGCCAACCGCGTTCCGCGATCCGCAGCAGTAACTCAACGACTCTTCTCTCCGTACCTGCCGCGATCTCGCTCGGAGCATGAAACGCGATGTACTGAAAGCCCGACAGATCCAAATCGTGAATTGCGTCGACAAGCGGTTCCAGCTCGGGCTGCCGCAACGCGGAAAGTTCGACGGCTTCCAGGGCATGAGCGCGCACTTCCGCCAAGCCCCGATCGTATGCTCCAAACGCCAGTGCGCCAGTCGAAAAGCCTATCAGTCGTGGCATCAGAATACTCCATACATTCTGGTCAAGTCGTAGAGGCCGCTCTCGGAATCATAGAACAGCTCGAGCAGGCCATCGCGAAACCCGTGGCTGACATCTCGCGCCCGGCTCCAGACTGGATCATCAGGGTTGGGCCGTGGCGGCAGTTGCTCCAGCGCGTTACGGCTCTCGCTAGAAGCAAGCATCCCCAGAAACTCGTCGTATGCGCCGAAAACCTTGCGGCCCACCTCATCCAGGTGCGGGAATCGAAGAAACACGCCCGCCAGGATCTCCAAGGGCGTCCGGCGCATCGACTCACGCAAACAGGCCACGCACTCGGGCGTGTTGCCCACCGATTCACAGGGAAAGACCGACGGCCTCTGCATGAGTTTCAACTGGCAGCCGAAACATGTGAGCAGCCCCGAGGCATAGAGCAGCTTTCGAGACATACGGAGCTTCAGATTCCGAATTGCAGCCCCTTTGCCGGACCGACTGCGTCGCTTGTATGCGAAGTCAACGGCCATCGTCCGCCAATAACGCGCGAAGTCGTTTTGCAGGAATCGAGGAACGTGGTACTTGCGGGATGCGCTTGCGGATGAATCTGCGAATCCATCATCTTCAAAAATGTACCGCTGCAAGACATTCGTGATCACCCGCTCGTACGCATCAGGCCTTCCAACCGCGACTGATTCCAACAAGAGGAGGAGTCGGCGGGTAGTATTGCGGTTGGTGTCGTCTTCTCCGCCGATCTGATGCACCAGCTCATGGCTAAACACCAATTTCCCAAACGTACCCTCCCGTCCAGTATCTTTCCCAGCGTTATCCTTGATGATCGGTGCGATCCTCTCAAGCACAGCCTGGTGGTTCGCATCCACGAAGCCATCGACGAGAAGACTCCAGTCAATGTCGCTACCTGGAGTGAACTCGTTTCGCGCCAGGGAGCCGGAAACGACGATGCTGGTGTCATCGGAGTCTATGCCAGCCAGACTCCCGGAGAGTTCGGATCGTTTCCCGCACGACAGGTCGCAGGCCTCGCGAATATTCAACCACTTGGCGCCGATCCGGCCCTCAAGCTCGGCGATGGCTGAATTCGGCAGATTCATGGAGGTGACGAACTTCCATTATGCGTCATCTGATTCGGCCGGCGCAGCTCCCCTTGTGGCGGCGCTGCCGGAAATGGCCGATGAGCCGCGGGCCAGGTGGAAGCGTTCCAACTCAGCGCCGCAGGCGATCGCGCGTCAATTGGCCGCTGCGTTCCCGCCGTCAGCCTGTTCCCCTTTCACTCCCCGTAACTGATCTCGCCTTGTCTCGCGGAGTAGGCAGTGTAGACCAGTAACAGCAGTGAGACTGCCAGTAAGCCAGGAATGGCTAACCAGACGGGCGTAGGATCGGTCTCTACTACTAAGAGGTTGAGCGGCGGCGGCAGGGGGACTTCTACCGGGCAGAGATTATTGAGATAGAAGATCACGCTGATCTTCTTGAGCAGGCCGGGGAGGAATGGGTTGAGAGCCTCCCAGACATAGACAACGGCGGCGGGGATGAAGGGATTGCGGAAGAGCAGGCCGCACATCAGGAAGACTGCGCCATAGCCAACGGCGGCCAGGGCGGCGGTGAGCGTATACCAACCAAGCTGGCTGAGGCCGGGTCCGTGCCAGATGTAGTTCGAATACTCGGCGCCGAAGTGGCGGCCGATGAGGAGGAACGACAGGGCGGCGCTGCCGGCGAACAGGACGACGGCCATGGCCAGGCCGGCGAGGTACTTACCAGCCACCAGCATCTCGCGGCGGAGCGGAGTCAGATAGTAATAGTGCAGCGTCCGCTCCTGCATCTCGGCGCGGAAGAGACTCGAAAAGATTCCGACACAGCCGAAGAAGATGGCGCCGCGCAGAAAGAAGAAATGAAACATGCCGGCGTAAATGACGCTATCGTCGCCCAGGCTGTGGCCGGAGGACGAGCGGCCCATTTCAAACAGCCAGTGCAGAGCGGTAATGGCGACCGGGCCGAGCGCGAGGAGATAGATCCACCAGCCGCGTTTGGAGAAAAACGTCTTCCGCCATTCCAGACGTAAGACCGCGCCGAGTTGCCGCCTCCACAGGTTCATGCCGTGCCTCCCTCGCCGATCAGGTATTGGTAGACCGAGTTCACGTCGTCATCGGCCGGCGCCACGGATTCCACTTCCATGCCTGTGTCCAGAATCACGCGGTTCAGCAGCAGGTAAAACGCGTCGGCGTCCTTGGTGCGCAGCAGAAGGTTGCGGCCATCGGCCTGGATCTTGGCTTCGACGACGTGGTTCTGCGCGAACAGGCGGGAGGCCAGTTCGGCCGGGCGGTCGCAGCGCACCAGGATCTGCATCGGCTGCTCGCGGACTTCGCTGCGAACGCCTTGAATCTGCCCTTCGGCGACCACGTAGCCGTGGCTCAGGAGAATCACCTGGTCGGAAATGGAATCCACTTCGTGCAGGATGTGACTGGAGACGATGACGTGCCGCCCGGCGGCGCCCCACTCGCGAAAGAGAGCGATCGTTTCGGCGCGCGCCATCGGGTCCAGGCCGTTGAGCGGTTCGTCGAGCACGACGACGCGCGGGTCGTGCGCGATGGCCTGGGCCAGCTTGACGCGCTGGCGCATGCCCTTGCTATAGGCGGCGACGGGGCGGCCGGCGGCGGCCATCATGTTCACTTTCTCGAGCGCGGCCACGGAGCGTGCGCGCGCTTCCTCGGCGTCCATGCCGTACAACAACAGGAAAGAGTAAATGAATTGAAAGCCGGTGAGCCCCTTGGGAAAGGCGTCGAACTGGGTGCAGTAACCGACCATGCGGCCGATCTGTTGCGGCCGATCGGGCGGAATGCCGAGCACGCGGATCTCGCCGCGCGTCGCGCGCAGCAGGCCGGTCATCAGGTTCATCAGCGTGGTCTTGCCGGAACCGTTGGGACCGACCAGGCTGGTGATGCCGGGCGGAATGGTGAGATTGACGTTATTGATGCCAAGCACTTCGCCGTAGAAGCGCGAGACATTCGCGAAGGTGATGTGCGTGTCGCTCACCGGATCACCTCCGCGCCGCGGATTTTGCGCGCCAGCATGAAGAAGCAGACCAGGGCCAGCGCGGCCAATCCGACCCAGCTAGTCCACAGCGGCAGCGTCTCGCCACGCGGGGCGCGGAAGAAGATCGCGCCATTCGTGGTGGGCTGGCCGCCTTCGAACAACCACACCCAGACGGAACCCACCAGGTAACTGATGTTGAACAGATGACCCCAATTGGTGCGCTCGATTCCGTTGATGACCGCGCCGAAAGCGGAGGCCACGAAGAAGACGCCGAACATGAGCGTGCCGGCGGCGGCGCGCCACTTCACCCAGGCGGAAAGCGCGAGCGCGAGTAGGGCGAGGAGCAGAATCCAGATCCAGGCGCCGAAGAAAAGGCCGCTCGCGATGCGCGCGTGATCGACGGCCCAACTCCAGCCTTCGAGGTAGCTCTCGAGGCCGAATAGCAGCAGGCCGGGCACCCAGGTCATCAGCGAAAGCAGGATCAACAGAACCGACATTTTGCCGAGCACATATTCGGTGCGCGAGAAGGGGCGCGCGAGGTATAGCGCCAGCGCGTTATTGGCGAGGTCGGGCGAGACCTGGCCGGGGCCGACGAACGCGGCAAGAAACAGCGCCATCATGCTTTGCCAGCCGAGCAGCGAAAGGAAGAAAACGACGTTGATCGAGATCAGGTGCTGCGCGCCCTGCGCACCGATCAGGCTCAGCGCGCTCGCGTTGTGCTGGACGTAAATGATGATGGCGCAGACCAGCGGATAGAGAAAGCTGGCGAAGAAGAATGTGGTCAGAAACTTCCGCCGGTGCAGGTCCTCGAAAGCGTAGCGCGGGATCACCAGCAGGCGCGACCAGCGGGCGGTGAGCGCGCCCTCGTAGGGCCGGTAGGTCTTTTTATAGACGGCCATCGGCGGCCTCCATGGCTTTCAGGAAGATGTCCTCGAGCGAATCGCGGCGGTGGTTCAGGCGGCGGATCTGCACCTCCTGGGCGGCGGCGATTTCGTAGAGACGGCGAATCTCCAGGCCGTCCGGCAGGACGACTTTGAGGCGGCCCTGCGCGCCGGGCGCGGTTTCGCAGCCGAGAGCGCGAATAGCTTCGACGAAGTTCCCGTTCAATTCGCCGCGCGTTTCCATTTCGAGAAAACGGCGATTGGCGCGGCGCTCTTCTTCGAGATTGCAGAAGGCGGCGATCGAGCCGTCCTTGAGAATCAGCACCTCGTCGCAGCACTCTTCGACGTCGCGCAGCAGGTGAGACGAGACGATCAGGTGCAGATCGCCGTGATCGCGAATTTCCTGGATCAACTGAATCATGCGCAAGCGCGCGGGCGGATCGAGGCCATTGGTCGGTTCGTCGAGAAAGAGCAATTTGGGACCGTGGGCGATGGCCTGCGCCAACTTGGCGGCCTGCTTCATGCCGAGCGAATAAGTGCCGAGTGCGCGGTAGCGGACCTCGCCGAGGCCGACGTAAAAGAAAGCCTCATGCGCGCGTTCGAGAGCCTCGCTCCTGGGCAGGCCGGCCAGCTCCGCCATCAGGCGGACGAAGCGCACGCCGCTCATTCCGGCGATGAAGGAATCGTTCTCCGGCATGTAGCCGATCAGGNNCGATCAGGCTGCGCACGGCGCGCGGCTCGCGCCGGATGTCGCGGCCGAGAATGCGCGCGGTCCCCGCCGACGGCTGGTGAAAGCCGAGCAGGGTGTTGAGCAGGGTGGATTTCCCCGCGCCGTTTGGGCCCAGCAGACCGATCGAACGGCCGGTGAGCGAAGCCTTGAGCGACTTCAGGATCACGCGATCGCCGAAGCGCACTTCCAGGCCGTCGAGATCGATGACGGGTTGCTCCATCACTTAACTCTATACGCCGGTTTCGGAGCGCCTGTTCCGAAGAGTTTGCCGAGCGGCAAGCTGCCCGCCGTCCAGCCGGCGGGGTCGCCCGTGAGGAGATTCTCCAGGCGTGCGCCCAGCAGATCGCTCGATGTAGCGACGGTGATGCGGTCGGGCGCGCCATAGGCGGCAATCAACGACGGCTTCAAGTTGCCCAGCGTTTCGGCCGGATCGGGCTTGCCCGGATGCGCGCCGGACATGCCGCTCAACATGCTGGCGAGCGGCCCGAGCGACGTGCCCAAATTCTGATAGAGCACGGCGGAAAAATTGGCGTAGTGATCGCGCGGGATCATCGCCATGAATTTCTCCGCATGGACGATCGAGGTTCCCGACGCCTTCAAATCGAGAGCGCGTTTGACCAGCGCGCGTGTGGGCGCGGCGATCAGGTAACCGTTGGCGAACGTATAGTGCGCCGCGGCGAGCGGTCCGCGGGCAGGCATGTCGATCGAGTAATACGTGCGGCCGTCCACCGTCTCCTGCGCCATGCGGACGTTCTGGCTGGCGTTCCGTCGATTGGCGCTATCCACCAGACGCGCGAAGACGGACTGCAGGCGCACGGGATCGTACACCTCGGCCACCAGCTTCCAGGAAGGCACGGGGAGCAGCGGGCCATCGAGCGACAAGGCGAACTCGCCGCCCAGGCTGTGCGCGAGGTCGTTGCGAAGATCGCTCTCGATGGCCAATCCGACCTGCTTCGAACTCACCACGCCCACCACCAGATTGGCGGCCATCACGGGATCGCGCACCACGAACGCGCCCAGCGTTTCGGCATCTGGCGAAACGTAATCGAGCGAACCCATGGGTGCCGGGTCGGCCAGCCAGGCGGGGATGCCGGTGTGAGCGGGATCGAAGCTCAATGCGGCGCGGGTTTCCATCTGGTGGTTGACTTCCTTCTCCTCGGCGACGAAGTAGCGGACGCCGGCCGTCTCTCCGCGTTCGAGATGGGAGAGATCGGCGCAGATGAGAATGCCGGCGCCTTCGTGGTAGACCTGCGCGATGCGGGCGTAGAACGGCGTGCCGGCAAACCCGCCGGCCGGTGAATCGAGCGCGGCGGCCAGGCGCTGGATCGCTGCGCGATCGGGACCGCCCATCACGAACCCGCTATGCACTTCGACCTGCATCGGCACACCCTGCCGGGCGAGGAACTCGGCGAAGCCGTCGCGCTTCACTTCGGCGATGAATACCGGAGATTGCGACTTACCGTCCGGCGCGGCCAAGGCCACGATGACGACCTCGCTGCCCAGATAAGCGCTGGCGGCGCGCAGGTTCCGGATCGCCGGCTGTATCTTCGCGCCATGCTCCTTCCAGAACGGAGCGAGTTCGGGACTCTCGGCGATCTTGTGATCCAGCATGGCCTCCATCTGGCTGAGATATTCGCCCATGTTGGGGAAGCTGGCGTAGAACACGGTGGATGCGGGCAAACGGCTGAGCAGGTCGCTCTGATACCGCAGGCCGGGAAGCTCAATCCGCTCCAGGCTGGCGCGCAAATCGGCCAGCAGGGCGTAATAACGATCGCGATTACGGCTCCAGGCGATGTCGTCGCGTACGGACTCCGGGTCCATCCCCGTGCCGGTTACGGTTTGATCGCCGCGGTGCAGCACCTGTTCGCCGCCGGCCAGCGCGACGTGGACTTCGCCCTGCACGACCGAAATGCGCGATCCCTTCACGCCGGCGCTGACGCCGAAAATAGTTCCGGTGACGGCCACCCGGCAATCGCCCGTATCGACATACAAGTGCCCCTTGCGGCGTTTGGCGGCTTCCACCATCACGCTGCCGCGGCCCAGCCGGATCGTCAGATCGTCGGCGGAAGCGGACGCGGAGAAGCTGGACCGTTCGCGCAACTCGACCGACGATCCATCGGCCAGACGCATCACGGCATCGGAATCCTTGGCCGTGCGAATCTCGACGCTCGCCGCCACGCTCTGTCCGGTGGCGACTGCACGAAGCGTGCCATCGCCAGCGACTCGATAGAGCGCGCCGGTGATGGTTTCCACTCGAACCCGGCCGCCGTACGCGCCCGAGCGTTCGACCACGGTCCAGGTACCGATGCCAGCCGCGATCAAAACCACGGCCGCGGCTACCCAGCGAACGGAATACGAATGGCGCCCGGCCGGCCGCGCGGCAAAACGCGCGGGCGTCATGGTCACCACTTTTCCGTCGTAGAGGTGGCGGCAGGCGACGCAGGCGTGCAGATGATCCTCGACCAGCATGGCGCGCCCTTGCGGCAGGCGGCCTGCACGGTAATCGGCGAGCAACGCTTGAAAACCGGCGCAGCCGCGGATCGGCTCGGCCGTAGGCTCGGCGGCCGTTTCCTTCAGCCGCGCCCACACGCGGTTGGCTGCGGCCTCCACCACCGCGGCATCCACCACCTCGTCGCGAATTTCCGACAATGCCTGCTCCAGAGCCAGGTTTTCAAAGCTGTTTTCCGGATTCATGCCTCGCCTCCCTGGTAAACGCGGAACTCTCTTTCCAGCCGGTCCCGGGTGCGGGAAATGGTCACCGCGACGCTGCCCGGCGTGGTCTTGAACAACCGCGCAATTTCGGGATTGTCTTTTCCTTCGAAGAACCGTAACGCGAACATCTGCGCGATTCGTGGATTCAAACGCGCCAGCGCGCCGCGCAGCCATTCGCGTATGTCGCTCGAGGCCAGCAGGCGGTCCGGCCGGCGATGCGCGGATTCGGCCAGCACGGGTTCCACGTCGTCGAGCGGAATATTGCGGACGCCCTGCCGCGAGCGCACGATGTCGAGCGCCGCATTCACCGCCGCGCGCCGCAGGAAGCTCGGCATGTTCTCCACCGCATCGGCCGCGGCATCGCGTTTCAGCAGACGCAGAAACACCGTTTGCAGCGCGTCTTCGGCGTCGCTCGCGTTGCCAGTGATGCGGTACGCCGCGCGAAACACGGCGGCGTGGCACTCATGGAACACTTGTTCCAAATCGGCTACCGGGAAGCGGTCGGGTTCCGGCGGAGCGGCCATTTGCGTCTTCATCCTAGCAGGCTCTCTCACCAAAGGGGACGGGCGAACAGGCGGCGGCTTAGCACCGCGGCGGAAACGATTCCGGCAAAAGTCGGGTTCAAGGCGGCGGGACGGCCAAATGTCGGGACAACTCCAGACTCAATAGTTGGGACTAGCCAATGCCATTTTGCGTCCAATCACGCCCGCGCGGCCCCCAGGTCGCGCTCTTCGTCCATGCCACGCCACGGCATCAGCAAAAAGCCCCACGTCGGGGAAGACGTGGGGCTTAGTTCTACTGCAGTCTGTCTCGGAGGATGACAGATTAATCGCATAGTAACACCCGTTTTCGATCAAGGCAACAGGATTTCGAGAAAAAGCGAGTTTCAACTCTTGTTAACAAATGGGCGCGGCATCGCTCGCCACGGGCACCTGCCTCCGGACACAGGCCATCCCCGGCCGTGCGCACGGACGCACGCGCGGAGACCGGATTTGGGCGGCGCGCCCTTCAGGCCGTGGCTGTACCGGCACCCGCCGACATGGCATCGAGCGCGGTGGCTTCGCTGTCGTAGGCCCTGAAAACGGTGTAGAGCTTGGTGATGGTGAGCAGGTCCTTCACCTTGCCTTGCGTGTGCAACAGCCGGACGTCGCCGCCCTGGTTGGTCACGGTGGCGAACGCGCCGACGATTTCGCCGAGCCCGGCGCTGTCCAAATAGGTTACGTCGCGCAGGTTGAGCAGAATTTCCTTCTGGCCCGAGGCCACCAGGTTCTTGATCGTCTCGCGCACCACGCCGGAACCGTCACCCAAAACGATCCTTCCAGCCAAGTCCACGATGGTCACTCTGCCGGCCTTGCGAACAGTTGCTTTTGCACTCATGGTTCCCTCCCTGGCGACCATTGTATACGCAACGGGAGAGCGAGTCACTTGTCCGGCATTGGTCAAAATCGGATTGTTAAGGCAAAGTAGAAATGCCCGAGGGGCTGGCTCCGCGGCAGACGGCGCCAAGCCCCCCGGTCAAACCGGGCCCTATGTTGCCCGTTCCGGGGGGTTTGGTTTTTGTGGGCACATCTGCTGTGGTGAAGCCTCCGAGCGGCGGTCTTCGGATGGATCCAGCGCGAAGACCGCCGGGCCGGTTTTGCCCGGCGCTCCGTACTGCTCGAACGCGCTACTTCACCAGTTGATACGACTTCATCAAGCCAAGTAGTTTAGCCAAATCGATCGGCTTCACCAGGTATGCGTCGCAGAGGTCCTGGAAGCATTGGGCAACGGACTTGATGTCGTCCACGGCGGTGGTCATGACGATCTTGGCGCCGTTGTGTGAGACGATGCCCCGGGTCTCCTCCATCGCCCGAATTTGTCGCACCGCCTCGGGGCCGTCCATCTCCGGCATCATGACGTCCATACAAACCAGATCGTATGTCCGCTTTCGCTCGAGCCCCGAGCGAAACGCTTCCACGGCTTCCTTGCCGTTCACCGCGATATGACACTCGCCGTAGCGGGAAAGGAAGGTCTGCAGCAACATCCGGCTGGAGAAATCGTCATCCACCAGGAGGATCTGCAGGGGACCGGGGGCTGCGCGCCGCCGGCTTGCCGCCGAAGCGCCGCGCTGCTCGCCGCTCGTCCTCTCCTCAGCCGCCGGCGCGGTGAGATCCTCAAGAATGTCGGCAATATCGGCCTGATTGCTGGCAGCGGGATCCGGGATTAGTTCCTTCATTCTTGCGGCGGCACGCAGCAGCACTTTAGCCTGCTCTGGCGTAAGCGCCGTCGGGCCGGAGCACACCTTCGCGAGCGCGTCTTCGGCGCGCTCGGCGAGCTCCCGGAGTTTCACCAGATCGAAGAACTCCGCCCCTCCTCCAATGGAACGCACGGCCAGCAGCAGACGAACGACCCGTGCTTGGTCGAACCCCGTTTCGCCGTTCCCGGCGGGCAGAAGGTCCGTCTCCATGGCGGCCAGGTACTCGCAGCACCCGGCCAGATGCCGCTCCGCCAATTCGTCGTCACGATCGATCATTGCCTTTGTTCCTTTCGATCAGCCTCGCCGCGCGGGTTTACACCCAGCCGGCCTCCTCGATAGCGCTCTTGAACCGCTCGTATTCCTCGACCGCGCGTGGCAGAAGCGCTCCGCAGCTATTCAGTCGGCTTCCGTCGTCGGCTCGTTCGATCGCCTGCGCAAGCGCCTGCAGACCTTCCGCCGCCACCGTGGCCGCGGCTCCCTTGAGCGCGTGTGCCTGGAAGCGGACGCCGGCCGTATCGGCCGCATCGAGCCGCGCTTGCAGGTGGTCCAACTGCGCCGGAATGTCGTGGAGGAACCCTCTGAGGACGATACCAGCCAGTTGCCGGTCTCCCATCAGCCGTTGCAATAGGGCCTCCGGATTGAAAACGGGGTGGGCCGGCTCGCTGGCCGGCTCCCTGGCAATTCCGGCCGCGGCGCCGGCGCCCCTGCCGGCACCGGGTAACCACTTGGCAAGCATGTCCGACAAGTGTTTCAGCTCGAGCGGCTTTGCCATGTAGTCGTTCATCCCCGCGCTCAGGCACAAATCCCGATGTTCCGACATCGCGTGAGCCGTCAGAGCGATGATCGGGATGTCCCGCTGAACGGACTCGTGGATATGCCGCGTCGCTTCGTAGCCGTCCATCACCGGCATCTCGCAGTCCATAAGGACGATGTCGAAACGTTGCCGCCGCACCGCTTCCACGGCCTCGGCGCCATTGGTTACCGCGCTGGCCCGGTATCCCAGTTTCTTCAGTTGGGCCAGAACGACGTAACGGTTAGTGTTGTTATCCTCCGCCACCAGAATGTGCGCTTCACGCCCGGGGGGAATCGCCGCGGCGGGCGCGGTCGTCCGCTCCATCCGCGGCTCGTCCGCAATCTGGGTTGAGGCTGGGGGATTCAGGTCAAAAACCGCGGTGAACCAGAAGGTGGACCCCTGGCCTTCCACGCTGGTGACGCCAATGGCGCCGCCCATCAACTCGGCCAACTCCTTGCAGATCGCCAGCCCAAGCCCCGTACCGCCATACCTGCGCGTCATGGACACATCGGCTTGAGTGAATGGCGAGAATATTTCGGCTATCTTGTCGGGCGCTATCCCGATACCCGAGTCGGCGACCGTGAAACGAACCGTGGCAATCGAGTCGGTCCGGCTCTCGAGCGCCGCTTCCAGTGCGATCTTTCCCTGCTTGGTGAACTTGATGGCATTCGAGGTCAGGTTCGCCAACACCTGGCGCAATCGATGGGCGTCGCCGCCTAGGATGGGCGGAATGGCAGGCGAAATGCTTGTACGAATGGAAAGCCCCTTAGCCTTGGCCTGGACGCGCAAGAGCTGAACCACTTCCTCGACAGTGCCGCTGGGGTCGAAGGGCCGATTCTCGAGAGTGATCTTCCGCGCCTCGACCTT
Source organism: Bryobacterales bacterium (assembly GCA_003157745.1). GTDB lineage: Bacteria > Acidobacteriota > Terriglobia > Bryobacterales > Bryobacteraceae > Bog-375. The sequence continues at coordinate 15,162 of PMKM01000034.1, read as the reverse complement.
GGAAAGATCCAGAATATCGTTGATGAGCTTCAGCAAAGCCATTCCACTGGTATTCACGATTTCGGCGTACCCCTTTTGCTCGTCCGTGAGGCCCGTTTCCATCAGCAACTGGGTCATGCCGATCACGCCGTTCATCGGTGTACGGATCTCGTGGCTCATGTTAGCGAGAAAGCAGCTCTTCGCGCGATTGGCGGCTTCGGCCGCCTCGCGGGCGCGAATCAACTCCGCCTCGTAGCGTTTCCGCTCGGTGATGTCCTCGCTGAGGCCGACGATACGAATCACTTGGCCCGCCTCGTCGCGAACGGGAAAGACGCTGCTTCGAATCCATTTCTCCTTTGCATCCGGGGTCCGTATGCGAAACTCCACTTCCCCCGATTCGCCCCCCATTTTCCGCTCGGTCAATCGGCGGATCTGCTCCAGGTCGTCCGGATGGATCGATTCCCCCCAGGACTTCGGATTCCGGAGAAGGCTCTCACAGGTTCTGCCCCAGACCTCTTCATACGCAGGGCTGATGTAGAGCATCTCGTTGCCCCCGGGTGTCGTGATCCAGAACACTTCGCGGATGTTTTCCGCCAACTGGCGGAATTTCTCCTCGCTGCTCCGCAGGGCCAACTCGTCCTGCTTGTGTTCCGTGGTGTCGATACCGGTACCCACGAGCCCCCGGAATTCGCCGCTCCCCGAAAAGCGCGGCACCGCGAACGACTCCGTCCACCTCCATTCGCCATCGGCCCGCCGATGGCGCGCTTCCGCTCTGAATTGGCCATGCTCCTGCAATGCGCGCTCGAAGGCGCCGATAAACGCCGCCGCGTCGTCCGGATGCAGAAGCGCCTGCCAGTAGTCGCTCGATACCTGCTCGGACGTCATCCCAGTGAAATCCCGGTATGTCTGGTTGGTAAAACAGCCCCGGCCCTTTGCGTCGGTCACCCAAATCCCTATCGGGCAACTGTCCGCCATGATGCGAAAGCGCGCTTCGCTCTCCTGCAAAGCCTGTTCGGCCCGCTTGCGCTCGGTAATGTCCTCCACGTGCGCCACGGAGTATAGCGGCCTGCCGTCGCGGTCCCGAACCAGCGACACCTCTGCGTGAGTCTGTACGATCTCACCGTCTCGCCGGATGCAGCGGGTTTCCGTCTCGACACATGCCGCCCCGTCGCTCCATAGCCGTTCCTTTGTGATCAGAACGGCAGGCAGATCCTTGGGGTGGATCAGTTCCTGCCAGGTTCTGGTAAGCAGTTCCTCTCCGGAATACCCCAGCATCAGGGAAAGCGCCGCGTTTACCTGGAGGAGACGGCCGTCCGGCGCGCCCACGTAAATGCCCGAGGGTGCATGTTCAAAGAGCCCGCGGAAGCGCTCTTCGCTCTCCCGCAGCGCATCCGCCGTCCGCCTGCGCTCGGTGACGTCTTCCACGTGAGCCACGTAGAACAGCGGGTTGTCCCCGGAATCCCGAACCAGCGCGAGCTTCAGCCGCACCCAAACAAACGCTCCGTTCCGGTGAATGTAGCGCTTCTCCCAATCCACGCAGCCGCCCGGCTCCTCGCCCAACTGCGCCACCATCCGCGCAGAAACTTCCACATCGTCGGGATGGGTCAGTTCGCGCCAGTCCTTCTCGAGCACCTCCTGTCCGGAGTATCCGAGCATCCGGCAAAACGGCTCATTCACCTGGAGGAAATGCCCATCGGGCGATGCAACGAACATGCCGGATGGCGCGTTTTCGAAGACGGCACGGAATCGCCGTTCGCTTTCGAGAAGCTCCTGCGCGGCGCGTCTGCGCTCCGTGATGTCGCGGGCAACTCCCGCGGCGCCCACCACCTCCCCGGCCGGATTCCGGATAGGAGAAACCGAGAGCGAAACATCGACGCCGCGGCCATCCTTGGTTTGCCGGACCGTCTCGAAGGCGCCAATGGCACACCCCATCCTGACGACTTCAATACACTTGGCCGCCTCGTCGCCGCGGTCCGCGGGCGCGAGAATGGATATGTGCTTTCCGATGACTTCCCCGCCTGCGTAGCCGAACAGCGCTTCGGCGCTCCGGTTCCAACTGACGATGGATCCATCCAGCTTCACGGCGTAAATCGCGTCCTCGGAGGACTCTACGATCGAGGCCAGCAAGGCGCGGGCCTGCTCGGATTCCTGGCGCTCCGAGACGTCCCGAAGAATGACGGAAACCGCCACGACCTCTCCGGCGCGGTTCCTGATGGGGGATCCCGTAACGCATGCGGGAAAGCGCCGTCCATCCTCGCGCACGCACATCGCTTCATACTGCGAGACGGCGTTCCCGCCCAGGATCCGCTCCAGGAAACCCGTCGACCGGGGCAGCCAATCCGGCGGCACTAACATGGACCGGTGCTTCCCGATTGCACCCGCCGCACAATAGCCAAAAATCCTCTCCGCGCCGCCGTTCCAGGTGAGAATGATACCGGCGGACGAGTAGGAGAAGACGGCATCCTCGGTACTCTCGATGACCGCGGTGAGTAACCGTTGGGCTTCCTCGGCCGCCAGCCGCCTGGTCACATCGTGTTTGACTGCTATAAAGCTGACGGTCTCACCGCTCTCGTCCCGCACCGGAGTGATGCGCATCTCCTCGTGATAGAGAGTGCCATCCTTGCGCCGATTGACGATTTCCCCGGACCACACGCGCCCGGCGGCAACGGTATCCCAAAGTTCCTTGTAGAACTCCGGGGAGTGGTTACCCGATTTCAGCACGCGCGGATTCCGTCCGACGGCCTCCTCGCGCGTATACCCGGTCATCGCGGTGAACGCGGGATTCACGTACTGGATATTCCCGTCCGTGTCCGTGATGACGATGCTGTCGGCAGCTTGCTCCACGGCCGCCAACAGGTCAGCCCGCTCGATCATGCCAGTCTGGGGACGCAGGAACCACCTCGACGAGGTTTAAACCTCATTTGCACTATCGACCCGTTTTGCCGTTTCCTTTAGGGACGCGCATGCAGATTTGCATTCGCGTCGCGGGCGAGGAATTGGGCGATGTCCTTTTGTGTCAGTAGTTGCTGTTTGTGGGGAGCGTTTTCGATCGGCCCGCACACGCCGTGGAGACACCCGCATCCGGAGGGTGGCGCTGGTGCCTCGGCGCGGCCGCAACCGTGGGAAATGCCGACCAGATCCGCGACCGTATGATGCGGTTCCCTATACGGCGTCACGCTCCTCACGATCGCGGCTCCGGTCGTAGCTGCGATCATGCGGCGCGGTTCCCCAATAGAACCGAATCTACCGGTCGAAGAGCTAGTTTTTGACGATTGAAATCAGCGTGTCCTTCATCTCCTGATGCGTCTTCATGTTCATCCAAGGGCTCTGGACGGTTATCGTGACGCCGTCCTTCTTGAACATGCCGCCCTTCGGGGAGGTGTGGATTTCCGTCGTTCCAGGCTGCTTCTTATAGAACTCGTTCACCTGCGCGGGCGTGGCGGTGGTGCGATAGCAGGCCCCATCCACTTTCATCGCCGTCGCCAGGAACTGCGACGTATCGGCGTCGTACTGCGCGCCGTCGTAAACCTTCACGCCAAACTTCTCTTCCGCCACGGCGACACTCAGCCCGGCGGCAAGGATCAACAGGACGGCAACTGCAAGGCTCTTGGTTTTCATGGGCTTCTCCGATTTGGCAGCGATCCGCGGTAACTCGATTCTGCGGCTCCCGGCGAACCCGCTTACCTCTCCACCGATGGCGATGAACGCACCGAAAACTGGCGCCCGGAGCAATCTGGCGACCGGTATCCACGAGGCCTCTGGCGTTCGCTCGTTATCCGGGTTCCGGGACCCGCAAACCCTGTATTATAGATCAGGCCGGTCCGCCATGGTCCGACCTGACCGGCACCTTCCGCCTCGCCCGCCGCGCTAAACTGGAACTCTTATGGCCATCAGTCAAGATCTGCTGGAGATTCTCGTGTGTCCGGTGTGCAAGGCTACAGTGGAACTCACGGCGGGCGGGAGCGGGTTGAAGTGCGTGCAGTGCCATCGCGTCTATCCGGTGCGGGACGACATACCGGTGATGCTGGTGGACGAGGCCAAGATCGAAGAATAGCCCCGTGCAGAACGTGTTCGAAGAGCTGCCGCGTTCGGGCCGGGTGGCCGTCGTCCGGCTGCGATCGCTGGGAGACTGCGTTCTCACGACGCCCGCTCTCGCCCTGCTGAAGCGCGCGCGCGCGGATCTACGCGTCGCGGTGGTCGCCGAAGAGCGCTTCCACGCCGTGTTCGAGCACAACCCGGATGTGGACGAAATCCTGCTGCCGGACCGGCAAGCGCTGCGCCGCTGGCAGCCGGATTTGTGTCTCAATCTCCACGGCGGCACGCGCAGCGCCTGGATGACGCTTGTCTCGGGCGCTCGCTGGCGCGCCGGCTTCGGTCACTTCCGCCACCGTTTCGTGTACAACGTGCACATCCCCAGGGCGCAGGAGATTCTCGGCGTGGATCGCACCGTCCACACGGCCGAGCACCTGGCCAGCGCTATCTTCTATTTAGGCGCGCCGGTCGCCGAGATTCCACGCGCGCGCCTGGAACTGTCCGAAACCCCAGCCGCTCCGGCGCGGCAGTACGCGGTGCTGCACCCGGTGGCGACTGCGGCCGAAAAATCCTGGCGCGCCGAACGGTTCCTGGAAGTGGCGCACACCATCGAAGCGAGCGGCCTCGAAGCCGTGTTCATTGGAGCGGCGGACGACGACTTGCGGCCGTTTGGGCGCCACCGTTTGGTGCGGGGTGCGCCGCTCGATCGAATCAAGACGCTGCTGGCCGGCGCGTCCCTGTTCGTCGGCAACGATAGCGGCCCGGCGCACATGGCCGCCGCGTTTGGCGTCGCGTCGGTAGTGATCTTCGGACCGTCGGACCCGGCCATCTGGGGACCGTGGCGCACGCGCGCCGAAGTGGTGACGGCGCCGGGCGGAATAGCTTGCGTGACGGTGGCGCAGGTGACGGACGCGCTTGAGCGGCTGCGGGTACACGCATGAAGGAACTGCTGCGGCTGTTCGCGTATGCGCGGCGGTATACCGGCCACCTGGTGGCTTCGGTGATCCTGATGGCAGTGGCCGGCAGCGGAACCGGCCTGATGGCGCTACTGATCGGTCCGCTGCTCTACAGGGTGCTCGACCCCCACGCCGTCGAAACCCGCATCAAGCTCTACACGGACCCGCTTTTCCATCACACGATCTACCTCGACCAGATCGTCCCCTCGTACTTCCACAACGTTTTCAATATCGTCGCGTTCGCCGTGCTGGCGGCGTTCATCACCAAGGGACTGTGCGATTACTGCGCCAATTACCTGGTGAATTACGTCGGGTTCTCGGCGGTCACCAATCTGCGCAATCGCGTATTCGATAAGGTGGTGCGGCAGGGCGCGGAGTTCTTCGAATCCCATTCGACGGGCAAGCTGATGTCGGCCATCATGAACGATATCGACAAGGTGCAGCTTGCCACCTCGCACATTCTGGCCGACCTGCTGCGCCAGACCTTCGTGCTGCTGGCGCTGCTGGCCGTGGTGATTGGCACCGATTGGAAGCTGGCGCTGATCAGCCTGCTGCTGGTTCCGGTGGTGGTGTTTCCGGTTACCAACATCGGCAGGCGGATCCGGCGCACCACGCGGCGCACCCAGGACAACCAGGGCGAGTTGAGCCAGGTCCTGCAGGAAACGCTCAGCGGCCACATGGTGGTGAAAGCCTTCAGCGCCGAAAAGTACGAATCGCGCCGCTTCCACGATGCGGCCCGCCGGCTGCTGAAGACGAATCTGCAATACGTCCGGCAGCAGGCGATCTCCTCGCCGCTGATCGAGGTGGTAGGCGCGTTCACCGTGGTCGGCTTCATCTGGTACGCGCGCACGCAGATCAAGGCGGGCGAACTCAAGCCGGAGCAGTTCGCCAGCTTCGTGGCCGCGCTGGTCTTCCTTCTCGAACCCGTCAAGCGCCTGGTGGGCATTCACAATATCTTCGAGCAGGCGCTCGGCGCGTCGCAGAAGGTCTTCGAGTATCTCGACAATATCGAGAAGATCGCCGAAAAGCCCGGCGCCGCGCGCCTCGCCAAGTTCTCGCAGAGGATCGTGCTCGATAACGTCGGCTTCCATTACCTGTCGGCCGACAGCTTCCGCATTCAGGGGATATCGCTCACGGTCGAAGCCGGCGAAGTGGTAGCCCTGGTGGGGCCAAGCGGCGGCGGCAAGACCACCCTCGTCAACCTGGTGCCGCGCTTCTGGGACGTGACCGAAGGCGCGGTCCGCATGGATGGCCACGACGTGCGGGAGCTCGAGCTCGATAGCCTGCGTGCGCAGATCGGCATCGTGGCGCAGGACACGTTTCTGTTCAACGACACGGTCGCGCGCAATATCGCCTACGCGCGGCCGGACACACCGCTTGCCGACATTCGGCGCGCGGCCAAGATGGCCCTGGCGCACGAGTTCATCGAGCAACTGCCCGAGGGCTACCAGACCGCGATCGGCGATCGCGGCGTGCGCCTGAGCGGCGGGCAGCGACAGCGCATCGCCATCGCACGCGCGCTATTGAAGAACGCGCCGATCCTGATTCTCGATGAAGCGACGTCGCATCTCGATACCGAATCCGAGATGCTGGTGCAGGCGGCGCTCGCGACCCTGATGGAGCATCGCACCGTGATTGTGATCGCGCACCGCCTCTCGACCATCCGCCGCGCCGACAAGATCGCCGTCATCGAGCAGGGCCGCCTGCGCGAGACCGGTACCCACGAGGAACTGGTGGCGCAGGGCGGCATCTACCAGCGGCTGCACGAGCTGCAATTCGTGGATGTGGCGGCGGAGGGCATATGAGCGTACGCAGCATGACGGGCTTTGCCGGCGTTCGAAAGGCCGCCGGGCCGGACGAAATCGCGATCGCACTGAAGAGCGTGAACCATCGCGGCCTGGACCTGCACTTTCATCTGCCGCCGGAGTTGGACGGGATCGAACCTGAGCTGCGCGCCATTCTGAAAGGCGCGATCGCGCGCGGCCACGTGCAGGTTCAAGTCGATCTGACGCGCGCGGCGGCGAACGCGGCGGGGTTGAACCGAACGTTGCTCACCGAATACGTCGCCGCGTTTCGCGAGGCCCAGAAGCTGCTCGGCCTGCCCAACCAGGAGCCCGACCTCGACGCCGCGCTGCGCATGCCCGGCATGTTGCAAACCGGCGGCGACACCAAGGTGAGCGACGAAGTAATCGCCGCCGCGCTCGATGGCGTGCGGGAAGCCGTGGTCGCTTTCAACCAATGCCGCGAAGCCGAAGGCGCCGCAACGGCGAAGGAAATGCGCGAGCGCACGGCGGCGCTGGTGGGCCTGGTGGGCCGCATGGCGGAGATCCGCGCCGGCGCGGCTCCCGCCTTCCTGAAGCGCCTCCGCGAACGCATGGACGAGTTGCTCGCCGGCGCCGCAGTCGACCCGCAGCGCCTGGCGCAGGAGGCCGCGCTCGCTGCCGACCGCAGCGATATCGCCGAAGAATTGATGCGATTGAAAGCCCACGCCGCGCAGCTTGACGCGATGCTCGCCGCCGGCGGCGAGGTGGGCAAGCGCCTCGATTTCCTGTTGCAGGAAATGAACCGCGAAGCCAACACCACGCTGTCGAAAACCGGCGGCCTGGGCGATTTGGGCCTGACCATCACCGAGCTGGCGCTGGCGGCGAAATCGGAAATCGACAAAATCCGCGAGCAGGCTTTGAACCTGGAATGACGACCGTCTTTATCATCTCCGCTCCCTCGGGTTCGGGAAAATCGACCCTGGTTTCCCACCTCATGACCGGCGTGCCCGGCCTCATGTTCTCCATTTCCTACACCACCCGCCAGCCGCGCGGCGCGGAAAAGGATGGCGAAAGCTACCATTTCGTCTCGCGGCCGGAGTTCGAGCGAATGGTCGCGCGCGACGAATTCCTGGAACATGCCGAGGTTTTCGGCAATTATTACGGCACTCACCGCGGCATTCTCGAGGAAGCCCGCTCCGCCGGCAAGGACCTGGTACTCGACATCGACGTACAAGGTGCGAGACAATTGATAGATAGGATTCCCGAGGCTGTAACCGTCTTCATCCTGGCTCCCTCGCGGCAGATTCTCGAAACGAGATTGCGCGCGCGCGGCGAGGACCGGAACGAGGTGATCGAACGGCGCTTGCGGGACGCGGCCGACGAAATCCGGCGCTACAGCGATTATCATTATGTGTTGATCAATCGCGAACTGGAGGAGTCGGACGCGATTCTTAGTTCAATCGTGCGCGCCGAGCGCGTGCGGCGGACCAGGCTCGAAGAGCAGATCCGGCCCATACTGGAATCATTTCAGCATTAAAGAGGTATCGACGTCATGGCGGATATAGCCCCGAAAAACAACTCGCACTGCACCATCCCGGACGATGAGGAGCAGAGCACCTACCGCTACATCATCGTGGCGGCCAAGCGGGCGCGGCAATTGCAAGGTGGCGCGCGGCCGGTGCTGCCCACCTCCTCGAAGAAGTCCACCATCATCGCGATGGAGGAAGTGCGCCGCGGTCTGGTCAAGTACTCGCTCACCGGCACCGCCCCCGAGCCCGTGGTCGTCGAGCCCGCGCTCTAGAAGTTCGATACCGACGACCGCTCCCCATGGTCGCGGCTCCGAACGGCATCGCTCGCAATCGGAGCCGCGACCATAGAAGCGGTTGCTGGTTTTGCGATAATCCCTCCATGAAGATCATTCTCGGCGTCGGCGGCGGCATCGCAGCTTACAAATCGGCCGAGCTCGCGCGTCTGCTCATGCAGCAAGGTCACCAGGTGACGGCGGTGATGACCGATGCCGCGCAGCGCTTCGTCACGCCCGTGACCTTCGCCGCGCTCACCGGCCGCAAGGTGCTCACCGACCTGTTCGCCATCGAAAGCGCCATCGACCACATAGGCACCGCGCAGGAGAACGATCTGCTCGTCGTCGCTCCCGCCACCGCCGATTTGCTCGCCAGGCTGGCGCACGGCCTTGCCGGAGATTTTCTTTCCACTTTGTATCTCGCCTTTACCGGCCCCGTGTTGCTGGCGCCTTCGATGAACGTCAACATGTGGCAGCACGCCGCCACGCGGGCGAATGTCGAGATTTTAGAACGCCGCGGCCATCGCGTGATCGAACCCGGAGTCGGCTACCTCGCCTGCGGCATGACCGGCGCTGGCCGCATGGCGGAGCCCGAAGAAATCGCCGCCGCGGTCGATCGCGAAGCGCGCGCCGGTCGCGACCTGGAAGGCGAAACCGTGCTCATCACCGCCGGGCCCACCGAGGAGCCGCTCGATCCCGTGCGCTACATTTCGAATCGATCCAGCGGCAAAATGGGCTACGCGCTGGCCGAAGCCGCCGCCGCGCGCGGCGCCCATGTGGTGCTGATCTCCGGCCCGGTCCATCTCTCCCCGCCGCATGGCGTGGAAGTCATCCAGGTGCGCACGGCCGCCGAGATGCGCACGCGCGTTTTTGAGAACCTCGAGCCGGCCGGCATCGTGATCAAGGCCGCCGCGGTCGCCGATTTCCACTTGAGCCACGTGCCGGATCAGAAGCGCAAGAAGACCGCCGCGCGCCTCTCGCTTGAGCTCGATCCCACGCCCGATATCCTGGCCGAAGTGGGCCGCCAGAAAGGCGACCGCTTACTGGTGGGTTTCGCCGCCGAAACCGAAAACCTGCGCCAGGAAGCGCGCCGCAAACTGGAATCGAAGAACTGCGATATGGTGGTGGGCAACCTCGTGGGCGGCACGGAGACCGGCTTCGAATCCGACGAAAACGAAGTCGTGCTCGTGCTGTCAACCGGAGACACCGTCGAGATCGCGCGCGCGAGCAAACGCGAAATCGCCGACCGCATCTTCGACGAAATCCTCAAACTGCGCCTGAGCCTGCACTCCGCCCATGAAGCCTGACGACCTGCGACGGACTCTCGAATTCTATCGGGACATCGGTGTGAAGACTCTCTATCGCCAGCCACGCACAGGGAAAACGCGCCAGCCGGAGATTGCGGAACCGGTCGAGCAGCCAGTCGTCGCGGAGGCGCCGCCCGCCATCCAGTTGCCCACCCTGGCGCCCACCGGCGACACACTGCCGCGCATTCTCGAAGACATCGGCGATTGCCGCCGCTGCCGCCTCCACGAAGGCCGCAATAAGCTCGTTTTCGGCGTCGGCAACGCGCGCGCGCCGCTGGTCTTCGTCGGCGAAGGCCCCGGCGCGGACGAGGACGCGCAGGGCATCCCCTTCGTCGGCCGCGCCGGTCAATTGCTCACCCAGATGATCGAGGGCACCGCGAAGAAAGAAGGCATCGAACTGCTCCGCGCCGATGTCTACATCTGCAACGTCGTGAAGTGCCGCCCGCCCGGCAACCGCACGCCCGAGCCCGATGAGATGGAAATCTGCGGCCAGTTCCTCTATCGCCAACTCCTGGCCATCGCCCCCAAAGCCATCTGCGCTCTTGGAGGCACCGCCGCCCGCGCACTTACCGGCCACAAAGAAGGCGTCACTAAGATGCGCGGTAAGTGGCTGGACTGGCGCGGCATCCCCCTCATGGTCTCTTACCACCCATCCTATCTCCTTCGCCCCTACAATCAGGACGCCAAACGCGAAGCTTGGGAAGACCTCAAGAAGGTCCTGCACTTCGTGTACGACTGAGCGGTGGTCGTGAGGCGAACAGCCGCCGGGCAACGCGCAATCCACGCTATGCCTCTCCTGGACAAAGAATCAACCGTTTTGTAACATTGTTCGTCTAGATATACGTCGTCTCATTTAGCATGACTAGGAATGGCGTTGCGGCGGACGGTGCGCGGTTTCAAGAAGCGGCGCGCGCGCAGGTGAGTTTCCTGGCGCCGGTCGAAAAGCGCTGCCTGATATGGCTGGCGCGACGCACTCCGTCGTGGATCAATTCGGATCATCTGACTGCATTGGGCTCGCTCGCACTGGCCGGTGCGGGACTGAGTTACTGGTATGCGCGGTCGCACCATGTGGGACTGCTACTGGCGATTGTCTGCCTGGCGCTGAACTGGCTGGGCGACAGTCTGGATGGAACCCTGGCGCGCGTGCGCAATTGCCAGCGCCCACGCTATGGCTTCTATGTCGACCACATGGTAGACGCGCTGGGTACTTTCTTTCTGCTCGGCGGAATGGCTCTTTCGGGCTATATGAGTCCGGCCATCGCGGCGGGTTTGACGATAGCTTACTTTCTCCTGTCGATCGAAGTCTATCTGGCGACTTACACCATCGGGACCTTTCATATCTCATTCTGGAAGTTCAGTCCCACCGAGCTGCGGATCTTACTGATGATCGGCAACGTGGCGCTGCTGTACCGGCCGATGGCGCGGATCGCCGGCCACTCATGGCCGCTATTCGACTTCGGCGGCGCCATCGGGATGTGCGGCATGGCGGCCATGCTGGTGGCGGCGGTGGTGCGGCACACGGTCCATCTGTATCGCGCGGAACCATTGCCGGGCGGCGCGGCAAAGGCGCATCCCAAGACGGGTGCGCGGTGATCCGCTGGCTGAAGTTCAACACGGTGGGCGGGATGGGCGTGGTTGTGCAACTTGCCGCGCTCGCGTTGCTGAAAAGCGGTCTGCATCTCAACTACCTGTTGGCGACGGCCGCGGCGGTCGAGCTCGCCCTGTTGCACAACTTCGTCTGGCACGAGCGCTGGACATGGAGAGACCGCGGCGCCCAAGGCCGCGCCGGGCGGCTGATCCGGTTTCACCTGGCCAACGGGTTGGTTTCGATCGCGGTCAACCTGGTGGTGATGCGCGTCCTGGTGGGGCGAATGCACTGGCCCTACATGGTTGCCAACGTGGCGGCGATTGCGGCCGGATCGGTAATCAACTTCTTTCTCGGCGACCGGCTGGTGTTTCGACGCGCGCGGCTGGCTGGGACATGACACAATGAGAGCGAATCGCGCGCAATGCTAATCTTTCATAATGAGGACTTCGCGAATTGCTCTTCTTCTGGGGACGGCTATGGCCTTGATGGCGCAAAGCCGCGACGCAATGTTTGACCGGCTGGCGGATCGTTATTACAGCGATGTGGTTTTCCACTACGCGCCGGAGGCGGGGACGGCGGCGGGTTTCCACCAGTACGACTCGCAGCTTTCGAGCGGCGCGCGCGGCGAAATACAAGCTGAGATCGCGGCGCTGCGCGGTTTCGAAACGGAGGTGGCCGGGTTCGACGCGCACGGCCTGACGCCGTTCGTGGCGGCCGACCGCGAGCTGCTGCTGGCGCAGATCCGCGGCCAGCTTCTCGAACTCGAGTCGATCCGGCCGTGGGAGAAGAATCCGGACCTCTACTCGTCGGGCGCGGCGGGCGCCATTTTCGTCATCATGAGCCGCAATTACGCGCCGCAGGCCGAACGCCTGAAGGCCGTGATCGCGCGCGAGCGGCTGATACCGCGGCTGTTCCAATCGGCGCGCGAGAACCTGGCCAATCCGCCGCGCGTGTATACGGAAGTGGCGCTCGAGCAGGTGCCGGGCATCGCCGGCTTCTTCGAGACCGACGTGCCGGCGGCGTTCGGGCAAGTCGCCGACAAGGCGCTCGTGGCCGAGTTCCACCAATCGAACCAGGCGGTGATCGACGCCCTGAAGGCGTACGGGACGTGGCTGAGGAGCGATCTGCTGCCGCGCTCGAACGGCGATTTCCGCATCGGCGCGGAGAACTATCGCAAGAAACTGCTCTACGACGAAATGGTGGATACGCCGCTCGAACGGCTGCTCGCGATCGGCTATGAGAACCTGCGCCAGAACCAGGAATCGTTCCGGCGCGTGGCGGCCGAGATCGACCCGAAGCGAACTCCGCAGCAGATTCTCGAAGAACTCGAGAGCGACCATCCGGCGGCGGACAAGCTGCTCGATACGTTCCGCGGCGTGCTGGGCGGGCTGCACGACTTCATCGAGAAGCACCACATCATCACCATTCCCTCGCCCGTGCCGCCGATCGTCGAAGAGTCGCCGGCGTTCATGCGCGCGCTGACCACGGCCTCGATGGACACTCCCGGCCCGTTTGAGAACGTGGCCAAGGAGGGCTTCTTCAACGTCACGCTGCCCGATCCCGCCTGGCCGGCGAAGGCCATGGAAGAGTACATGCAGGGCTTCAATCGCGGCACCATCATCAGCACCGCGGTGCACGAAGTTTTCCCCGGCCACTACATGCAGTTCCTCTGGCTGAAGGAAGTACCGACCAAGGTGCGCAAGCTATCCGGCTGCAGTTCGAACGCGGAGGGCTGGGCGCATTACACCGAGCAGATGATGCTCGACGAAGGCTATGGCGCGGGCGACCGCAAGCTGCGCCTGGGCCAATTGCAGGACGCGCTGCTGCGCAACGCGCGCTTCATCGCCGGAATCAAGATGCACACCGGCCAGATGACCTTCGACGAAGCCGTCGAGTTCTTCGTGAAGGAAGGCTACCAGGTGCGCCCGGTGGCCGAGAAGGAAGCCAAGCGCGGCACTTCCGATCCCACTTACCTTGTCTACACGCTGGGTAAGTTGCAGATCCTCAAACTGCGCGATGACTATAAGAAGATGAAAGGCGCCAAGTTCTCGCTCGAGGAATTCCACGATGCCTTCATCAAGCAAGGCACCCCGCCGATCAAGTTAGTCCGCCGCGCTTTGTTAGGCGACGATTCGCCGGTGCTGTAAATCGCTCCCGTCGCGCGTCCGGGCCATAGCCATTGCGGATTTCGTTCAAGCTCGGGAAATCCGGAATTGCGCCCGCGGCGTTCAGCACGCCCGCTGGCCAGGGCTCCCGGCGAGAGTGGACCACATGACCGGCAATCGGAGGCTGATTCGTAGGTGGGATCCTGGCTCGGGCCATAGCGCCTTCTCCTATTGTACGGCGCTGCGGACCGCAACGCCCCAAGACCGGCTTCTTGCAGTGCCCATGACAGCATTCGGTGTTCACCCGCCGAAGCGCGCCGCTTCGCCGGCAGATCTGGGGACCACGGACGCACTTCAGTACGGTGACGGGCCTTTCGGGCCTTGAAACTCGTTGAAAAATAGGGGCAATGTAGGGATACTGAAAGGGGTATGGACGGCCGATCATTGTAGTGTCATACTCAGGAGACCTTTCATGCTTGATACGGAACGACAGTATTTTCAGGACCACCAGGAGGAACTGCTCAAGGCACACCCTGGGAGGTTCGTGATCATTCGTGGACAGCGGGTTGTTGGTGCTTTCGACACCTTAGAGGACGCGCTAAGCTTTGGGACAAAGGAGTTTGGGCTTTCGCCGTTCCTGATCCGCCGAACGGACGAACGGCCCAGCGAAATCTGCATTCCGGCTCTTGCTCTCGGGATACTACATGCCCCTTCTGACGGTTCAATTCAGCGGCCAGGCGCAAACTCCTGACGGGAAGGCTATACCCGTACCGCCTCCAACCGCTCTTCAGCAGCGAGGGCCGGTGCTTCAGGTCTCTGTCACGGTTGCGGAGAGCGTGGCCAAAGCTCTGGCGCAACAGGGTCAACCCGTGCCTGCTCCAAGGACGGGTTGGGCTCTGATTGACGCCGGTGCATCTGTGACGTGCATCGATGAGCAGGCGGCCCAAGAGCTGGGGTTGCCGGTTATTGACGTCATTCCAATGGCCTCGGCTTCTCACGCGCAGACGCAGCAAAACGTGTACCCCGTTCAAATCACGGTATCCGCCTTCGGGTTAACGCTTCAGGCGCCACGTGCGATCGGCGCGGCGCTGGCTGCGCAAGGGATACTGGCTCTCGTTGGGAGGGACGTTCTGCAGATATGCACCCTCTTTTACAACGGTCCAGCCGGTACAATCTCCCTCGCGATTTAGGCTTTACCATGCTTTGCGGGGACGGCCCCAAAGCCAAGAGTCCGCCAGCGAACCCTCGCTGGCGGACGTACCGTACCGACCCGAAGTTCCTAATCCCCTAAGCTGCCCACTTCTTCGCGCTCTTCGATGGCGGGCTGGATCTGGTCCAGGCGCACCAGGTTGGCCGGCGCGGGCGCCTCTTTCAGTACATGCTCGCGATAGAGCTTGGCCATGCGGGCGTTCTCCTGCTGCTCGCGCAGCTTGGCGTCGCGGGCGCGGATCTTCTCTTCGCCGGCGGTCTTGGCGATGCCGAGGCGGTCCAGGTCGTGCTGGATTTCGTTGGTGATGATGTCCTCGCGTAGCACCAGCGAATGGTCTACGTTCTTCAAAGGGACCTGCTTGCCACCGGCGAAAATCTCGTGCTTGCCGTGCTCTTCGTACCACTTGGTGAGCGTCGCCGTC
>PMKM01000165.1 GCA_003157745.1 Bryobacterales bacterium | reverse complement strand
GGCAGCGTGCGCGATTCGCTCTCCGCCCTCGATCAGGCCATCGCCTGTTGCGGCGCGAAGATCGATGCCGCTTCCGTCCGCGCGCTGCTCGGCGCCTTTTCTCTCGAATCGCTCGGCGCCGTCACCACCGCGCTCACCGACAGCGATCCGCGCCGCATGCTCGAAATGGTCGACGAGCTCGAACGCAATGGCCACAACCTGCAACATTTCAGTCGCGAACTCGCGCGCTACTTCCGCAACCTGCTCGTTGCGCGTATCGCCGGCTCCGACACGCGCCTGATCGCCGCCAGCGCCGCCGAGCGCGACCGCCTGGCGGAGACCGCCGCGCGTTTTTCCGAAGAGGATCTCACTCGCTACCTGCACCTCTCGCTCGAACTCTTTCGCGATTTGCAGTTCTCGTTGCAGCCGCGTTTCCATTTGGAAATCGGGCTCGTGCGATTGGTCCACGCCGGCCGCTTGCTGCCGATCGAGCAGGCGCTCGCCGAGTTGGGCGGCTCCGAATCGCGCCCCGCGCCGCCCGCCGCCCGTCCCAGTCCCAGTCCGCCGCCGCCTCGCGTCGCGACCGCGCCGGTGCGCACCGGCCCATCGCCGTTTGAACTTGATCGCGCCAAGAAATCCGGCCGTCCCGAGCCGCAGAACTCGGGCGCCAACGCGCTCGCTCCGGCGCCCATGGCCGATGGCGGCCCGCGCGAATTGCTGCACGCCTGGCTCATCGAGCACGGCCTCGCGCACCTGGCCGACGCCGTCGAGAACGCGCACGTCACCGTAACCGGCGGCGATATTCAGATCCGTGCGCCCAAGTCCTATCACCTGTTCTTGAAGGACCGCAGCTTCGCCGACGCCGTGCGCGCAGTTTTCTCGCGACCGCTCAACTTGAAGTTGATCGCCGACGATGCGCCCGAACCTGGCCCGCGCGCCGCCGCGCCCATCGCCGAACCGGCCGACGAGGCTACCAGCCGCGCGCTCTCGAACGAAGAAGTGCAGCGCTTCCGCGAGGTCTTCGGCGGCGAAGTCCGCCGCGTTCGAAATCTGAAGGAGCACTCCCAATGAAGATGCCAGGCAACATGCAGCAGATGATGCAGAAGGCGCAGCAGATGCAGGAGCGCCTGCAACAGGAGATCGCGCAGATCAAAGTGGAAGCCACCGCCGGCGGCGGCATGATCACGGTGACCATGGATGGGCAGCGGAATCTGCTCAGCGTGAAGATCGATCCCGAGGTCGCCGGCGACGTCGAGATGCTCCAGGACATGGTGCTGGCTGCGCATAGCGAGGCCCTCAAGAAGGTCGAGGACGAAACCAAACAGAAGATGAGCGGCATGTTGGGCGGCCTCGGCCTGCCCCCCGGTATGTTCTGACGATGCCCGACTTCGCCGAACCGCTGGCCCGCCTCATCACCGAATTCAAACGCCTGCCCGGCATCGGTCAGAAGTCCGCGCAGCGGCTCGCCTTCCACGTGTTGCGCGCCAGCCGCGACGACGCCGAACACTTATCGCAAGCCGTTCTCGACGTCAAAGACAAGTTAGGCTTGTGCCGTCTCTGCAATAACATCAGCGATCGCGAAATCTGTTCCTATTGCTCCGATACCAATCGCGATGGCACCATCGTCTGCGTGGTCGAAGAGCCACATAACATCGTCGGCATTGAAGTCACTCGACAGTTCGAAGGCCGCTATCACGTGCTGCACGGCGCTCTCTCGCCCCTGCGCGGTATCGGCCCCGATGCGTTGAAACTCAAGAACCTGGTCGAGCGCATTGGCGAAGGCGAGATACAGGAAGTCATCGTAGCCACTAATCCCACCGTCGAAGGCGAAGCCACCGCCGTCTACTTAGCGCGACTGTTGAAACCCCTAGGTGTCAAAGTAACCAGAATCGGCATGGGCGTCCCCGTAGGCAGCGACTTAGAATTCGCCGACGAGGTCACTATCTCGAAAGCCATGGAAGGGCGTCGGGAAATCTGAGCCACGTGGCGCGGGCCTGCAGAGCCGAGAGTCATCTCGGCTTTTCTTGTCGCGTTGGATCGATGAAGATTCCCGGCACCACCAGCAGGACTCCCGGTTGACTACACAAGCGGCTCCGCTTCGCGCACCCCATCTCTCGTCACTCCGCCAATCCGTAAGTCAACCATCGCATTGGCCTCTCGCAAAGTAGCCAGTTCCACTTTGAGATAGTTGCCAGTTAGCGCCGCCCCGGGCTCGTGCAGAGTTACCGCGGATAGCGTACGGCCCACCATGCGCTCACGGAACTCGAGGTTCTTGCGGGCGGCTAACTCGCGTAAGACCCGGTTGCGTTCCTTGCGCACCGGCATCGGGACCATGAGAGGGGACGCGGCCGCTGGCGTCCCTGGCCGCGCCGAGTAAGTGAAGACATGCAGGTAAGTGAAGGGTAACTGCTCGATGAATTGGCGACTTTCTTCGAAGTCGGCGTCGGTTTCGCCGGGGAAGCCGACCATCACGTCCGCGCCAATCGCTGCGTCCGGCATCAGCGTCCGCGCCTTCAAGACACGGTCCGCATAGTGCCGCGGCCTGTACTTACGATGCATCAGGCGCAGAATCCTGTCCGACCCGCTTTGCAACGGCGCGTGCACGTGCGGCGCGATGCGCGAATTAGCGGCCATCAACTCCAACAACTCGTCGGAGAAATCCATCGGCTCAACCGAACTGAGCCGCAGCCGTTCAATCGATGTTTCGTCGAGCACACGCCGCAGCAGGCCAGCCAGGCGCATCGTGCTGCCCGGCTCGCGGCCCCAGCGGCCCAGGTTGATGCCGGTCAGCACTACCTCGCGATACCGCAGGGCCAGCCGCCCAATCTGTGCCACCGCTTCGTCCGCCGCCATGCCGCGGCTCCGGCCGCGCACGAACGGGATGATGCAGAACGAGCACCGGTTGTTGCACCCGTCCTGAATTTTCAAATTCGGCCGCGTCCGGTCGCCGCCCGCGTCCTCGACCGGCGCCGAAAGAAACGTCTGCTGCGCGAAGATGTCGCCGACATGAACGCCGCCATGATACGGAGCGCCGGCCGGCGTGAGCGCGATCAACTCCGGAATCGCGTGCTTGTGGCTGTTGCCGACGACCCATTCCACACCGGGCATCGCGGCCAATTCTTCCGGCGCGCGTTGCGCGTAGCAACCGGTGACCAGAATGCGCGCAGTCGGGTTCTCGCGATGCACGCGGCGGATGGTTTGCCGCACGTCGTCATCGGCGGCAACCGTCACCGTGCAGGTGTTGAGCACCACCAAGTCGGCCGCGGCTCGCTCGCCGGTTTGCGAAAGTCCGCGCGCCGTGAGCGACGTCTCGAGCGCCGCGCCATCGGCTTGCGTGGCCCTGCAACCGAAGTTTTGAACGAAGAATTTCCCCACCGTCATACCCATTATACGGGCTCATTCCGCGGACACTTGACCAACCGCTCCCTCACGGTCGCGGCTCCGGGCGGAGCGGTTGCCGCGAGTCACGCGAAAGCTGCCCGAGGTTCCCGCACCCGGGCTCGACTCCGAAAAGCATTTTCCAATCCTGAAATGA
>PMKM01000249.1 GCA_003157745.1 Bryobacterales bacterium | reverse complement strand
CAGTTAATTCGTGGACACTGCACTAGTCCAGTCTAGATCCCTGGGATCAACTGCCGGAACAGTCGCACCTGCCGCTCGCTGACCGCGATCTCGGTCGCCGCCGCATCCGCCATTACCAAAAGGTAGCCACCTTTGAAGTATGGCTTGACCTCCCGGATCCTGTCGACATTGACAAGTGCCTCGCGTCGCGCCCGAAAGAACAATCTGGGCGGCAGATTGGCCTCGAGTTCGTTGAGTTGGTAGTTGACCCAGTACGTATCCGTGGCCCTATGTGCGCGAACGATGCCGCCGTCGATGCCAAACCAGAGAATCTCCTCGGGCGGAATGAGGACGAACCGGTCGCGTCGGCGACAGATCACTTTGCGCAATTTGAACGGGGACGACCCAACGACGTCGAGCAGGCGCCGGCTCTCCTGCTCTTTCTCGCCGAACGTCGAGTGCAGCCTGCGCGCACGATCGAGCACCAGGGAGAGCCGCTCCGGCTCGACGGGTTTCAGGAGGTAGGCGAGCGCGTCGGCCTCGAAAGCCGCCAGGGCGTGCTGGTCATAGCCCGTTGCAAAGATCACAAGCGGAAACGGCGCCAGGTGACGAACTGACTGGAGCACTTCAAATCCAGTGAGTCCTGGGAGCTGGATGTCCAGGAAGAGGAGGTCGGGCCGCATCTCCTCGATCTTCTCGACGGCTTCCGGCCCATCCTGGGCGAATCCGACGATGTCAATATCCTGGTGCGAGTGCAGCAATCGCGACAGCCAGGAACGGGCGGGCTCTTCATCGTCGACAATCAGGCTTCTGAGCATGGGGGAAGCGCTCCTCGGGGAATGATCAACGTGACGCGGGTTCCGCCGTCGATGCGGGGTTCGAACCGCATCGTGGCGGCGTCGCCATACAGCGTGCGCAGCCGTTCGGCAACGTTCGTCAAGCCGACGCCACGCCGCTCACCGAGATTCAGCTCTTTGGCGCCTACTCCATCGTCCTCAACCACGATGTGCACGTGGTCGTCGCCGGCGTACGCCAAGATCGATATATGCCCTGGCCCGGGCTTGGGGCCCAATCCATGCTTGAGCGCGTTCTCGACCAGGGGCTGGAGGATCAGCGACGGTATGTGATCACCGGACACTTCTGGTGCGACGTCGATGCTCACTCGGAGCCGGTCGCCAAAACGCGCCTCCTCAAGGTAGAGATAGCTGCGGAGGAAGTCAATCTCGTCCTGAAGCGAGGTCACGTGCTGGGAGGAATGTGTGAGCACGTAGCGGAAGACCCGGGCGAGCCGTAGGGTCATGGTCTCGGCGCGGCACGGGTCGCGCGCGATGAGATCGGTGAGCGTAGTGAGCGCGTTGAAGAGGAAGTGCGGATTGATCTGCGCGCGCAGGGCGCGCAGTTCCGCCTCAGTGAGCTGCCGCAGGAGCAGCGCTTCTCTGGCGTACTGTTGCAGCAACTCTTGTTCTCTTCCGAGAGCGTCCAAGCGGCGGGCGCAGTTGACGGCCACGGTCTGAAGAAACGTCAACTCGTGGGTGAAAAGGCTGGCGCCGCCGGCCGACGCGATCACCAACGCGTGGGTCGCGCGATCGCGCGGCACGACCGGCACGATGAAGTCGGCGTCCTTGCATGGCAAACCCTGACGGTCCGCGTCCCCTTTCGCCAGTTGGACGATTCCGGCGTCGCCCGCGTCCGTCCGCAGCCAAACTCCGGGCACGGTGGCCGCGTCCACCAGGCGGACGTCGGCTGGTTGCAGTGCGTTGCGAACGCTCGCCTCGACGCAACGGGCAACCTCCGTCTCGTCTCTGGATCGCGCGAGCTCCGCGATGAGCAGACGTGTCGCCACAGGGTAGTCGGGCACGCGGAAGAGGCATCCACTAACAAACGCGCTGGCACGCGATTCCAGGAGTATCAACAGCATGAGCAGAATGGCCGCGGCGGCCAGTTCCAGTGCGACCTGCAGCCCGCCGGGAAATGCCGCCCGGGCACACAGACGCGGCAGAAGGGGATTGCGCAGCAGCCACAGGAGCCCCAGCGCCCATACCATGACTAGGACGAGCCGAAGAGCCTGCCGGACGAACAAATCGGCGAAACGGAATTTCGGGAACTGGAAGAAGATACTCCAGACACCGATCAGCATCACCTGCTTGCTTGCGGATAATAACGCTGCGGTGAGCTGGGGATTGGACGTGATGATCCGGGAGAGAACAAGAGCGGTCGCGGCAAATGACACGGAAACTACAATCGCAAGTGAGGAGAGTCGAAGCACCAGCGATGGACGAGCCGGCCTCAGCAGGAAGATGGCAGCGGGCACAATCAGAAGGGCTGCGCTGTAGGCCGTGAACTCCCTGCAAAGGGCAAACATCTCGCGGCTCGTCGGGAAAAACACGGCAGACCATAGCAGCAGCACAGCGACGACGGCGGACAACAGAGCGCAGCGATGCAGGATCCCGGCGACGCGCCGGTGTCGCGGGGGCCTGGTCAGTTGCCCCCAGAACTGAATCAAGGGAATCGGCCAGATTGCGCCTGCCGTGAACTGGAGCGCAGCGGCGGACGCGCTCAGCCTCGACTCGGGAGTTGCGCCGGCCACCAGGAAGGCTGCCTGAGCGAGTCCACCGAGATTCCAGGCGACGCCGCATGCTGCAAGCACGATCACCGAGACGGGCGTACTGGGCAAGCGCGCAGCGCGCAAAGCGAAGCCAAGCAGCACGGCCGCAACTGCCAGGCCGGTGGCGAACCCCGTCAACTCCACGGCCAATTGGGCGTCGCCAGTAATCATTCCGTCCCGACCGGACTCCAGCATACCAGTCATCCCCAGGCCCGGACCAAGCGGACCACCCGATCGCGCCGATTCACCGGATCAACGCCGTCATTCTGGAGACAAGCGCAACACAACGCCTCGTTGGCGGTCTGGCCGGGGTGCGCGTTCCCGCTCCAGAATCCGGCGCTCATGCGATGTAGCACCGCGCCAAGCAGTTCTGCGTTGGTTCCGCACACGAGTCACCCGTATCGTAAATTCAGGCTGTTCCGGGCATACGATCGCGGGAGAGCCGCCTTGAGGAGGATACCAATCGATGTCGACGACGAACCATGGAGGTCGCGCGCACCGCGCGATCAATGCCCTAGCCACTGCGACCATACTCTCGTTCCTGTTGCCCGGCGCGACAGCCCAGGCGGCCAACGATCCCGCCGCTCCGCCGACGGCTGAAACCACCGGGGCGGGGACGCCCGCGGTGCAACCGTTCCCTAACAGCAATACGCGGATCCGGTCCTATCTCACGTCGACCTTCGGGGTGACGGGATTGCTCCGCGCGGGCGTCGGTGCAGGCCTCGATCAGGCAAAATCGGCTCCGCCCGAGTGGCAGGCCGGAGCTCGGGGATTTGCCCAACGATTCGGTTCGCGCTTCGCGATGATCGCCATTTCGGGGACTACGGAATACGCCGTGTCGGAACTG
>PMKM01000196.1:240-13464 GCA_003157745.1 Bryobacterales bacterium | reverse complement strand
CGCGCCGTGACGCCCCGCACGTGCTGGTTCCGTGCCGCCAACTCGGCGACGCGCTGGTAATCGTCGAGTCCTGTGTCGAGAACGTGCACCTCGTCGCGCTCGAAGTGTTCGGCGCTGTAAATCTGCAAGTGCCCCAGCCCATTGCGAATCGTGCTCTCGCGCAGTCCCCGGAACATGAAGGAGAAGAACCCGCCCACTAGCAGCAGCCCCGCGACGCCGCCCGATACCACCAGCAGCGTCATCACCGTCCGCCGCCGGTTGCGGAATACGTTTCGAAATGCCAGTAACAAGAACTTACGCATCGTTCACCTCGCAAGAAGAAATCCTAACTACCTCCGACCTCGCGTCCGAGCCGCGACCAAAGCGACCGGCTGCTATCCTCGCCGTGTCACTTGCTTTCAAGCCCCGGCCGCGGAGAGTTGGCCATCGCTCACTTCCCGCGCGCCCGTGTCTTCGACCACCTTGCCATCGCACAGCCGCACCACCCGGTCCGATCGCTCCAGCAGCCGCTGGTCGTGCGTGGAAAAGAGAAACGTGATGCCCAGTTTCCGGTTCAGATCCCGCATCAGGTCGATCAGTTGTGTCGCCGTGTGCGTATCCAGGTTCGCCGTCGGTTCGTCCGCCAGAACCAGCGCCGGCCGATGCACAATCGCCCGTGCCACGGCCACCCGCTGCCGTTCGCCTCCCGACAGCAGATCCGGCCGATGCCGCGCCCGCCCCGTCAAACCGACGCTCGAAAGAGCCTCGGCCACGCGCTCGCGGCGCTCGCTCTCCTCCATCCGGCGCAGCAGCAGCGGGTACTCCACGTTCTCCGCCGCCGTGAATACCGGAATCAGGTTGAAGGTCTGGAACACAAAGCCGATCTTTTCGCGCCGCAATGCCGCCGTTCGCACCGGCCGCATCGCCGTGGTGTCGGCGCCATCCATCAGAATGCGCCCGCGCGTGGGAGTGTCGATGCAACCGATAAGATTCAGTAGCGTCGATTTGCCGCTCCCGCTCGGTCCCGCGATGGCGAGAAACTCTCGCCCGTGTATCCGCAGCGATACGTCCTCGAGCGCCGTTACCAGACTGCGATCCAGCACATACTGCTTACTCACTCCCTCGATACTGGCCAGTGGCTCCATCCGTGTCTGCCTCCAGACAGCAGAGTAAGCCACGAAGCCGCGAACCTATCCCGGTGACCCGGATGAAAGGCAGAGACTGCGGACGAAGGGCCGCATCCGCCCGACGAACCGCCGCCCGTAACGCCGGCGATCTCGTCGCCGGCGCCGTTCCCGTTTCGATTCACCCCCAGCGCGACCGACGCGCCAGCCCCGCCTGCCAGCGGCCAGCACCACCGTCTCTCCGCGCGCCGTTATAATATCGCTGGTGACCCGTCGTTTCTCCGTTCCGGCGCGACTCGCGCTCGCGCTGCTGCTCTTCTTCTCGCTCGACGCCCTGGCGTTTCGCACCGGCTGGTACGTTTCCATTCTCGAACCCAATTCCACCGCCGGGTTCCTCGAAACGATTCTCCACAACGAGATGCGCCGCCCCATCGGCCGCCACCTCCAGGTGTTGACCCTCGGCGATTCGCGCATGGGTCTCAAGCCGCGCGTCGCCAACACGCTCGCAGGCAATACCAACTGCTCCTTCGGCACCATCTCCGTTCCCGGCACCACGCCCCGCTGCTGGTATTACATGCTGCGCCAGGTCGATCCCGCCTGCGACCGCTACGACGCCATCCTGGTTCCCCTCGACAGCTTCGACGACCGCACCTGGGAAGACATGTCCGCTCGCGATCTGGATTTGAACTACCTCGCGCCGCTGCTGCGCGTAACGGACCTCCCGCGTTTTGTTTTCTCCTATCCCACCTGGCCCGGCCGCGCCAGCGCCGCCGAAGCCGTGCTCCTCAAGGGCCTCGTCTACCAGCACGACGTGCAAGCCTTCCTCGAACACCCCCGCACGCGCCTCGAATATGTGCGTTTGCAGGAGGAGCACGCGCGCGAGTGGTATTACAACGCCGTCTGGGAGCGCCATAGCCTGGCCGGCATGAGCATCGATTGGAACGCGCATACGGTCGCCCTGCCCGATTGGCTCGATCCCGCCAAGCGCACCGAGATCGAACACGTTCTGCTCGACGATCCACCTCCGGATTCGCCCCCGTACACGGGCTACCGGCTCCACTGGCTCGGCGCCATCCTCGACCGTTACCGCGGCTCGCGCACCCGCTTCATCTTCCTCCGCCTGCCGCGCGGGCCCGTCGTGCGCCCCGATCCGCCGCCGAACCCGTCCAGTTCCGTCCGCCAATTCGCCGCCGCCGGCCGCATCGCGCTCATGCCCGAACACCTGTTCGATTCGCTCGAGCGTCCCGAGCTGTTCGGCGACGCGTTCCACGTCAATGAAGAAGGTGGCTACGAGTTTTCGATGATGCTGGCCGGCGAAGTCGGCCGTCTGCTCACCGCGCCGGGTGACCGCTGATGCTCTTCCACACGCCCCAGTTCTTCGCGTTCTTCCTGGTCGTGCTGGCGCTGTTCTATCTGCTGCCGCGCCCAGCCCGCCGCTGGATTCT
Source organism: Bryobacterales bacterium (assembly GCA_003157745.1). GTDB lineage: Bacteria > Acidobacteriota > Terriglobia > Bryobacterales > Bryobacteraceae > Bog-375. The sequence goes on along the minus strand of PMKM01000196.1, from coordinate 10,916 downwards.
GCTTGCCGCCAGCTATTTCTTCTACATGTGCTGGAACGCCAAATTCGTCCTATTGATCCTCGTCCTCACCGCCATCGATTACGCCGCCGCCATGTGGATGCGGCGCCTTCCCGCCGGGCCCAAACGCAAGGCCGCCCTCGTCATGAGCCTCGCCGCCAACCTCGGCTTCCTCGGCTTCTTCAAGTACTTCAACTTCCTCGCCGCCAACCTGGCCTGGGTGATGGCGCGCCCGCTCGATTCCTTCGCCCTGCACATTATTCTTCCCATGGGCATCAGCTTCCACACATTTCAGAGCATGTCCTACGTGATCGATGTCTATCGCGGCGAGCAGGAAGTCATTACCGACCTGGTCGATTACGCACTTTACATCGCTTTCTTCCCGCAACTGGTGGCCGGCCCCATCGTGCGCGCCCGTCATTTCTTCGCCGATCTCTATCACTGGCAAGCGCCCGATGCCCACGAGATTTTGCGCGGCACTCTCCTGGTGGTCTTCGGTCTGCTTAAGAAGCTCGCCATCGCCGATCAGTTCGCGCGCCTTGCCGACACGTTCTTTCGCGATCCCGCCGCGCACCCCGGTTACCTGGCCGCCTGGAGCGGCGTGATCGCCTTTTCCGTCCAGATCTTTTTCGATTTCTCCGGCTACACCGATATGGCCATCGGCCTCGCGCAGATTCTCGGCTTTCATTTCCCCGAGAATTTCCGCCGCCCCTACCTCGCCCGCAGCATCACCGAGTTCTGGCGGCGCTGGCACATTTCGCTCTCCACCTGGCTGCGCGATTACTTGTATATACCGCTCGGCGGCAATCGCCACGGCCACTGGCACACCTATCGCAATCTAATGCTCACCATGCTACTCGGCGGTCTCTGGCACGGCGCCAGTTGGAACTTCGTTATCTGGGGCGGCTATCACGGCGCGCTGCTTGCCGTCGAGCGCCTATGTGGCGTCCGCGAACGCGCCCGCTGGTCGCTCGCCGATCCGCTCCGCGTTGCCGTCACCTTCGCGCTCGCTTCCATCGGCTGGATCTTCTTCCGCGCGCAGACGCTTCACGACAGTCTTTACATTCTCGGCCGCCTCTTCAGCGGCCCGCACGGCCACATCGTCTGGTTTCACTGGCAGCTCTGGCTCGTGGTCGCCGCGCTCCTCCTGGCTATCCTCGAAGAGGCTCGCGGCTGGTTCGAACGCCTGCCCGACACCCCAGCCTGGGTCTACGCTTCCGCCATCGCCCTGTGCCTGTTCTGCCTGGAATTGATCGGCTTCACCGGCCACGCCGTCCCCTTCGTCTACTTCCAATTCTGACGCGGGGAGAGTGCAATATCGGCGGACGGCGGAACAAGACACTCCGGCGCCATCTGCCGGACACAAATAGCGGCCGAGTCTCACGGCTCTTGAAGCGCCTTCGCGTCCACGGCCTCATCAAGAAAGTGGGTCGCACATACAAGTACTACCTGGCGCAATTCGGACAGGAGGACGGAAGGCGTCGGTAGGAGTGGCGGCAGAACGAATGCGCGGGCGGAATTCTCCACCAGGAAGACGGCATCATCCGGACTTTCCAACGCCTGACGCGGGGTTCAGGCTCTTTACGTTCCGGGACTCGATGAACTCCAATATGTCGAAGCGCTTGACTTCGCGGTCGGGGAAAAAGCTGTTTATCGCGTCCTGTTCATCTTGGAACATCTCAAACACGGCTTCCAGCCGTGCCTCTGTCAGCAGTTCGATGTGAGTCCGCTTCACATTGAATATTGCCAGATTTCCACCCGCTTTTCGCAGCTTCGCTAGAGCGAAGAGCAGTGTGCCAAGGCCGGTGGTATCGAGTTTGCGAAGGTCGCCGAAATTCAATGCGATTCGGATGTTTCCAGCCTTTACCAAACCGCCCAGTTCACGTCGGAAGTCCAGGTCCCCCTGCCCGAAGGTGAGTTGCCCGTTCAGATCCAGAATCTCGATTCCGTCAGTGCTCCGGCACGTGATTTCAAGCGACATATCTGTGCAGCGTTCGAATGGCGGAGTGCGTCTCTGTCTGCTCGGGAGACCCGATGCCCATCACCGGACAAAGCTCTGGCCGTTTATTCAGGTACCTGAATAGCGCGCGGAACGTTCTGCCACAATCACACTGGGTGACTTTCGGCGTGGGCTCGCAGGTCCTGGGCGGCCTGGAACCAGTCCTCGTCCGGCGACCCCTCCGGGCAGCCTCTGGCTTGCCACAGCGTATAGGCCAACGTGGCGGTTTCCTGGTGCCCAAAGGTCTCGATGCCGTGTTCATTCACGGCGTTTCGATGCACCTGCCCGGTATGCTCATGAGCCTGTCGGGAGTGTTCCAGGGCTCGTCTGGAAAGCTCTTGGCCCGTCTGATGGTCCCCTTTCTCATGCGCTTCCGCGGCGCTGCGGTGAGCATGGGCGGCCAAGTCGTGCAACTCCGCGGCTCGTTGATGGTTCTCGTAATGTGACCCGTTGTTATAGCGTGTGGACATTTCAGAGTCTCTCTATCTCACCGGATTTGTTTTCGGTTTCCTTCGCGAGTTTGTATGCGTGATCCGAGTACTCCATCGCTCGTTCCGAATGCCAAACTGCCGCTGTCAAATCCCCTTTTTCGTTGTGTTCCGCGGCCGTGCGGTGCGACCGCGCCGCCAGTTCGTGCTGCTGGGCGGCCTTCCAGTGCTCCTCGTGCATGGGCTGTCCTCCTATGGAAGCGTGGGTATCCTTCTTCCCCCCCTGCACGAGGTACACCACTCTTCTCCATATCGGGAATGGTGGGCTTGTTTGTGATCACCGCTCCCGGCGAAACCAAGCCTGACCAACCATGCGTCATGTGACACGATGTGGTCAACGCGTCGCGGAAACATATGGCCCGGCCCCGCGGGTCTGCCCGGGCCGTCACGACTTCGGCCATTCGGTCAACCGGCGGCTTCTCTCCGTTCCCAGTCTGCGCCAGACGATTTGAGCCGCTTTGACGCCGCGTTCCCGATGCGAACTTTGCACTTGCAGCAGCATCTTTTGCACCTCCTGGTAGCGGCAACAACGTGCGTGGGCGTTCAACATAAACGGGGAAGGCCGCCGGTTCGCCCGCGGGGAGGCCTTCATTTGGACAGGAACACGGCGATCAGAGCATCCGTGGCCACCCAATCTGCGATTCCGTGTCGCGCGGTGCATTTTTGACAACGCGACCAGGAGCGAACGTTCTGCCTTCGATCGGCAACGAAAGTGCCCGGGAAACCGGAGTGGTTCGCCGTTGCGCTTTTCAACCGCAGCACTTTCAATACGGCTGCTTCCGAATGCGGCATCGGCACCTCCCTGACAAATTCAGGGCGCCACAAGATTCGCCGTTGCGCTTTCCACTGCAGCAAGGTTCACTATGCCGCTTCAAAACGCCGCAACGGCGCATCATTGACGCGCAGGCCAAAGGGAGTAAAACGTCTTCCGGCTAGGGGCGTATCGGCTATTGAATTGCAGACATTGCAGCGTTCATGCCGGGTTCACAAGGCCCACCAGAGTCGAGGTGTACCCTGAGTAGCTGTCCCAAATGGAGTCGCGAAGCAATCATCCGAAAAAGAGATTGACAAGGAACGTTCAGTATGTATGAAAAGAACTCGGTTGTAGCCATTTACGGAACTCACGCCCAAGCGGAAGAGGCAGTGAAGCAACTGCAGAGGTCCGGGTGTGACATGAAGAAACTGTCTATTGTCGGCAAGGACTATCACACCGACGAGAACGTCGTCGGGTACTATAACGCTGGCGATCGCATGGAGTACTGGGGAGCGCGAGGCGCCTTTTGGGGTGGTCTATGGGGAATGTTGTTTGGAGCGGCTTTCTTCGCCATACCGGGTCTTGGGCCGATATTGGTAGCCGGCCCGTTGGTCGCCTGGATTGTCGGTGCACTTGAAGGCGCCATTGTAATGGGCGGATTGAGCGCGCTCGGCGCCGGGTTGTACAGCATTGGTATTCCCCAGAACAGCGTCGTCCAGTACGAGGCCGCGCTCAAGGCCGACAAGTTTCTGCTCCTGGCCCACGGCAGCCGGGAGGAGGTAGCCAAGGCGAAAGACATCATGCAGGCGGTGAACCCAATCAGGATTACCGTTCACGCAGCGGAACGCGAGGAACCCGTGTTGATTGGCGAAAGGCAGTAGCTTGCGGTGAAATCGAACCCGTCAACGCCTGTCGCGAGCCTGGAGAGCCGAAAGCCAGGTTCGAACACCCGGTCTACGCGGAGAGCTTCCGGAAAGTGGAGCGTCCGCGCCGCACTCCGGAGGAAGCACAGGCGCTGGTCGGCGACACCCTGGCGGCAAGTCCAGTTGGCGGAAACAAGTCATGAGCAAACTCATCCCTGCACACCACCCGACGTACCACCTCCTGCCTACGGAGATCGAGGGACTCGATTCTCTGGCGGAACTCGCCTTGGACATGCACTGGTCCTGGAACCATGGCACCGACGAGGTGTGGCGACAGCTTGATCCGAGGCTTTGGGAAATCACACACAACCCATGGGTCGTCCTGCAGACGGCCTCACGCGACCGGATCGAGCATGTGTTGAGCGATCCCGTTTTTCGGAAGAACGTCGATAGCCTCGTGGAAGCCGGCCGCCAGGCGGCCGAAGCGCCGGCTTGGTTTCAGCGCAACCATGCGGGGTCTTCATTGACCTGCGCCGCATATTTCAGCATGGAATTCATGCTGAGCGAGGCGCTGCCCATCTACTCGGGGGGCCTCGGGAATGTGGCAGGCGATCAGCTCAAGGCCGCCAGCGACCTGGGTGTGCCGGTAGTTGGCGTGGGACTGCTCTACCAGCAGGGATATTCTCGCCAGGTAATCGACAGGAACGGAGCGCAACAGGCCCTGCACCCGTTCAACGATCCCGGGCAGTTGCCGATCACGCCGCTGCGCCATCCCAACGGCGAGTGGTTGCGCCTGGAGATCGCATTGCCCGGATACTCGGTCTGGCTGCGTGCCTGGCAAGTCCAGGTTGGCCGCGTGAAACTTTACTTGCTGGACAGCAATGACGCGGCGAACTACCCCATTCATCGGGGGGTTACCAGCGAGCTCTACGGGGGTGGACCGGAACTGCGGCTCAAGCAGGAGATGCTCCTCGGAATCGGCGGATGGCGACTCCTCCGTGCGCTCGGCCTCCAACCGGAAATCTGTCACCTCAATGAAGGCCACGCGGCGTTTGCCGTGCTGGAACGTGCATATAGCTTCATGGAGGAGAACGGACAACCCTTCGAAGTCGCGCTGGCGGTAACGCGAGCCGGTAACCTCTTCACCACCCACACGGCGGTGGCTGCCGGTTTTGACCGATTCACGCCCGCCCTCATAGAGCAATACCTTGGAACGTATGCCGAAAAACGGCTTGGGATCACGCTTCACGATCTGCTGGCCCTTGGGCGAGAGAACCGCGAGGACTCGTCGGAGCCGTTCAACATGGCGTATCTAGGGGTGCGCGGGAGCGGGTCGGTGAATGGAGTAAGCCGCCTGCACGGAAAGGTGAGCCGGCACCTTTTTCAGCCGCTATTTCCGCGCTGGCCGGAAGACGAAGTNNCATGCCCACCTGGGATTCGGCCGATGCCGACGATCTTTGGACCCAAAGCTGCGGCAAGCAGCCATGGCTGGGGACGTCGGAAAGCCTGGAGCAGAATATTCGCCGGCTCTCCGACTCGATGCTCTGGGGACTTCGCACTTCCGCCAGCGAGGCGCTTGTGGAGTATGCTCGCGAACGCTTATCCCGGGACCTTGCCGCAGGGGGAGCGCAGCCTGAAGAAGTCGAAACCGCAAGACATCTCTTGGACCCCAAGACTCTCACGCTGGGCTTTGCACGACGCTTCGCGACCTACAAGCGGCCAAACCTCTTATTGCACGATCCCGATCGCCTGTTGCGCATACTCACCAATTCCGAGCGCCCGGTTCAACTCATCATCGCCGGTAAAGCGCATCCCGCGGATCAGGCCGGACAGGCCTTGATTTGGGAGTGGACACATTTCATCCGGCAGCCCGAGGCTCGTCCCCACGCGATTTTCCTCAGCGACTACGACATGCTCCTGACCGAGCACTTGGTGCAGGGCGTGGACGTTTGGATTAACACGCCTCGTCGGCCATGGGAAGCTTGCGGAACCAGCGGCATGAAGGTCCTGGTCAACGGAGGAATCAATCTCTCGGAGTTGGACGGCTGGTGGGCAGAGGCCTATTCACCCGAGATTGGTTGGGCGTTGGGGGACGGCCTGGAACATGGCGACGATCCGGCTTGGGATGCAGTGGAAGCCGAGGCCCTCTACGACCTGCTCGAACGCGACGTAATCCCCGAGTTTTATGCCCGCGACGGGCAGGATATCCCGACGGCGTGGGTGGCGCGGATGCGCAACAGCATGGCGAGCCTGACACCACGCTTTTCGGCCGACCGCGCAGTACGCGAGTACACGGAGCAACGCTACCTTCCGTGTGCGAAGGCCTATCGGGAACGCGCAGCCGACAAGGGTGCCGAGGGCCGGAAAATAGTCGATTGGCAGGACGCCCTGGAAGCGGCATGGCCCGCTCTGAAGCTGAGTGCCACCAGGGTTGAAACCAGCGCGGGGCAACACCTCTTTGAGGTCGAGGTCTACCTGCCTGGGCTCGACCCGGCCGCTGCGCGAGTGGAACTCTACGCCGACGGCATTGATGGTCACAGCCCAATCCGGCAAGAGATGGAACGCGTTGGCCAAACGGGCAACGCGTCAAACACTTATGCGTATAGAACACGGGTTTTAGCCGTACGTCCAGCAACCGACTTTACGGTGCGCGTGATACCGAGCTCAACCAGCGTTGCCGTTCCTCTGGAATCGCCTCGAATCCTATGGCGATGACGATCAGGACGGCCAACGCTGGTTACAAGACTACAGCTCGGAGATCTCGGGGCGCGCTGCAGTGCGGCCGGGCCCTCCTCTGCCTTCAGAAACCCAGGAAAACGGGGGAGACGTCATTGTTTTTGGCTTTCCGCGCATGCGGAACTGGCAGGTGAGCTAAGTATGCCAATCACGACCTTGTTTCTGGATATCGGGGGTGTTCTGCTCAACGATGGGTGGGATCACATTGCCCGTAAACGGGTGGCCAGGCACTTCAAACTGGAGTGGGCCGAGATGGAGAACCGGCATCGATTGGCCTTCGAAACTCATGAGGAAGGGAAGCTTACTTTCGAACAATACTTAGGCTGGGTGGTCTTTTACCAAAACCGTCCTTTCACCCTTGTTCAGTTTCGCCGCTTCATGTGCGCGCAATCGAGGTCTTATCCAGAGATGATTGAGCTAATCAAACAGCTCAAGGCCCGACACGGCCTAAGAACAGTCGTCGTTAGCAACGAAGCGCGCGTAGTGAATGATTATCGGATTCGCAAGTTTAAGCTGGACGAGTTCGTGGATTCGTTCATCTCCTCCTGCTTCGTCCATGTCCGCAAGCCCGACCCCGACATCTTTCGGCTTGCGCTCGACATCGCCCAGACGCCGGCCCGGCGGATAGTATACATCGAAAACACGCCGATGTTCGTCCAGATCGCGGAAGGTTTGGGGATTCGCAGCATCCTTCATACGGATTACAAGTCTACCTGCGCGAAATTGGCTTCGTTCGGACTGCCCAACCAAGGAGGCAATGCATGACACGGCCCGGAAGCTCAATTCCATCGAGCTCACCAGGGATGATTTCAAGCGACATGTCCGTACGATTTGCAGAGAGCGCGGCACCACGATAATGTGCGCTCGCCGGCTCTATGTCGAATCACCGCCGGAACGCCAGGATTTGTCCGGATTGAATCAACCCATTTGGCGCGCTCGGATGGCCGTCGTTGCCGGCAGATCCTTTACGTACACGACTCCATCGCGAACGCGCATTTACGCTTGGACCTCTTCGGTCCTTGGCGGCAACTCGTGCACCCCGTTGCGGCCTGTCTTCTCCTGGCGATCCTTCCGGACAACCCCTGGCGTGCCGCCGCCTCTGGACCAGATGCGTGGTCGTCGTCAGTATTTGGTCAAACGACGCCACACCGTCACGGGGCCGCGTCTCGATGCGCCTGCACGGCACGCTGGCGAGCAGTCAGTGTCGTGCAACTGAGCAGCCGTTGATGATTCTCGTGGCAGCGATGTCCCCCAAAAAGCGCAAGCGAGCGCCGCGCTCGCCGGGTATTCGAGTCCCCTCGTTGTGGCCGCACGTGCAGAATCTGCCATTTCAAGTGCAAAGGTCGCCCGCGAGGTCTGTCGTGGAATTCTCCACTCGGCTGCGACGAGTAGCGGTGTTTAGGTGTCCAGTATCGCCTTTGCATCTCAGGCAAAAGGATGGTGTTGCGCGTGCTATGTCCAATCCGGCTGGCGGCGCTACATTCACGGTCACTTCGAAGAACGATGTGAAAGCTCTCCTACCGGAAATGGAGAGCCGTTTGACCGAAGATGGACCTAACGACATAGATGGGGAAGCGCCGACGACACTCCAGAGATCCATTGAAAGTGTATGGGGGGCTGTCCGGGGGTGATCGAAGTCCATATTGCACAAAGGGATAACGGTCAAATGCTCCTATATCCACTGCGATTCGACCCAATCTATCAGTATCGGCTGTGGGGCGGCCGGCGCTTGGCCGGCCTGCTCACGGCGCCACTGCCGGCCGACGGTCCTATCGGCGAAGCATGGGTACTCAGCGACCGCGATGACCATCAGAGCCGTGTTGCCGATGGACCCATCAAGGGGCGGACCATTGCTCAACTCCTGGCGCAGTTTCCAGAACAAGTGATGGGAACGCTGGCCGGGCGATTTCGCCGTTTCCCACTGCTGCTGAAGTTCCTGGATGCACGCGAAATGCTCTCCGTCCAGGTGCATCCAGCGGATTCGCACGCGGACCTGCTGCCGGCGGGCGAGACCGGGAAGACCGAAGCATGGGTCGTCCTGGAGGCGAGTCCAAAAAGCCGCATCTATGCGGGCCTGAGGCCAGGCACCACCGAAGTGGGTCTGCGGCAGGCGATCGCCAGCGGGGGGCTGGCGGACCGTCTCGCATTCTTCACTCCGAAGCCTGGGGACGCCGTCTTCCTTCCGGCTGGAACGGTTCACTCTCTGGGCGGCGATATCGTGGTGTTCGAGGTGCAGGAGAACAGCGACGTTACGTTTCGCCTGTACGACTGGGACCATGTTGACGCCCAGACAGGCCAGCCGCGAGCGCTTCAAATCGATCGGGCGCTTGCTTGCATTGATTTTGCGAAGGGTCCTGTCGGCCCGGTGGCGTCCGTGATGGAGGCGACGACACCGGTCGCACGCGAGGATCTGTTTCATTGTGAATACTTCCGGTTGTGGCGCCTGCACGGGGAATCGCGGTTCGCCGTCGGCGCAGCGGGTGTGCCGCGCGTGTTGGTATTGATCGCAGGTTCGGGGCTGATAGAGCACGGAAAAACCACTTATGCCGCCAGAAAAGGCGACGTGTTCCTGCTGCCTGCCCTCCTCGGAGTATGTACGTTTCAGCCGCGAGGCGTTATGACTATGTTGGAAATCGAGATACCGGAATGAAGAGGCTGATTGTGTTCGATCTGGATGGCACCCTTGCCGAGAGTAAATCGCCTATCGATGCCGATATGTCGCGACTGCTGCATGACCTTCTCAGCATCGTCAAGGTGGCCGTGATTTCCGGAGGCGACTGGCCGCAGTTTGAAGAACAAGTGCTCTCCCATCTTCCGCACGACCAGACCGTGGCGAACCTGTCGCTTCTTCCTACATGTGGAACGAAGTTTTTCCGCTATACGGGAAAATGGGAAAAGATCTATTCGGAGGACTTCAGCCCGGACGAGAAAACAAAGATCATCGCCTCGCTGGAAAAGGCGGTTGCGGAGTCGGGGTTTAAGGCCAGCAAGGTCTGGGGCGAGGTGATCGAGGACCGGGGAAGCCAGATCACGTTTTCCGCACTAGGTCAGCAGGCTCCGCTAGAAGAAAAGGAGAAATGGGACCCAGGCTTCGCCAAGCGGCAGAAGATCAAAGCGATCCTCGATCCGTTGATTCCTGGGTATTCTGTCCGGCTTGGCGGCGCGACGTCCATCGATGTCACTAAACCCGGCATAGACAAAGCATACGGAATCAGAAAACTCAGAGATGTACTCGGCATTCCATTAACGGAGATGATCTTTATCGGCGATGCTCTGTTCGCCGGGGGAAACGACTATCCGGCGGAACAGGCCGGTGTTGTTTCCATCTGTGTTCGTGGACCTCATGAGACGAAGCGCGTCATCCAGACGGCCGTCGCATGTCTATCGGATCACGTTCAGGAAGCGATTTGCGCATGAGGGAAGTTCAATGAGCGGATTCAAGTTGCAGCGCCTGGGTCCGGTGATGGAGCCGGAGCCCGGCAATACCGCTCACCATCTGTGCTACTCGGCCGGGGTGATGGTGCTCTCGAAGGAGCATCCACAGTTCATCCGCTACCGTTCCAAGGAGCCGGTATTGGCTCCGGTCTTATCGCAGGAACGCCGCGGGATCGTCGCCAAAGTAGTGTTCCCTACCGGCATTGATCGGCGCAACGACACCGGCTCACCAGGTTGTTTCGACGTGTATTACGGGATGGCCGACGCTCGGATTGGCGTCGCCCGACTTGACCTGCCCGGGACGCTACCGCTACAGGGAGTCGCCGACTCGCCGGACGGAGAAGTTCGACGCGCGGCCAATAAAGGAGGAGAAAGGCAATGAGCACCATTACGACGAAAGACGG